>CAYLZN010000020.1:4277-25602 GCA_964387935.1 uncultured Vicinamibacteraceae bacterium | reverse complement strand
GGCGGTCACCTCCTGCACGTATTATGCGTGCAGCACGTGCCGTGCGTGCCCGGCGCCGCGAGGCTCCGCCGCGACGTGCTCGTGAGCGCCAGGGGCCGGTCGTCAGGTCGAGCGTGAGGTGTGCCCGAGCAGGTACCGGTGCCAGGCGCTTCGCGCGTCGGAGGCGCGCAATGGCCGCAGGGCAAGGAGTCCCGTCGGCCCAATCGAGCGCTCGAGGAACCGGAGCTCGTCGAGGCGGGCGCGCGTCTGTTCGTCGGCGGGCAGCTCGAGCCCGGCCTCGTGCGCCATCAGCACTCCCCTGGCGCGGATGGCCAGCTCCAGCTGGATTCGCAGCAGGCAGAACATATCCGCGACAACGGGACCTGGAAACCGCGACGTCAGTTCACGAAGGTAGGCGCCGAGACGCGTGCGGCCGAACTCCTGCGAGGTGACGAGTTTCAGCAGTTCGACATCGCGATCCATGCCGGTTCCGATCCACTCGCGCGTCGCCGCTTCGCTTCGCTGGAACACGGCCATCGCCGCCAGCGGCAGCACGCTCAAGAGCACCGCAGCGGCAATCACGGGCGAGACAACCGCGTGGTTGAAGGCCGAGTGCAGGATGACCGCGATCGACCAGCCGGGCAGCACCGACAGCACCCCCAGTTGAGGCGACTGGTCCCGGATCGACTTGGCACTGACGGAGACCAGGCTCGTCGTCGCTCCGTGCAGGAACGCCGTGCCGAATCCACGCACGACCCAGACGAGGGTGTCGCCGTGAGGCAGCGCACGCAGGTAGGCGAGGTTCTCGACGAGCGCGAAGCCGGTTCCCACCGCGAAGCCGAGGATGCCGGCGTCGACGAGGAACCCGACGTGGTGCCGTCGCACGAACAGCAACAGGCAGGCCGTCTTGAGGGTCTCCTCCGTGATCGGCGCGACGTAGCGCGAGAACGGCCGGGGGTCGACACCCAGCCGATCGACCAGCCGGGTGTGGAGCGCCGCCCCGGACACCGCGGCCAGCGCCCCGCCTGCCAGCGCCCGGAGCAGAGTACGACGCGGCACCAGCTTGAAGCTGTCCAGCAGCAGCAGGACGCCCAGGAAGACCGTCACCGGCGCGAGCGCGAGCGGAACGGCGAGCACCGGAACGATATAGCACACCGCGGTGCTATCATTCGCGACGGCTCCATGCAGATGGCTGAGTCCCGGCACCAGGACTGGCTGGTCGTCAGGCCCGCGGGTCGCTTCGACAGCGCGGTGGCGCCGACCATCGAGCAACGCCTCGTGGAATTGCTCACCGGCGGCGAGCGGAAGCTCGTGATCGACTTCTCGGAGGTGGACTACATCAGCAGCGCGGGGCTCCGCGTGATGCTCGTCGTCGCGCGACGACTCGGGCACCTGCGAGGGTCGCTCGTGCTGTGCGCGCTCGCGGAACCGGTCAGACAGGTCTTCGACCTGGCCGGCTTCCTGCCCCTGTTCACGATCGAACCCACGCCACAGGCCGCGCTGCAACGACTGGGCGGCGGAGCCGGATAGCCTGACCTGCTGCAAACCTTGGGGGCGGGACGCGTGTCCTTCAGTCAGGAAGCCCTCGACGACCGGGACCTCGTGAGTCGCTGCCTGGCCGGCGAGCCGGAGGCCTTCGAGCCCCTGGTGACTCGGTACCACCGGCTTCTGTTCACGATCGCCCTACGGATGATTGGAGACGAGGAGGAGGCGAAAGACGCCGTGCAGAACGCCTTCCTGCGGGCGTACCGGCACCTGGCGTCCTACGAACCGGATCACAAGTTCTTCAGCTGGATCTACAGGATTCTCGTGAACGAATGCCTGAACGTCCGACGGGCACGTCGTGGCCGGGAGCCGCTGGACCCGGCCACGCCGGGCGGAGACGATCCCGCCGAGCGCCTTCGCCGCGTGGAGCTGCGGGCGCGCGTGCAGGCCGCCCTGCTCGAGCTGCGGGAGCGCGACCGGCAGGTGGTCGTGCTGCGTCACTTCGGTGACCTGTCCTACGAGGAGATCGCGGAGACCATCGGTGTGCCAGTCAAGACGGTGAAGTCGCGCCTGTACGCGGCGCGACAGCGACTGGGCCGGCAGCTCCTCGGCTGGAAGAACGCGTCATGATCGGTCCACGCCAACGTGAGCACCTGCACGCCTGGCTCGATGGCGCGCTGCCGCCCGCAGAACTGAGCGAGTTCGAGGTGCGGCTGAAGGCCGATCCGGCGCTCGCGGCGGAAGCCGCGCGCCTGCGGGAACTGGCGGCCACGCTGGAGGTGCTTGGACGGGCCGAGGAGCCCCAGGGTCTCGTGCGTGAGGTGATGCAGCAAATCGCCGCAGTGTCCGGCCGGCCAGGTGCGGCCCGGGCTCCGCGGCCCGAGAGCTGGCGGCATCGACTCCTGGACGCGGTCCGGCCGGTGCCCGTCGGAAGCGTGGCCAGGGGATTCCTGTGGACGGCCGCAGCCCTCGGCGTTGCGGCGATCGTCGCGACCCGCTGGCTCGGCTCCCCGGTTCCCGACGCCACCAGGGGCACGGTGGGCGTGACGAAGATCACCCCGGCTGACGCCGATGTTCTTGCGTTCCTCGAGGGAGACACGCTCCGGCAGATTCGAGCCAACACCGACCTGCGAGGGCTGATGGCGGATCCCGGGTTGGCCGCCGCGCTCGGCAACGCGACATTTCGCGAGGCCTTGCTGGTTCCCAGGGTGGCCGAGGCGCTCGCGGACGCCGTGGCCGGCGGCTCATGGCAAACGGTGCAGGGCCACTCGGACCTGCGCGCTGCGCTCGAGGACCCCGTCGTCAGGCGTGCACTTGCGTCGGCGGAACTGCGCGTACGCCTGCAGACGCCCGGCGGGCGAGCGGCGTTTGTCGATCCCCTCCTCAAGGTGGCCCTGGCACATCCGGGGTTCCCAGGGGCTCTGGCGTCCGGCCAGTTGCTGGCGGCGCTGAACGCCGTCCCAGCGCCGCCTCGATAGTCCCGCCGGCTCCGCGCGGGCCCGTGCCCCTCTTTGCCCCTCGGAGATCCCGCCTTGTCCCTCGTCATTCAGGCCAGGACTCTGTCATGTGTGCAGCAACCGCAGAGGAGGACACATGAAGAAGTTCGGCCTGCTGTCAGGGCTATCTCTGGTCGTGGTGGTTGTGCTGCTCATGGCCTTCGGGCCGGGTCGCGGCCTGACGGACCAGGCGCTCGCCACCATTGGCGTGCGCCCCACACCATCCGGACCAGCGGTGGGCCTCGACGTGCCTCCGGATCTCCGACCCTCTGGTGGCGACAGGCCCTCGTATCTTCCTGGCACCTCGACGTCCACCCTGGCCTGCTCGGCACTCTTCAGCTACGCGATGCCCAAGCGGTTCGGCCTCGACGCGAACAACAACGGGATCCTGGATCTCCCGAACTCCCTTTCCTACGTCACCAACGGCTTCGTTCCACTCAAGTCGAATCCATCCGCCATGCCGACCTTCACGGTGCAGTTGACACCCACCGTGCCATTCACCAGCGGCACGTGGCAGATCCGCACCACGGCCGGCTCCCTCGTGCAGGAACTGCCGGCCACGTTCACGCCACTCTCGGTGCGGCTCGCCGAAGGGACGTACCGGGTCAGGCTCTCGGTCTCCGGCACGGACAAGATGGGCGTGCCGTGCTCCGGCTCGTCCGAGAAGGACGTCAAGGTCGAGGACTTCCTCATCGTCGTCATCGGGGACTCGTACGCGTCGGGGGAGGGGAATCCTGAGCGCAGGACCCAGGGAAGCAAGTACGTGAACGCGTTTCTGCCACCGCTCGGGTTGAACTACAAGTACTGGCTGACGACGCGGTGGGCCGATGATGGCTCGGCGTCCATGCCGCCGACCACGACCTATAAGTACTACTGGCCGCAAGGTCCGATGAACGGGGACTTCGGCTGGGAGTCCGATTGGGATCTCGCCACCGTTCCGGCGCGCTGGGTCCATCGGAAGGTGTCGGGAGCCACGCCGGCGGCCGAGCGGCATCTTCGGGCGCACCGGTCGAGCGCCGCCTGGCCGGTGCAGCTGGCCCTGGCCATGGAGGACGCCTCCGCACAGTCCTCGGTGACGTTCGTCTCCCTCGCCGCGACGGGCGCGACGATCAGGCTTGGGCTCGTGGAATGCGATTGGGGGGGACCCTGCGACCCGGGCATGCCAGATGGTCAACAGGGGTCGTTGGACGAATACGCCGACGGGGCGCTCCCATCTCAGCTCTCCCAGTTGTCGTCGCTCATCGGGCCACGCCAGGTGGACCTGCTGCTCATCTCGATCGGGGGAAACGACGTCGGGTTCTCCCGCGTTCTCGCTTCACTGCTCCTGAGGGGCACCGAGAAGCTCGGTGTGCCGGTGAGCGACCTCACACCCTCGAGGATCCTGACGGCCGTGAACAGCGGGGACTGGGCCTCGCTCGAGCGGAACGAGTTGAACGACGCGTTCGAGTTCCTCGCCAACAACACCTGGATCCGGGATCTCCTGTTCTTCTACCATCTCGGTCTTCCCGGTCTCATGGTGGGCTCTTCCATCACCGATCCCAGCCTCCAGTGGGGCAGGACGACCGGCATGCTCGCCCTGCCAGATGCCTACGCCTACCTCAGCTCGCAGTTGAACGGGCCCGGGCCCCTGGCAGGCAGGATCCGACGAACCGCGATCGTGCAATACCCCTCCTTCGGCACCGGGCCAGACGGCCTGACGTGCAGCGCGGTCCTCGCGGGCATCGCCTCGGATGCGTCGATCGACGATTGGGAGATCGACTGGGCTCGGGACAACGTGCTGCATCCGCTGAACGACCGGATCGCGGATGCCGCGGCACGGCACGGATGGACGCTGATCGACGGCATCGAGCCGCTGTTCAGTCTCCACGGCCTGTGCGCGAGCGGCACCGATGGCAGGTCCTACTCGCGCACGTACTGGCCGAACGCCACCTGGCTCGGCTCCGGCCGGTGGTTCAGGCGCGCAGAGGAGTCGGTGAACGTCCAGGGGTCAGCCAGGCCCTACGATGAACAGACACGCACGTACAAGAACGGCCCGCCGACGACGTCGGGGTTGGGCACCGCCCATCCCAACGAGTCTGGTCACAAGGCGATGGCCAACCGCGCCTACGACGTCACGGCGCCCCTGCTGGGGCTGCCTGCCAGACAGCAGTAACGCGGACGTGCGGAACGTCAACGCCCGTCAGAACGGCCGCATCGCCGCGTAGTCCCAGGAGAAACTGCCGCCGTCGGCATCCGTCAACCGGATCTTCCCGAACCTGAACGTGACGGCCTCGAGGTACACCCCGTCGGCGGCATGCGTGCGAATCGCCTCGAGGACGACGTTCTCCAGGCGCAGTGTGAACTCGGGCAGTCGACGCTCCGCGTCCTTGGTCTTGATCGTGACCCAGCGAACGGTTCTGCCCGTGACGTGACGGCCCAGCAGGGTCGCCGTGTGGTCATCCGGCAGCCGGTTGACGGTCACGGTCGCTTGTGGCTGTCGTCTGCCGGACTGCTCCTCGATCGAAAAGTCATGGTCGACGCCGACCCCGGGGAGCACGCCATCGATCCCGTCGATCTCCACCTGAACGGGGGCGTTCCCGCTCCTCGTGGCTGGCCCCTCCGCTGGGCGGGTCGGGCCGGACGCCGCGGATCTGATGGGAGGACCTGAAGGGCGCTGCAAGTCCTGCCCCATGCCGGTCGTCCCTTCCGTCCCCGTGCCCACCGGGGGCGCCCCCCTGACCAGCAGGACTGCCAGAACTGCTGCCGATGCTCCCGCCACTCCCCACATGAGGCTGTTTCTCATGGCGACCTCCAGGTGCAGGCTTCCCGATTGCCGGCGCGCGCGTCGCGCCCGCCAGTCTTCCTCGGCGACCTCGGACAAGGGATTCATGAGGAATGACACCCAGGCGCCGCAGGAGTTGCCGTTCGCCGCTCGCGGAGGTCAGTGGTTGTCGACGTCGGTCCGCTCGATGGTACACTCCCGCTCCTGATGGCACGCCTCACCAGACCCAAGGCGCTCCTCCGGGCCGACGCCCTGGCAGCGAGACGTGCAGCCCCGAACCTGCCCGTGGCTCACGGCGGTCGGGGACAGCGCCAGTGATCCTCGGATTGGTCTTCTCGGTCGTGGCCGTCGCCGCCCAGGTCGCCCCGTCGCTTCCTCGCGATGCAGGGGGACTCGCCAGCCTCGAGCTGCCGGGACCCGCACAAGGCCTCGCCACGGCCGTGGGCCTTCCTCCTGACACGCCGCGTGCCCGCCTCTTCATGGACGTGGTCCGCCTGGCGCATGCCGCTCCCCCCGGCCAGGCGAGAGACATCGACGCGACTCGTGCGGCTCTCGAGCGATGGCTGGCAGATGCGTCGCCGACAGGCGGGAATCCCGGTGAACGATTGGTGCCTTCGCCACTGCCCGAGGGCACCTGGCGAGACCTCTCGGGCCGACTCGGTCAGGGAACTGGTCCGACGGCGGCCCTCGTCCTTCGCGACCGACGACTTGCGCTCCTGTATGTCGGGCTCATGAGTTGCCCGCCCGAGACGCGCGCGTTTCTCGCAGGCCGAACGGATCTGCTCGAGACGATCGCGCGTCGCCACGCCGGAAGGTTTGCCGCCTTCGCGTCGAGCCTCGTCGTGCGCGAGGGACGCATGGCGTTGCCCGGCAGCCCCAACGCGGACGGCTTCTGGCGTGATCTCGTGGACCAATCACCGGCGGACCCGGAGGCCTTCATTCAGGGGGCGCTGGCGCGGGATCGCGGTCGCCGTGCGTGGCTGCTCGATGTCCTCGTGCGGCTGCCACCGGCAACACGACACTTCGTCCTTGGTCCCGCGCGTCAGAGTTCGAATGCGCAGACCGCCGGGTCGGAGGCATCCGCCCGGGCCCTGGCGGATCTGTTCCTGTCCCACGACCCCAAATGGGACCCGAACGACAGGCCCTTCGCCAGGCCGCCCGTCGACGCGCACGTGGTCCTCGGCGCGCTGAGGATTTCCGAAACCGGTGCATGGATGGGGCCATCCTCGCAACGGTTCTGGCGGGACGTCTTCGAAGGCCGCGCGCCGGGCGGCGACCTTGCGTCCTGGACGCGCGACGTCGCCGCGGCATCACCCGTGGACGCGTCGTTTCTGGTCGGATCAGCGGTCGGCGTCGACCTCGACCAGAGCATCGCCCGCCTGTCGGCCGTGCGCTTCGTTCAACGCCGCTTCGCGGACGCGGGGACGGGCCAACTCGCGGACGTCTGGAGGGCGGCACACGCCATGATGACGGCGCCGGCACTGGTGCTGGTCCTCGAGCGAATCGGCCTCACCGACGCTCGCGACTACGCCAGCGCAGTGTCCAGAGCCAACGCGCTCTCGCGGCTGGCCAGGAACGCCGACTCACCGATCGCCCTCGCCCAGTTTCAGGCGACCCTCGCTCTCGCCGACGGGCTCCGCGCGCGCCACGCGATCACGGGCGACACTGCTCGTCAGCTCGTCGTTTCGCTGGTCGCGCTGGAGCCGGAACCTCAGGGGTACGGGCCGGCGCTCGTGACGTGGCTTCGCCAGCAGTTGTTGCCTGCTCTTTCGACGGGCCCGGCTGGCGTGCAGGACGAGGACGTCGCACTCGTGCGCGCGCTGGCGGGCCCGCCCGCCGAACCGGCCGCACCCGTGCTCACCTGGGAGGGGCTCACCTACCGCTTCGATCCTGCGTCGGCCGAAGCGCGCCGCCTGGAATCCGTGGTGCGCCTGCAGGGCGCCCCGTCGCTGGCCGGCACGCTCGCGTTCGCGGACGCGGTGCAGGCCGTGATGTCGGCATCCGTGATCGAGAAAGGGGACCTCGAGGCGCTGGAGCAGGCTGCCGAACGGCTCGGCCCCGTCCGGCGCCCCCTGTTCGGCACCGAACCCGGACCCGTGTCCGCGGCGACGATCGTCGCCCCTGTGCTCGAACGGGGCCGCGACGGACGCCGCGAGCCGCTCAGGACGCGCGACAGGCACACGTTGCGAGCCCTGGCCGAAGGCGCCCTGACCGAGGCCCTGCTGGCCTACTGTTACGCCCGCCACCTCGGCGATCCGCACGGTCCTCTCTCGGTGGTGCCGGACGTGGCCAGACGCCACCATCTCGATCCCGATGATCGACGCGGCATCGGAGCCCGAACTCCCTGGCAGCTCCCGGTATCCCGCAGCGGAGGTGGAGGAACGGGATGGCGCGTCGCTGGTTCCTTGCTTGCGCTCGAGCACGCGCTCGCCGATCTTGCGCTGCAGCCGATGGACAGCACGGCCTTTCCCGAGCCTCCACGTCTGTCGGAGGCCGGGCAGCATCTGCTGTCCCTCGCAGCGTTCCTCCAGGATCCGTGGGCCATGGACGATCGCACGGCCGATGCTTTGATCGCACGCGTCGCGAAGGTGCGGGAGCAGGTGCTCGCGCAGTGCGTTCCGTCGGACGAGCACCAGACGGCCTGGAGCCAGTGGCGGCTCGCCGCAGCACAGTGGGCTTGCGCCCACGACCCGCAGTCGATCGAGCGCCTGTGGACCTTGAGCGACATGGCGCTTGCCGTGTGGACGGGCAGTGCCACGAGGACCCTCGAGCCGTTTGGCGGTCTCGATCCCGTGCTCGAAGGACCGCTGACGCCACGATGGCTCAGCGGCCGGCCCCTCGATGACCTGGAGGGGCGACCTGCCACCGCCAGGGTCGTTGCGCCGTTTGTCGAGTTGAACCTGCGCATCCTCCAGGTACTTCGCGCGCGGAGCCTGCCTGCCGGGCTCCTCCCGGCCGTCGTCTCGACGGCCCTGTTCGATCTGCTGCACGACGCGCCGCTCGCGTATCCTGATGACTGGTTCCGCCTGGCACGGTACGCGGCCGACCTGTCGGATGAGCAGATCGAAGACTACGTGGCCGCGCAGGCGTCGCGGGGACCCCTCGTTCCCATCGATCGTGACTGGTAGACCCGTGAAGGCTCTCCGTCGGACTGCACTCGGGATCGGGATCGTCCTCGGCGGGACCTGGCTGGTTCTCGCCCAGGCGCCTCGCGCCAGCGTCCGGATCGTGTCGCCCGAGAACGGCGCGGTGGTCAGTGGGGAGGTGACGCTCGAAGCGGAGGTGCTGCCCGCTGGTGCCGCTGACCAGGTTCGCGACCTCGTGTTCTCCGCCGATGGGCGGGAGGTGTGCAGGCTGACCGCCGGGCCCTTCCAATGCCCGTGGGACGCCGGCCCGGATGTCGACGAACACGCGATCCGGGTCGTGGCGCGGCTCCGGGACGGCACCCGCGCGGTCGCCAACGTGCGCACGAAGGGGCTGGGCTACGTGGACCGCGTGGATGTCGACGCCATTCAGTTGGCCGTGGTCGTCACCGACGACGCCGGGCGCTTCGTTCCCAATCTGCCCCGGGAGGCCTTCAAGGTGTTCGAGGACGACCGGCCCCAGCGTGTGTCCACGTTCGCGTCCGAGAACGTTCCGCTGGAGCTGGTCGCCGCCCTCGACGTGAGCCAGAGCATGACGGACGCCATGCCGAAGGTGAAGCAGGCCGCGCGTGCATTCCTGTCGGCGCTCGGGGCGGGTGAGCAGGTCACGCTCCTGGCGTTCAACGACAACATCTTCCCGCTGGCGCGGCGCGCCACCGCATCGGACGCGCGACTCCGGGCCGTCGACCGCCTGGCCCCGTGGGGAGGCACGGCGCTGTACGACGTGATTATCAGGGGGATCGATCTCCTGGGACGCCGGCCCGGCCGTCGTGCGCTGGTGGTCTTCAGCGACGGTGAGGATCAATCGAGCCGTTCGACGCTGGCTGCGGCGCGGGCGCGGGTGGAGTCCACCGATGCCGTCGTGTACGCGGTCGGCCTGGGGCGGGCCATGCAGGTCCGCGAGTTGAGGAGCCTGCTCGAGGGTTTCGCGGAAGTCAGCGGGGGCCGCGGCCTGTTCCGCAACGACCCGGCAGACCTGGAACAGGCGTTCATCGAGATCGTGCAGGACCTGTCGAATCAGTACCTGCTCGGGTATCAGCCGACCAACCAGCGCCGGGACGCGGAGTGGCGGCAACTGCGCGTCGAAGTGCAGGGGGGGGGCTACAAGGTGCGCCACCGCCTCGGGTATCGGCTCGTCGCGGGCGTGCGGTGACCGGCCTGCCCCGAAGCCCTGACGATCAGTACTCCCGGAAGTACCGCTGCAGTTCGTCGCGATCCTGGGTCCGTGTCAGGCCGAGCATCAGCAGGAGACGCGCCTTGACGGGTGACAGGTCGTCGGCGCTCACGACCATGCGTCGCCGCCGCTGCTCGTCGGGCGAAAGCCCCGGGGGCCCGAAGCCCTGGCCGCCCGGGACGCGACCGCCGCCCGTCCTGGTGCTTCGGACGACGAACACGCCGCGATCGGCGGCATACCGGAGGCCCTCGTCCTGGGTGCCGCTCGTCGCCCCGGCACCAGCCACCGCCATCACGAGGCCCTTCGCACCCGCGTCGACCGCGGCCTTGATCAGGTCCCCAGGGGCGTCCTGGTACACGAGCAGCACGTCAACGCGAGGAAGGCCTTCCACGGTCTGCAGGTCGAACTCGCTCGCGCTGCCGCCGCGGCGGACGGGTTTCCGGGAGTAGACGACGCGGTCCGCGTCCACCACCCCGAGCAGTCCAGCCCCCCGGCTCTGGAAGGTGTGCAGTCGCAGGGCATCCGTCTTGGTCGCCTCACGCGCGGCGTTGATCTCATCGTTGAGCACGACCAGCGTGCCGAGCCCACGGGACTCGGGCGCCGCCGCCACCCGGAAGCCGGCCAGCAGGTTGGCGGCGCCTTCATACCCAAGGGTGCTCGGGTTCCGCATCGAACCGACGACGACAACCGGCCGATCGTCGCGGACGGTCAGGTGGAGGAAGTACGCAAGCTCCTCGAGCGTGTCGGTGCCAGAGGTGACCACGATACCCGCGAGGCCAGGATCCTCCCGATAAAGCGTCGTGATACGACGTGACAGGTTCAGAAACTGCTGGAGCGTCAGTTCGGAGCTGGACACGTTCGAGAACTGCTCGTGCTCGGCCCGGACGTACTCCGCCAGGCGCGGCATGGACGCCAGCAGTTCCTCTGACGTGAGCCGACTGCCCGCCCGGTTCGAAATCGTGCCACCGGTCGCGAGCAGGCGCACGCGCGGCAACGTGGACTGCGCGGCGGGTCTGGCCGAGGGGGTGGCCTGGGGCGCGCTCTGGCGCGAGGCGGACGCCTCAGTGGCTTGGGCGGCAGCCGACCCGACAACTGCCAGGCCCACCACGACCAGCGTCAGCATGGTCCCAAGCCCCACGCCCTGAGCCCTGCGCCCCGAGCCTTGCGCCCTGCGCCCGGCGCCCTGAGCCCGGAGCCCTGTGCCCTGAGCCCGCCTCATCGCGTGCTGCCCTGTTCCCGTTGGAGGCTCGACAGCCAGGCGGTCAGGCCGTCACGAGCGCCGTCCGGGGAGGAATCGTAGAAGGGCATCAGGGCCGTAGGCCCCCCGTAAGGCGTCACGACTTCCGCCCGCCATCGCCCCTGGGCCACGAGCGACACTTCGATGCGGTAATCACGTCCATGGATGGTCTGGCGAAAAGAGAGACGGCGTGGCGACATGTCGACCCTGCGCGACGTGCAACGAGCGTGTGACATTCTAGCGAGCGCGCAGGTACGATCAAGCGAAGGGACGGCCGAAGTGCGCCTGTGCAGGAGTCGCAGCCGCCAGGCGTGGACCAAGCGCGATCGATTTTTCTCACGTGACATGTTGTGAACAGGACGTGCACGGTCTTTCCACACGTTTTCCACAGGCGCCGCTCCGCGGTAGGATGGTCTTCCGTGTTCCTCCCCGAACGTCGCCGGTTGTCAGCGGCCCGACCTTGCGCGCGCCACCACGTCGCGGCGGGGGTGCTCGCGCTCGGCCTGTGCCTGGGCCTGGGTGCCGCCGGGACCGCCGCAGACGAGGCCGCTCGAGGGGCGTTCTTTCGTATCTTCCTGACCGACGGTTCCACCTTGACGAGCTACGGTGACTTCGCGACGGTGGGCGAGCGCGTCGTGTTCTCGCTGCCCGTGGGTGAGTTCCAGGGCCAGCCTCGTCTTCACCTTGCGAGCATCCCGTCGAGCCAGATCGACTGGGAGCGCACCAACCTCTACGCGGAGGCGACGAGGGCGGCGCAATACGCGGCCACGCGAGGAGAAGCCGACTTCGCGGGCTTGAGCACCGGCGTGGCGCGGCTGCTCAACGAGATCGCGACCACCACCGATCGGGCCCGGCGGCTGCAACTGGCGCTGGAGGCCCGCTCGCGCCTTGCCGCGTGGCCATCGGCGCACTTCGGGTATCGGGCCTCCGAGATTCAGCAGATCCTGGCGCTGGTCGACGAAGTGATTTCTGACCTTCGGGCGTCGGCTGGCGAGGCACGGTTCGACCTGAACCTCGTGGCCGGCGTGGCCGGGCCGCCCCCCCTACCGCCGTTGCCGCCGCCGAGTCTGCAGGAATCGATCCTCCAGGCGCTGTGGGCCTCCAAACTCGCGGGATCGCCTGCAGAGCGGCGGTCCCTCATCGAAGCCGCGCTTGGGGCGCTCGACCACGGGTCCGCCCTGCCCGCGAGCTGGGCGCTGGCGACCCGCGACCGTGCGACCCGCGCGCTCCGCACAGAAGAGGAACTCGACGCGCGCGTCGAGCGGATCCGTTCGGCAACGCTCGCACCGGCCGAGACACTCGCCGCCCGCGGCGACGTGCGACGGGTCGAACGCCTGCTGGCGGAGGCCCGCCGTGACAGCGGCGCCCTGGCCGTGGAGCGCCACGACGAGATCGCGGGCCTCCTGCTCGCGCTCGAGGGGCGTCTGGACGTCGCACGCCGCGTGCGACTGGCCCTCGATCAGTGGACGCTGAAAGCCGACGTGCTCAGGACGTTCGAGCGCACGATGGGGCGCCACATCAGGGACGTGTCGCGCAGTCAGTCGGCCTTGCACGACATCCGGACGCTGGCCGGCCCGTCCCTGCGCACGCTCGAGGCGCTCGACGTCCGGTTCTCCCGAGCCTCGTCGCAGCTGGCCACCGTGATCGTGCCGCCAGATGGTCGGCCGGTGCACGCGGTGCTCACGAGCGCCGTGCAGCTGGCGGCCAATGCCGTGCGACTGCGACGCAGCGCCGTGACCTCCGGGGACATGCAGAAGGCGTGGGACGCGTCCGCCGCCGCCGCCGGCGCCCTCATGCTCCTGGATCGCGCCCGCACGGACGTCGCCCGACTCGTGCAGCCTCCCCGCGTCCTGTGAACCCGCCACGAGAGATCGGCGTCGTGCGCGTGCCGACCTGGCGTGCCGCGCAGCGGGCGCTCGATTCGCTCACCTGTGGCGGGTCCCCGGCGGCCGTGCGTTCGCGTGCGGTCCTCGTGCCCACGCGCCAGGCCGCCCACGAACTGCGGCGCACGCTCGAACGGCTCCGACTCCTGGACCCCACGGACGCGGGCGCGCCGACGGTGCTCATCCTGCCTGTGATCGTCACGCACGCGGAGTGGTACGGCGAGTTGCACCATCGCCTGGGTCCAGGCACGCCGCCGCTGCTGTCCCGGGTGGAACGGGAGGCGCGCTTGTGGACGGCCTCTGACTCGGCGATCGCCGCGGGTGTCGCTCCGCCCTTCTCGGTGCGCGCCGGCCTCATCGCGGAGATGCTCTCGCTCTATGACGCCGTGAAGCGTCAGAACCGATCCGTGGAGGACTTCGAGCGGGTTCTCGTCGAGGCGCTCGAGTCGTCGGCAGACTTCGACCGTGGCGCGGCCCGGTTGCTCGTGCAGACGCGCCACCTGGTCGCCGTCTTCCGCGAGTACGAACGCGACCTGGAGGCGGTCGGCCTCGACGAGCACCGCTTGCGTTCGCTGCTGTTCGAGCGCGCGCCGGACCCGCCCTTCACGCACGTGGTGGTGACCGTTCCGGACGTGGATGCGGATTCCGATGGGCTCTGGCGCGCGGATTTCGATCTCCTGCTGCGGCTTCCAGGCCTAACGCGCGTGGACGTCGTCGCGACCGATCGCGTGCTCGACGCCGGGTTTCGAGAGCGGCTCTCGGAGTGGCTGCCCGGCCTGTCGGAGACGCGATGGGCGGACACGGCGCCCGCCCTGGGTTCGCCGACTCTCTTGATGCCGTCGGCCGGAGCCGCCCGCCGCTCCTTCACCTTCCGCGACCGGGAAGAGGAGTTGCTCGCAATCGCAGGCCGTCTCGCCGCCAACGGCGTCGCGCCGCTCGACGAGATCGTCCTCGTGTATTCGAGACCACTTCCTTACGTCCATCTGGCCCGACGGGTCTTCGAGGCCCACGGCATGCCCTTCACCGTGGCCGATACGCTGCCGCTCGCCGCGGAGCCGTTTCCCGCCGCCCTGGATCTCGTGCTCGGCGTCGTCCGGTCTGAGTTCGCCCGACAGGCGGTGGTCGAGTTGCTCGCGTCCCCGATCTTGAGCTGGTGCGAGAACGGGCGGCCCCTGCCGCCCAGAGGCCTTCACGTGCTCGCGCGCTCGTGGCGGGAGTCTGGCTATCGCGGCGGGCTCGACGGCCTGCTTGCTGCCGCACACGCTGGGCCCGCGCCGCGGGTCGACCCTCGGGCCGCAGCCCGCCTCCGCCGTGCGCGCGCAGCGGCCCGTACCTTGGCCCTGGATCTCCAGCCGTTCTGTGCGGAGCGGCCCGTGACCCGTCATCTGCAGGCCCTGCGCGACCTGCTCGCCGCCCGAGAAGTCCGGTTTCCGGGTTCGGACGAGCGATACGTCCGGGGGCGGACCGCCATCTTCGCGCTGCTCGACGAATTGATCGTCGCTCACGAGCGGCACGGGGATCGGACGATGGCGTTCGGTGAGGTGGCGGTGCTGGTCGGACGGGCGATCGAGCAGCACACCTTCGCGCCCACGGTGGGCGCCGGCGGTGTCCGTCTGCTCGACACGCGAGCCGCCCGGTACGCAGACGTGGCTGTCGGGTGTGTCCTCGGTGTCATCGAAGGCGACTGGCCGCGGCCGCAGCGAGGCAGCATCTTCTACCCATCGAGCCTGCTTCGGTACCTGGGGTTCCCGGCCGAGCGCGACCGGTTTCCCGCGGCGCGTGCGGCGTTCCGGGACCTCGGCGACCTGCCGCGGCAGTACGTCGTCGTGTCCACGTTCCAGCTCGAAGACGACGCGATCGTGCGACCGTCGGTCCTGCTCGAGGACATGGACGACTGGCCACACCCGACGAAGGCGCTTGCTGACGTCGGGCCTGAGGTGCCCCGCGCGTCCCGATTACTGGCCCGGGGCACGCCCGCCTGGTGCGAGCTGCGTGCGGATCGGTCAGACCCCGCCTGGCAGGGGTTCCACGGGTGGGCGGGTGCATTTCGCGCGGAGTCGCTGCCGATCACCCGCGTTGAACAATACCTGGACTGTCCCTTCAAGTTCTTCGCCTCCACGGCACTCGGGATCGAAGAGGAAGGGGAGGACAGCGGCGTCGGCCTCGATCCGCGGCGGCGCGGAACGCTGGTCCACGCGGCCTTCGAGAGATTCTTCGAGGCGTGGGCGGTCGCGGGGCAGTCCGCGATCACCGCCGGATCGCTGCCGCTCGCCCGGGAAGCGTTCGAGGAGGTCGTCACCGGTCTGCTCGAGGGTGTGCCCGCGGCCGACCGCGACATCGAGCGGTCCAGGCTGCTTGGGTCACCGGCGGCTCCAGGGCTTGGCGAACGCGTGTTCAGGCTCGAGGTGGCGCGACCGAGCGGTGTCGTCGAGCGACGCCTCGAGCATCGGCTGAGCGGGACCTATGACTTCGGGGAACCTGACAGCCCTCGTCTGGTCTCGCTGCGCGGCAAGGCCGACCGGATCGATTTCCTCGAGGACGGGACACTCAGGATCATCGACTACAAGACCGGGCGTCCACCGGACCGACATCGCTCGATTCAGCTGCCCATTTACGCCCTGTGCGCCGAGCGGCAGTTCGTCGGGTACCGCGGGCGGCGCTGGACGGTCAGCGAGGCAGGGTTCGTCGCGTTCCGCGGTGGTCACGACTGGGTTCCCGTGATCGAAGGCGTGGCCGGTCGGCAGCGACTCGACGAGGCGCGACGGCGCTTCCTGCAGGCCTGCGACGACATCCAGCGCGGGGTGTTCCCTCCCTCTCCGGCCCACCGACGGTTGTGTCGCACGTGCGCGTTCGCCTCGGTCTGCAGGAAGGACTACGTTGACCAACCCTCCTGACCGGGACCCGTGGCCGTTGCCGCGGTTCGAGGCGCCACAGGGACAGCCGACGACGCCGGACGACGCGGCGCGGGCATTTGCCGTCGATCCCCGTGAGAACGTCGTCCTCGAGGCGTCGGCAGGCACGGGCAAGACGTCCGTGCTCGTCAGCCGCTACCTGACCCTGCTGGCTGCCGGTGTGCAGCCCCGCAACATCCTGGCGATGACCTTCACGCGCAAGGCGGCCGCGGAGATGCGCGATCGCCTGGTTGCCGAGCTGCGACGGCTGGCTGGCCAGTCGGCCGCCGGGCTGCGGCAGTGGCGCGAGCTTCGCGACCAACTCGGTGACATCTCGATCTCGACGATCGACGCGTTCTGCCTGGCGCTGCTCGGTGAGTTCCCCCTGGAGGCCGGGCTCGATCCGGGGTTCGCCGTCGCCGACGAGCACGAGGTCGCGGCCTCCCTCGAGGCCGCCGTCGTCCGGGCGCTGGCGATCGCGCGGGCCCGGGCCGGAGACGACGAGTCACTGCGGTGGCTGCTCGCGCAGTGTCCGACGCCGGTCCTGACGCGTGCGCTGGCTGAACTCGTGGCGCGGCGGGAAGTGGCGGGCGTGGTGCTCGCGGCCGAGGCGAGGCGCGCATCCACGTCCCTGACGTTCTCCGAGATCATCCGTCTGGCGACCGGCCGCGTGGCGGAGGCGCTCCGCGGCGTGCCGGGAGGACTCCTGTCACTGACCGAGGATCGGCCCGTCACGGCGGCGTTCGACCTCGTGCGCGCGGATATCGAAACGGTCGTGCGGGGCCTCGAGGACCCTGTGCAGCAACGCGCGGCCCTCGAGGGGCTGCGTCATCATTTCCTGAAGACCGATGGGCAGCCTCGCGTGCAACTCCGATTCCCGAAATCGTCGTTCGCGAGCGTTGGCGCCTGGTCGCGGCACGGCCGGGCCTTCCGCCATGCTGCACCGCTGGTGGGCGACGCGCTCGCCCGCTTGGATCGTGACACCGGCACCCTCCTGGTTCGCGGACTCGCGCGCCTGCACGGGCTGGCCGTGGGGATCTATCGACGGAGCCTGACCGACCGCGACGTCGTCGACTTCGCCGAAGCTCTGACCCGTACCGAAGCGCTGCTCGCCAATCGCGATGAGTTCTCGCAGAGCCGGTACCGGCTCGAGGCGCGCTACCATCATGTGCTCGTCGACGAGTTCCAGGACACGAGCCGCCAGCAGTGGAAGCTCGTGTCGCATCTCGTCGAATCCTGGCGCGAGGGTCAGGGCATCGGAGACGCCGCCCCGCTCCCCCCCTCCATCTTCATCGTCGGCGACCACAAGCAGTCGATCTACCGGTTCCGCGACGCGGACGTGACGATCCTGCGCGAGGCGGGGACTTTCGTGGCGGGCTTGCGACCGCGGGGCAACCCGCGCCGCACGATCAGCCGCAGCTTCAGGGCGCGTCCCGAACTGCTCGCGTTCGCCAACGACCTCTCGGCTGGCATGGCGCGTGCGTCCACGCGAGCCGACGCGTTTCGGTACGAAGCGGGCGACCACTTTCCGTTGGACAGCGCCGCCGTGGCGGCGCCGGGCGAATCCGCCTGCGATCCGGCCCTGGGACTGGCAGTCGCGGAGAGTGACGCCGCGGCCAGTCAGGCGGTGGCGGATGAGATCGCCCGGTTGCTGACGACGGGTGCCACGATCCGGGACCGCGACACGGGGCTGGCGCGCCCGGTCAGGCCCGGCGACGTCGCGGTGATCTTCCGTGCACGGGAGAGCCATCGGGTTGTGGAATCCGCGCTCGAGGCCCATGGCATCCCCACCTACGTCTTCAAGGGCCTCGGCTTCTATACCGCTGATGAGGTGCAGGACATCGCGGCGCTCGTGCACTTCCTCGCACGGCCGGCCTCACCGCTGCGCGTGGCCGCGTTCCTTCGCTCCCGTCTCGTGCGCCTGTCGGATGCCGCGCTCCTGTGGATGGCAGGCCGTGACGGCGATGGCCTGCCCGGCGCCGTCCTCGGCCGGGACCCAGGTCCCGGCTGGTGGGCCGGGCTGGCTTCGGAGGACCAGCGAGTCCTTCGGCTTCTCCGCGAGAGTGCGGCGCGATGGCTGTCCCGCGTGGACCGGACACCTCCGGCCGACCTGATCGACGATGTCCTGTCGGAGACCGACTATCTGCGGGAACTGCGCGGGGTCCGGGGACCGCAGGCCAGGGAGAACTTCAAGAAGGTCCGCATGCTCGTGCGGCGCCTCCAGAACAGGGGCTCCCTGACCATGCTGCGCCTGGCCGAGCACCTCGATCGATTGTCCGCAGGCGACGATGCCAACGCGATCATCGACGCCGTGGAAGCGGTCAACCTCATGACCATTCACGCCGCAAAGGGACTGGAGTTCCCAGTGGTCTTCGTCGTCGGTCTCGGGCGTGGGACCGGCGAGCAGGCCGCCATCCGCGTGGTCCCAGACGCAGGGGGACAGGGAGGGCGCGTCGAGATCCCCGGTGCCTCGCCTCAGGCGGGCGCCGGGGGACGTGAAGCGGACCTGGAAGAAACCAAGCGGCTGATCTACGTGGCCGTCACGAGAGCGCGCGAGCGCTTCTACCTTGCCGCCACGACGAGACGCGGACGGTTTCGAACGGGGCGGGGGAGTCTCGGTGAGGTGCTGCCGGGGGCGTTCGTGGGCGTCCTCGAACAGGCGGCTGCATCCCCGCCGGACGCCACGGAGGTGACCTGGGCGAGCCCAGGGGGTCGGTCCCACCGATTCGCGCTGTGCCGCCCTCGGCCACCCGGGCCGCCGCGACTCGCGACGATGGTCGCGTCGCCGGCACCTGCGGCGGGGGAACCTCCGGAGCTGCCCCGTCCCCGATGGTCCCCGCCCGGAGTCCGCGTGATGGACGCACGCGACTGGGCGATGCAGCAGTGCGGCATGGACGGGGCTCGAGACACGCGCATCGCTGACACCGGGCAGGCCATGCTCGAGGCGATACGCGCGCAGCCGGATGTCGCGATGCTGCTCGCCCAGGGGCAGGCGCTGTTCGAGGTGCCGTTCACCCTGCGCGAGGCGACGGTCCTGCTCCGCGGCACCATCGATTGTGTGATCCGCACCGCGGATCTGGTCACGGTGCTCGAGTTCGAGACGGGCCAGCCAGCACCGTGGCACCAGTGGCAACTCGACGTGTGCGTCAGGGCCGCGGCACGCCTGTGGCCTGGCACGCAGGTCGAGGGACGACTCGTCTATCGCGGGTGTCAGTAGAGTCGTCTGGTCGGCGCCCGGCCGACAGCGGATGTCGGCTGGGCGCCTCCGTCAACGTGTCCCCACAGGGAGCAAAGCCCGGCGAGCCTCAGGATGTGGCACCGAGCCCCGGCAGAGGCCGATGGCGTCGTCCTTGCAACCGGTGTTCGCCAGGAGGCAGCCGTGAACGCACCCCACGTGCTCAACGAACGCACGAACCCGGTGTTCGAGTTCCACGCGTTGGCGGGGCTGCCTTGCGGGTGCATCGCGGCCGCCTACCGTTCGTACGAGTGGGCCGTGGCGATGGTCTCACTCGAGGCGAAGGGGCCGCACTGTGTCCTCCGCGGGCACGAAACCGGGGAGATCCTGCAACTGAGTGATATTTTCGACGCCTCGCACCTCACGTTCGAGGCGGACGCCGGCTGAGGTCGTGTGACGTCTCGTGCGACGAGGGGGTGCGGGCATGCCACCAGGAGGTCATCCGCTGCTCGGCTTCCTCCCGGGTCATCCCGACCATCAGGATCGGGGCGGCCTGTTCGGACTGACCTGTCTTGGTGACCCAGGCGACCCAATGTGATCCCCTCGCCTCACTTCTGACTTCGATCCCGTCGCTGCTCATCTTCCAGCTCCCAGCCTCAAGCCGATGGCTCTGACCTGCCCCACCTGTGGCAATACCCGGGTGTTTCTCCTCAAGACCGCCCAGGTACACGTGGTCGAACTCAAGACCGAGCGCGTGGACGTGCTGGAGGAATCGCGCCCGACCGTGTTCGAGGTCCTGTGCGACCAGTGTGAGACCGAACTCGCGGTGGACCGGATCGACGACGCGACCAGGCGGGAGATCTTCATGGCCCTCGGCGCCCAGTAGCCCTGGTCTCGATTGGACAGCACACCGTGTCGGCCGCGCCCGCCGCCCGCCGCCCGCCGCGAGCCGCCCGCCGCAAGCCGCCAGCCGGATCTCTACCCCTCGCTCATCCCCGGTCCTGGCGGCTCATACTCCTCGAAGTAGTCGCATTCCGGGCATTCCCACTCGGCCACCTCCACGGCCTTCTTCTCGGGAAGGCCGGGCAGCTTGACGACCCGGGTGTGGTGCTTCAGGCGCATCAACTCCCCGCACATCGGGCATTCATGTTGCAACTGCTGGGGCTCGGCCACGACGCCTACTCTCTCACCGCGCGCGTGCCTTGACAAGTACGGTGCGGCGTTCCTATCGTACGAGCGACCATGCCTGAGGACGAACAGGTCCAGCCCGTGCTCGAGCCGGTGCCGAGCGCGTGCGAGGGTCCGGCAAGCCGGTGGATTGGCGATGACGTCATCGATTTCCCGTCGGTGATGCCGCTCGTGGAGCGCATGCAAGCGGCGTTCTTCGGCGGCCCGATGGAGGAGGCTCCGGTGGCAGCCGACGTGGACCTGTCGATCCGCCAGGCGATGGCCGGCGGGCCGGTGTCGGTGAGGGTGCCGCTGCGGCGGTCGTGCCGCCCTTGTGGAGGACGCGGCGAGGTGGGTGACGAGCCCTGCGCCGCGTGCGACGGGGCGGGCCACGCGCTGGTCCAGGAGACCGTGCAGGTCCAGGTCCCGCGGGGCGTGGCAGACGGCGCCCGGTTCCGTCTGAGCCTTCGGGCCTCGGGCGCCGGGAGCGATGTCTTCGACCTGCGGTTTCGCGTCCGGTAACGACCGCACCCGAGTGAGTGCCCGTCCCATCCATGCAACGCCACATCGAACTGGCCGGCCTGCTGTTCATGCTCGCGGGCGCGCTGTCGGCGCTTGCGGCAACCTCCGTGTTCATCCTCGGCCTCGGCGCCCTTGGCGTCGTCTGGAGTGACGGCCCGCGCATGAGTGCCAGTGTCGCCGCGGCGACCTTCCTGATCGTAGCCGCCCTGCTCGCAGTGTGGGCGGGCGTCAACGCGTGGGTCGGGCGACAGCTGCGACGCGGCCATCGGCCCTTCGCCCGCCTCGTGGCCCTGGCGCTCGCGGTGCTTCACCTGTTCGTGCTGCCTTTCGGCACGGCGCTGGGCATCTACACGCTCTGGGTCCTGCTGCACCACGAGTCACGCACGCGGTTCGAAGGGCCCGGTCCGTTCGG
>CAYLZN010000020.1:0-4267 GCA_964387935.1 uncultured Vicinamibacteraceae bacterium | reverse complement strand
TGGCCCGCCACACGGCCTTCAGTGTGGCTTTTCCGCCGGTCGCTCCATATGATTGACGTCTGCGCCAGGCACCGCGTGAGGTGCCGACTGGAGGATCGATGAACGTGCCGCCCCCGCTGCCGGAGAAGTCGAGCACGGGTCTCGAGGTGAACATGGCCGCCGCCCTCAGCTACCTGCTCTGGTTCGTGACCGGCATCGTGTTCCTCGTTCTCGAGAAGGACAGCCGCTTCGTGAAGTTCCACGCGATGCAGTCGGTGCTCCTGTTCCTGCCGCTGTCGGTGCTGCAGATGGTGCTGTGGGCCATCCCGTTGCTGGGGTGGCTGCTGGGCTTCTTCCTCTGGATCGGCAGCCTGGCGATCTGGCTGGTGCTGATGTTCAAGGCGTACCAGGGCGAGAAGTTCAAGCTGCCGTTCGTCGGCGACATCGCCGAACAGCAGGTGCGATAGCCATGACCGGACACGTGACCGAAGCTGGGGTGCTCGAGGCGCTGAAGGCCGTCAGGGACCCTGACCTCCACCGCGACATTGTCTCGCTCGGGTTCGTCAAGGGGCTCACGATCGACGGCGGCCGCGTGGCGTTCACGATCGAACTGACGACGCCCGCCTGCCCCGTCAAGGATCTGCTGCGGGACCAGGCGCGGGCTGCGGTGGCCGCCCTGCCTGGCGTCGCCCAGGTCGAGGTGCAGATGACCGCGAGCGTGCGGAGCGCGGTGGACCCGGGACAGGGCCGGGCCCCTGTCGAGGGCATCCGCAACATCATCGCCGTGGGCGCCGGCAAGGGCGGAGTGGGCAAGACCACCGTGGCCGTCAACCTCGCGATCGCGCTGGCGAAGTACGGGAGTCGCGTCGGAGTGATCGATGGCGACATCTACGGGCCGAACGTGCCGATCATGCTCGGTGTCCAGTCGCAGCTCCGGACCGACGGCGACAAGATCGTCCCGGCCGAGAAGTACGGCCTCCAGGTCGTGTCCATGGGCTTCCTCACCACCGACGACGCGCCGGTGATCTGGCGGGGGCCCATGCTGCACGGTGTGATCCAGCAGTTCTTCCGTGACGTCCGCTGGGCCGAACTGGACTATCTGATCGTCGACCTCCCCCCGGGCACCGGCGACGTCGCCCTCAGCCTGACGCAGACGGTCCCGGTGGCCGGTGCCATCGTCGTGTCGACGCCTCAGTCGGTGTCGGTCTCCGACACGCGGCGGGCGATCAAGATGTACCAGAAGCTCAACGTGCCCACGCTCGGGGTGATCGAGAACATGAGCTACTTCGTGTGCCCGGACTGCGGCCGCGAGAGCGACATCTTCGGGCGTGGCGGGGCCCAGCAACTGGCTGAGGAGGCGGGCGTGCCGTTCCTGGGGGGAATCCCGCTCTACGAGCCGATTCGCCGTGGCGGCGACGCCGGCATTCCCATTGTCGAGAGTGAGCCGGACTCGGTGCCGGGCAAGGCCTTCCTGCAGGTCGCCGAGCGTACCGCGGCCCAGGTGTCGATCGCCAGCTACAGGAAGACGATTCCGCTGACCCCCGTTCGCTGACGACCATGGAAATCGTCCACACGAAGCGGACGCTCGACAACGGCCTCGACGTCATCGTTCACGAGGACCATGATGTGCCGATCGTGGCGGTCAACGTGTGGTACCACGTCGGGTCCAAGAACGAGCAGCCCGGTCGCACGGGATTCGCTCATCTGTTCGAGCACCTGATGTTCGAGGGCTCGCAGCACTACGACCACGGGTACTTTCCCCCGCTGCAGGAAGCCGGCGCCGCCCTGAACGGCTCCACCAATGCCGACCGCACGAACTACTGGGAGGTCGTGCCGCTCAACGCGCTGGATCTCGCCCTGTGGATGGAGTCGGACCGGATGGGGTACCTCCTGCCCGCGCTGACCCAGGCCAAGTTCGACAACCAGCGTGACGTGGTCCTGAACGAGCGCCGGCAGAACTACGAGAACCGGCCCTACGGCCTGTCGTTCATGGCCATCACCAGCGCGCTGTATCCACCACAGCACCCGTATCACTGGATGACGATCGGCCAGCCGGCCGACCTCGAGGCGGCCCGGCTGGACGACGTGCACGAGTTCTTCCGCAGGTACTACCATCCCGCCAACGCGTCGCTGACGCTGGCGGGGGACATCGACACGCCGCGTGCCTTCGACCTCGCCGAGCGCTATTTCGGGGACATTCCGCGGGGACCTGCGTGTCCGCCGGTGCAGCCGGTTGCGTCCGGACTGCATCAGGACGTGCGCCTCGTGCTGGAGGACAAGGTCGAGTTCCCGAGGCTGTATCTCGCCTGGCACGCCCCGCGCCTGTTCGAACCCGGCGACGCCGAACTGGATCTGCTGGGAGATCTCCTCGCCAACGGAAAGACCTCGCGTCTTTACCGCGAACTCGTGTTCACGCGTCGCATCGCCCTCGACGTGGGGGCTTCGCAGAATTCGCGAGAGCTGTCGGGTTTCTTCCTCATCGTCGCGACCGCCGCCCCCGGGCAGACGCTGGCGGATCTCGAGGCGGTGATACGGAGCGAGGTCGCCCGGCTCGCCACCGACGGGCCCACCGACGCGGAACTCGAGCGCGGGCGCGTGCAGGTGGAGTCGCAGTTCGTGCAGCGCCTGGAGACGGTCGGCGGTTTCAACGGAAAGTCGGATCAACTCAACGCCTACAACGTGTTCCTCGGCGAGCCCGACTATTTCACCCGCGATCTCCAGCGGTATCGCGACGTCGATGGTGTCGCGGTCCGAAACGCCGCGGCCATGGTCGTCCACCAGGCGCCGTGCGTGGCCCTCAGCGTCGTGCCGCGGGGCCAGACCTCACATGCGCTGCCCGGGTCGTCGCAGGCGCAGGTCGCATGAGCGTCGACCGCCGCGCCCTGCCCGCCGTCGGCCCGGATCTCCCGGTGCGGTTCCCCCCGGTCGCTCGAGGCCGTCTTGCCAACGGGCTTGGCCTCTGGACCGTGGAACGCCGGGAGGTGCCCGTCGTGACGTTCCAGGTGGTCGTGCCGGCGGGTTCGTCGGCCGATCCGCCGGATCGGCCGGGCCTTGCCGCGCTCACCGCCGACCTGCTCGACGAGGGCAGTGACGACCGTGATGCGATCGCGATGCACGAGGCGCTGGCACGCATGGGGGGACACCTCGCGATCGACACGGGGTACGACGCGACGGTGGTCACCATCGTCGCACTGAGCCGTTACCACGGCGAGGCGCTGCGTCTCCTGGCAGACATGGTGTTCCGGCCGCGGCTCGCCGAGGCGGACTTCGAGCGCGTGCGCGACCTGCGATGCAATCGCCTCGCCCAGTTGCGTGACGTGCCGGCGGCGCTTGCCGAGCGCGCCTTTGCCTCTCACCTGTTCGGGCCGCACCCCTATGGTCACCTCCCGATCGGCACCGAGACGGCGCTCCGCGACGCGACGATCGCCGACGTTCGCGCCTTTCACGCGCGCCGGTTCCGCCCGGACGGCCTGCTCCTCATTGCCGTGGGCGACCTGTCGCACGACGAGGTGACGGGCGCGTCGGCGCAGGCGTTCGACGTGGGTGGCGAATCGGGGCCCGTGAGGTTCGACCCATTGGGTCCGGCGCCGACGACCCCGCCGGGCCGCCGGCTGGCCATCGTGGACCGGCCCGGGGCGCCGCAGTCGGAGTTGCGGGTGGGGCACGTGTCGGTCGCGCGGTCCACGCCCGACTACCACACGCTCGTCGTGCTGAACGCGCTGCTCGGCGGGCAGTTCGTGAGCCGGATCAACCTGAAGTTGCGCGAGGAGAAGGGGTACACCTACGGTGCCCGGTCGGCCTTCGACTGGCGTCGCGGGCCGGGGCCGTTCGTGGTGCAGACCAGCGTGCAGACGGATGCGACCGCGGCGGCGGTGGCCGACGTCCTGGCGGAGATGAGCGCCGTGGCCGGGGACCGTCCGCCAACCGACCGCGAGCTGACCCTGGCCCGCGCGTCGCTCACCCGCGGCTACGCGCGCAACTTCGAGACGTCCGAGCAGGTGGCCCGCGGGCTGGTGCAACTGGCCGTCTACGAGCTGCCCATGACCTGGTTCGACGAGTTCGTCTCGCGCGTCAACGACGTGGAGGTCGACAGCGCCGCCCGCAGCGCGTCACGCCATCTGCACACCGCCGACGCGCTCGTGACCGTCGTCGGGGACAAGGAGACGATCGAACGGGATCTCGCCTCGCTCGGTTTCGAGACCATCCTGGACAGCACGGTCTAGTCGAACCTCCACGCGTCGGGCTTCGTCATATCCTCGGACCGCACATCGGATAGACTGGGCCCTAG
>CAYLZN010000019.1:19007-32677 GCA_964387935.1 uncultured Vicinamibacteraceae bacterium | reverse complement strand
GAGGCCGCCCGTTGGCTTGAGGGGCGCCGTGCCCGGCCGGACGACCTGCTGGCCCGTCGTTTCCGACGCGGTCGAGGCTTCCTCGCCGATCGTCCTCCCGCTGACCGTCGGGGCGTCGGCATGCAGCAGCCCGAGGTCCAGCAGGCGCCGCGCGATGAGCCGGATGCCGCCCGCCTCGTGCAGGTCCGTGGCGACGAACCGTCCTCCGGGTTTCAGGTCCGCGAGGAGCGGCACGCGGTCGGAGACCGGGTTGAAATCGTCGATGGTCAACGGGACGCCGGCCTCCCGTGCGATGGCGAGCAGGTGCAGCACGGCGTTGGTCGAGCCGCCGATGGCGACGACGCCGGCGATCGCGTTCTCGAGGGCCGCGCGGGTGAGGATGCTGCGCGGGCGCACGTCCCGCCGCAGGAGGTCCATCACCAGCCGGCCTGCCTGGCGCGCGGCCTCGTCCTTGGCCGCGTCCATTGCCGGAATCGAGGCGGCGCCCATCGGCGTGATGCCCAGGAACTCGCACGCGGTAGCCATCGTGTTCGCCGTGAACTGACCGCCGCAGGCGCCGGAGCCGGGGCAGGCGTGATCCTCGAGGACGCGCAGCCGCTCGGAAGACAACCGTCCCGCCGCGTGGGCCCCGACCGCCTCGAACACGTCCTGGACCGTCACCGCGTGCCCCTCGAAGCTGCCGGGCGCGATCGAGCCCCCGTAGAGCAAGAGCCCGGGCACATCGAGCCTCGCGAGCGACATCACGGCAGCGGGGATGGTCTTGTCGCAGGCGCACAGCACCACGAGGGCATCGAGCAGGTGGCCGCGTGTGACCAGCTCGATCGAGTCCGTGATCACCTCGCGGCTCACGAGCGAGGCGCGCATGCCCTCGGTGCCCATCGAGATGCCGTCGGAGATGGCGATCGTGTTGAACTCGAGGGGCGTGCCGCCCGCCTCGCGCACGCCCTGCTTGACGTGCTCGGCCAGGCGCCGCAGGTGGAAGTTGCACGGGCCGATCTCGATCCAGGTGTTCGCGATGCCGACGAGCGGGCGCGCCAGGTCCCGGTCGCCGAGGCCGGTGGCCTTCAACATGGCGCGCGCCGGGGCGCGCGAGGGGCCATCGACCAGCGTGCCGCTGTGAGGACGGGGAGCCGACGCGTCGCTCATGACCCTGCCTCCGGAGATTCCCCGGGCCGATCCTGCCGGAACGCCGGATACGTGCCCAGCACGCGGAGCGAGGTGGTGAACTCCGCCAGGTGCGTGAGCGCCCGGCCGCACTTGAACTCCTGGCCGCCCACCGCGAGGTCCGCGTAGAACAGATACTCCCACGGGCGACCCGGAATCGGCCGCGACTCGAGCTTGGTGAGGTCGATGCCGCGCAGCGCAAACACCGAAAGGGCCTTGAAGAGGTTCCCGGGCTCGTTCGGCAGCGCGAAGACGATGGTCGTCTTGTTGGCCCCGGGGGGCGTCCGACTGTCATCGTCCGCACCGCTCACGCGCCCCACGACGAGGAAGCGTGTGACGTTGTCGGCGTAGTCCTGAATGCTCGCCTTCACCACCGACAGGCCGAACACCGCCGCCGCGCGCTCGGAAGCGATGGCGGCCGTCGTGCGGTCCCCGCGTTCGGCTACGATCTTCGCCGAGCCCGCCGTGTCGTAGGTGGCCACCACCTCGACGGCGCGCAGCGACCGCAGGAAGCGATCGCACTGCGCCAGGGCCTGCGGGTGCGAGTGGACGTGCCGGATGTCCTCGAGGGTCACACCGGGCAGCGCCACCAGGTTGTGGATGACCGGCAGCTCGACCTCGCCGACGATGCGCAGTTCGTGCGCCAGCAGCAGGTCGTAGTTCCGGTGGATGGTGCCGCCAATCGAGTTCTCGATGGGCAGCACCCCGCACGTCGCGCGCCCGCGCTCCACCGAGTCGAAGACGTCCTCGAACGCGGGGCACGGGATGGCCTCACTGTCCGGCCGGTACCGCGAGGCCGCCGCCTCGCTGTACGCTCCGGGTTCGCCCTGAAATGCAATCTTCACAGCCGTCCAACTCCACGTGGGGGAATCGGCACGATTCTGACGGGCAACGGCTTCCGGGTCAAATCTATCGTCGTTAGGCAAGAATAAATTCTATTTATTGATATCGACTCTGTCAGAAGTTCTGGCGGCGAGGGGTTGAATGTCGCGCCTCAGGGCGACTACAACCGCCGGGCTATAATCGGCCGATGGTGCGCCCGTATCGCGGTCGGATGCCGGTCGTGGCCGAGTCGGCCTGGATCGATGAGAGCGCCCAGGTCATCGGAGACGTCACCATCGGGGCAGAGAGCAGCCTCTGGATGAATGTCGTCGTCCGGGGAGACGTCCACTGGATTCGGATTGGCGCCCGGACCAATCTCCAGGACGGCGTCATCGTTCATGTCATGCGTGGCGAGTTTCCGACCTCGATTGGCGACGAGGTCACGATTGGCCACGGGGCGGTGGTCCACGGCTGCACGATCGGGGACCGCGTGCTCGTCGGGATGGGGGCGATCATCCTGAACGGCGCGGAGATCGGCCCGGATTCCATCGTCGCGGCCGGCGCGCTGGTCGTCGAGGGCACCCGACTGCCCCCGGGGTCCCTGGTCATGGGCAGCCCCGCCAAGGTCCGGCGCGAACTGACCGACGCCGAAGTCGCCTCAATCAAGGACTACGCGGCACGGTACGTGCAGTACCGCCTCGATTACGTGGGCTGACCCACGACGTGGTGTGTGCACGGATGTCGAACACCCAGCCCGCGCGCGGCATGCGCGACTTCCTTCCAGACGACGTTCGGCGACGCGAGTACGTCCTGGGCGTCATCCGCCGGGTCTACGAGCGGTACGGGTTCGAGCCGCTGGAAACGCCTGCGGCGGAGAACCTCGAGACCCTGCTGGGGAAGTACGGCGAAGAGGGCAACAAGCTCATCTTCAAGATCCTCAAACGTGGCGAGGAGGAGGCCAGTGGACAGGCCGACCTGGCGCTGCGCTACGACCTGACCGTTCCGCTGGCCCGGGTGGTCGCCGAGTATCAGGCCTCGCTGCCGCGCTACTTCAAGCGCTACCAGGTGCAGCCGGTGTGGCGGGCCGACCGGCCGGCGCGGGGCCGGTTCCGCGAGTTCTACCAGTGCGATGTGGACGCGCTTGGCGCCACGTCCATGGTGATCGAGGCTGAGGTCTGCTCCGCGGTCTGCGAGGCCCTCGACGACCTGGGCTTCCGCGAGTTCACGGTTCGCGTGAACCATCGCCGGGTGCTCACCGGCGTGCTCGACGCGGCCGGCGTGCCTTCGCTGCTGCACGCCGAGGCGCTGGTGGCGCTCGACAAGCTGGACAAGGTCGGCCGCGTGGGCGTCGCGCGGGAATTCGCAGACCGTGGGGTCGGGCACGACGCGGCCGAGCGCCTGCTGGAGCTCTTCGGCGCGTTCGCCGACGAAGGAGCGGCGCTGTCGAACGGGGCGATCGTCGAGCGGCTGGGACGTTTTGCGGGGTCCCACGACGGAGCCCGATCGGGCCTGGCCGACTTGAGCCAGGTGACCGCGTGGGCGGAGAGCACGCCCGCCGCCGGCCGGCTGCGGATCGATCCGAGTCTGGCCCGGGGCCTGTCGTACTACACGGGCACCATCATGGAAGTCGCGGTGCCCGACCTCGCGGGCAGTCTCGGGGGCGGCGGACGGTACGACAACCTCGTGGGGATGTTCCTGGGCCGCGATGTGCCCGCGTGCGGCTTCTCGCTGGGCCTGGAGCGCATCCTCGTGGTCATGCAGGAACGCGGCATGTTCCCGGAGCAGGTGCGCGCCGTGGGCGCGGATGTCCTGCTCACGCAGTGGAGCGAGCCGCGCGTGGCGGACACGCTGGCGCTGGCCCGGGAACTCCGCGCGGCGGGCCTGCGGGTGGACGTGTTTCCGCTCGTCGAGAAGCTTGGAAAGCAATTCAAGTACGCCGCCTCGCGGGGCGTGCCGTTCGTCGTGGTCCATGGCGACGAGGAAGCGGCGCGGGGCGAGGTCGGGATCAAGGACATGCAGTCGGGGACGCAGACCGCCGTGGCGCGCCAGGCCGCCGGCGCGTGGCTGCGGGAGAGGCTTTCGAGGTAGCGACGTGGCTGATCTGCTCGGTACCCTTCGGCGGACGCACACCTGCGGCGACCTGCGCCCGGCGCACGTTGGCGACGCGATCACCCTGCTCGGGTGGGTGCACCGCATCCGCGACATGGGCTCACTCGTCTTCATCGACGTCCGCGATCGGTTCGGGCTGACGCAGGTCGTGGTCCGCGACGACGAGGCGCTGCTGGACCGTGCCAAGCAACTCAAGACCGAGTATGTCATCGCGGTGATCGGCGAGGCGGAACGCCGGTCCGCCGACACGGTGAATCCGCGCCTCGCCACCGGCGAGGTCGAGGTGCTCGCGCGGGAGTTCCGCGTGCTCAACGAAGCGCGGCGTCCGCCGTTTCCGATCGCCGACGATGGTCCCGTCGCCGAGGAGACGCGGTTGCGGTATCGCTACCTCGACCTGCGGCGGCCACGGCTGCAGGCCAACATGCTGCTGCGGCACCGGGTGATGATGGCGATCCGCCGCTACTTCGACAGCGCCGGGTTCGTCGAGATCGAAACGCCCATCCTCACGAAATCCACGCCGGAAGGGGCACGCGACTACCTCGTGCCGAGCCGGGTGCACCCGGGCGAGTTCTACGCGCTGCCGCAGTCGCCGCAGATCTTCAAGCAGATCCTGATGATCGCGGGACTGGACCGCTACTTCCAGATCGTCCGGTGCTTCCGCGACGAAGACCTGCGGGCGGATCGCCAGCCCGAGTTCACGCAGGTGGACGTCGAGATCTCGTTTGCCAACGAAGACCTGGTCTTCAGCCTCATCGAACCCGTCATTGCGGCGATCTTCAGGGAGATCGGCGTCGAGGTGCCGCTGCCGTTCCCGCGACTGCCGTACGCCGAGGCCCTGGCGCGTTATGGCTCGGACAAGCCGGACCTGCGCTTCGGCTTGCCGATCGAGGACGTCTCGGCGGCGTTTGTCGAATCGGGCTTCGCGCCCTTCCGCGAGGCGGTGGAGCGCGGCGGCGTGGTCCGCGGCATCGTCGTGCCCGGGCGTGGCGGGGCGTCGCGACGCGAACTGGACGAGTTCGTGGATCTGGCCAGGCAACTGGGAGCCGCGGGCCTCGTGTGGGTGCGGCGCGGGCCCGAGGGCGCGATCCAGAGCCCCGCGCTGAAGGGGGCGGGTGAACCCGCGCTCGCGGCCGCGCTCGACACGGCAAAGGCGGGCCGCGAGGACCTGCTGCTGCTGGCCGCCGGCCCGGGCGACGAGGCCTCGAAGCTCCTCGGTCAGATCCGGCTGCAGGTGGCGAAGCAGTTGGGGTTGCAGAAGCCGGACGAGTTCGCGTTCACCTGGGTGGTGGACTTCCCGCTCTTCGAATGGGACGAGGCGGAGAAGCGGTTCGCGCCGATGCACCATCCGTTCACGTCGGCGGCCGAGGCGGACCTCGGGACGCTGGACACCGACCCGGGTGCGGTCCGGGCGCGGGCCTACGATCTGGTGCTCAATGGCAGCGAGATCGGAGGCGGGAGCATCCGGATCCACGACCCGGCCATGCAGGCGCGGATCTTCCAGTTGCTGAACATCAGCGACGAGGACGCGCGCCTCCGGTTCGGGTTCTTCCTCGAGGCGCTGGAGTACGGAACCCCGCCACACGGCGGGATCGCGCTCGGCCTCGACCGCATCGTCGCGATCCTGTCGGCGGAGAACTCCATTCGCGAGGTGATCGCGTTTCCCAAGACCGCCGCGGCGGTGGACCTGATGGCGGGAGCGCCGTCCCCCGTGGAGGAGCGGCAGCTGCGCGATCTGCACGTCAGCGTCCGTGAGTTGACCCCGCGCGGAGGCGTGTAGTAGATTCTTGGTAATTTACTGACTGAAAAGGAGATAGTCGATCGACGCTTCCTCATGCCGCAAGATCGTCGTTCCCGACGACGGCGTGGAGACCTTCTTCGGGGCTCACGACGAGAATCTGCGCGCGCTCGAATCCCTGTTCAGCGTACGCATCCGGACGGATGGTCACGAACTGCTGGTCGAGGGACAGCCGTCGAACGTGGACCGCGTCGAGCGCCTCGTCGAGCAGTACGGCGTGCTCCTGGAGGCGGGCTACCGGTTCGGCAAGGGCGAGGTGAGGACGGCGTCGCAGCTCCTCGCCCAGGACGACTCGGTGGATCTGCGCGACGTCTTCCTGCGCCGGCCGGTGCGGCCGTCGCCCAAGCGCCAGGTCGTTCCAAAGAGCCACAACCAGCGCCGCTACCTCGAGGCGATCGATCGGCACGACATCGTCTTCGGCGTGGGACCGGCGGGCACGGGCAAGACGTACCTCGCCATGGCGCAGGCCGTCTCGTGTCTCGTGGCGAAGAAGGTGTCGCGGATCATCCTCGCGCGGCCGGCCGTGGAGGCGGGAGAGAAGCTGGGGTTCCTGCCGGGGGATCTGCAGGAGAAGGTCAACCCGTATCTGCGCCCGCTCTACGATGCCCTCTACGACATGATGGAGATCGAGCGCGTCGAACGGCTGCTGGAGCGAGGCACGATCGAGATCGCGCCGATCGCGTTCATGCGGGGCCGGACGCTGAACGACGCCTTCGTGATCCTCGACGAAGCGCAGAACACGACGTCCGAGCAGATGAAGATGTTCCTCACGCGGCTCGGGTTCGGGGCCAAGGCCGTGATCACGGGGGACATCACGCAGATCGACCTGCCGGTCGGCCGCGTGTCGGGGCTCGTCGAGGCCCTGCGGGTCGTGCGCGAGGTCGAGGGCCTGGCCTTCGTGTATTTCGATGACACCGACGTGGTGCGCCACCCCCTGGTGCAGCAGATCGTGAGGGCCTACGCGGCGTATTCAGCGGACCTCGGGCCCGGGCGCGAGCGCGGGACCGCCGAGCGGCATCATGGCGACTGAGCGGACCCCGGCGGCCGTGCGCGTGGAGATCGTCGATGGACGTGGCCGGGCCGTCCGCGTGCCGGGTCTGGCCCGCTGGCTTGCGGACACGGCGCCCCGGTCGGCCCGTGGCACGGTGACGGTGGCCCTGGTGAGCGATGCGCGCATGCGTCGGCTGAACCGCACGTTCCGACACGTCGATCGCGTCACCGACGTGCTGTCGTTCCCGGCGGGCGAGGCCGACCCGGGGCCGCCGCCCGCAGCGCCTGCGCTCGGCGACGTCGTCATTGCGACCGGTGTGGCGGTGCGACAGGCGCGCGCGCGGGGGCACGCCGTCAGCACGGAGTACCGCGTGCTCGCCCTCCATGGCCTGCTCCACCTGCTCGGCCACGACCACGAGACGGACCAGGGCGAGATGGCGGCGATCGAGCGCCGGCTGAGGCGCAAGGGTGGCCTGCAGACCGGGCTCATCGAGCGGGAGCGTCGGCGATGATGCCGCTGCTCGTCTTCCTGCTCGCGTGCGCGGCTGTCTACATCGGGACCATCCAGGCGGCCTTCGGCGCCATGATGCAGCTGTCGCTGCGCATCCGGGCGGAGCGCGGCGACACCTCGGAAGAACTCGAAGCCTACCTCGAACACCCGTTGCGGCTGTTCGTGCCGGCGCGGGTCGTGATGGGCGTCATCCTCGTCCTTGCCACCGAGCTCGTGGGCACGCGGCTCAACCCGGGCGAGTGGCATGCGTTCGGGATCGCGTTCGCCGTGATGGTGTTCTTCCTGTTGCTGTGCGGACAGGTCGTCCCGGCCCTGATCGTGCGGCACCAGCCCCAGCGGGTCCTCGAGCTGCTGCTGCCGTCCTTCGACGTCCTTGCCAGCCTGTTCCGGCCGCTGACGGCCTTCCTGGAGCGGCGCGCGAGCGGCCCGGATCGCGTGGCGCAGCCCGACGACCAGTCGTCGCCGGACGCGTCCCGGATCGACACGGCGGGACAGGGCGGCGACGCGCTCAGCGCCGGCGAGGGGCGTGAGCTGCTGCGGTCGCTCGTGGACTTCAGCGATCGCCTCGTCCGCGAGGTGATGACCCCGCGGCCGGACATCGTCGCGATCCGCGCCGAGGCGACGCTCGACGAGCTGCGCGCGTTCTTCCGGGAGCAGGAGTACTCGCGCATCCCGGTGTTCAAGGACAGCCTCGACAACATCCTTGGCTTCGTGTTCGTCAAGGACCTCATCAAGGCGGACCGCCTGCCCGGAGACACGCCGCTCACGCACTTCCTGCGGCCGGCGCACTTCGTGCCTGAGACCAAGCGCGTCCCGGAACTGCTGCGGGAGTTCCAGCGCCAGCAGATCCAGTCGGCGATCGTCGTGGACGAGTACGGCGGCACCGCCGGCCTCGTGAGCCTCGAGGACCTGCTCGAGGAGCTCGTCGGCGAGATTCGTGACGAGTACGACGTCGAGGCCGAGCCGGTCGTGGAGGAGTCACCGGACACCTTCGTCATCAGCGGCCGCGTCGGGTTCGACGATGTGGCGGAGCGGCTGGGGCTGCAGGTGGAGCCGGAAGGGTTCGAGACCTTCGGCGGGTACCTCCTGACGCACCTCGGCCGCGTGCCGCAGGTCGGGGAGACGTTCGACGTGGATGGCCTCACCGTGGAGGTGCTCGAAGCCGAGCGACGCCGGATCACCAAGGTCCGCGTTCGTCGTCAGCCGGTGTCGGAAGTGACGGGCGGGTAGCGGCATGCGGTCCGGGTTCGTATCGCTCGTGGGACGGCCCAACGCGGGGAAGTCCACGCTGCTCAACCGGCTCGTCGGCACCAAGGTGGCCATCGTCTCGGACAAGCCCCAGACGACGCGCAACCGGATCCTGGCGGTCAAGACGACTCCCGGCGCGCAACTGATGTTCCTGGACACGCCCGGCATCCACAAGCCCGTGCACGAGATGAACGCGCGGATGGTCGAGTCGGCCATCGCGGCCATCCGGGAGGTGGACGTGCCGGTGCTCGTGGTGGACGCCGCCGAGCCCATGGGGAAGGGCGACCGGTTCGTGATCGACCTGCTCAGGGACGTGAAGGCGCCGCTCGTGCTGGCACTGAACAAGATCGACCGCGTGGCCAAGACCGCGCTCCTGCCGCGGATCGACGCCTATCGCCAGGCGCTGGCGTTTGCGGACCTCGTCCCGGTGTCGGCCCTGACGGGCGACGGCGTGGACGTCCTCGAGTCCGTCCTGGTGTCGCACCTCCCGGAGGGCGACGCGCTCTATCCCGAGGATTACCTCACCGACCAGCCGGAGCGCGCGATCGTGACCGAGATCGTGCGCGAGAAGCTGCTGCACCACCTGCGAGACGAACTGCCCTACACCACGGCGGTCCTGATGGACCGGTTCGAGGAACCGGACGATCGGGGTCTTCTGCGGCTCGCGTGTTCCATCCTGGTCGAGCAGCCCTCCCAGAAGGGCATCGTGATCGGGCGGGGGGGCGAACAGATCAAGCGCATCGGCACGGAGGCGCGACAGGACCTGGAGCAGTTCTTCAACTGCCGCGTGTTCCTGGAACTGCACGTGAAGGTCCGCGCGGACTGGCGCGACGACGAGCGGGTTCTGCGGGAACTGGGGCTGGGGCGACCGTGACACGGCCCCGTCACAAGGTAGAATACCGCCGGGCCGGACTGCCCGGAACCGGGGTCCGCCCCGCACAGCATGCCGCTCTTCGCGTCTGACGCCCTCGTGTTGCGCACGTATCAGCTCGGCGAGACCGACCGGCTGGTCGTGTTCCTCACGCGGGATCGTGGCAAGAAGCGGGGCGTGGCGCGCGGGGCCCGCCGCTCGCGCCGCCGGTTCGGTGGCGCACTCGAGCCGTTCACGCGCGTGCGCATCTCGTATTTCGAGCGGGAGCAGCGCGAGCTGGTGGTGCTGGACTACGCCGAGCCGGTGCAATCGCCGCTCGCCTCGTCGGATGTGGAGTCGCTGAGCCACGCGTCGTACTTCGCCGAGCTGCTCGATGCCTGGGCGCCGCAGGATCATCCCAACGAGCGACTGTTCCGTCTGGGTTGCGCGGCGCTCGGCGCGATGGCGCGCGGCGTCCCCGCCGGGGTGCTGGCGCGCTACTTCGAGTACTGGCTGCTGCGGCTCGAAGGGGTGTATCCGGGCATCGAGACGTGCGCGCGCTGCCAGGCCCCGCTCGAGGCGACCGGGGCGTACCTGGTGACCGCCGCCGATGCGCTGATCTGCCCGGGCTGCGCGCCACGGGCTGATGTCGATCTCTCGCCCGCCGCGCTGGCGTTCCTGCGGCAGGCCGGTCGGCGGCCGCCCGAGGACCTGGGGAGCGATCTGCTGCCGGAACGCGCGGGGCGCGACCTCGAGCGCCTGCACGGGGCGCTGCTCGTGCGCTACCTGGATCGTGAGCCGCGTTCACGGAGGGTGACGCGTGAAATTCGTGCCGCACTGGCGCGCGTGCCGGTGGCGGCCGGGGCAGGATGAACCAACCGTGACGCTGCAGGACCTGATCTTCAAGCTGTCGGAGTACTGGAGTTCACAGGGCTGTCTCATTCAGCAGCCGCTCGATCTCGAGGTCGGCGCGGGGACAATGAGCCCGGAGACCTTCCTGCGCGTGCTCGGCCCGCAGCACTGGAACGTGGCCTACGTGCAGCCCTCGCGACGACCCGCCGACGGCCGCTTCGGGGAGAACCCGAACCGGCTGTTCAAGCACCACCAGTTCCAGGTGATCCTGAAGCCGGCGCCGGACGAGGCTCAGCACATCTACCTGCAGAGCCTCGAGGCCTGCGGCATCGACCCGCGGGCCCACGACATCCGCTTCGAGGAGGACAACTGGGAGTCGCCGACGCTCGGCGCGTGGGGCATCGGCTGGCAGGTGATGTTCGACGGCCTCGAAATCACCCAGTTCACCTATTTCCAGCAGGCCGGCGGCATCGAGCTGACGCCGGTGTCGGTGGAGCTGACCTACGGGCTCGAACGGATCGCGATGGTGCTGCAGCGCGTGGACAACGTGTACAACCTCGACTGGGCGCCCGGGGTGAAGTACGGCGACGTGCGGCTGCGCGACGAGGTGGAGCAGTCGAAGTACGCGTTCGGCCTGGTCGAGGGGACGCCCCGCGAGGAGTTCGCCCGCTTCCACCGCGAGCTGTTCGAGAAGCATTTCGAGTTCTGCAGCCGACTGCTGGCGTCGGGCCTGGTCCTGCCGGCTCTCGAGCAGTGTCTGAAGTGCTCGCACCTGTTCAACATCCTGGACGCCAGTGGCGGCGTCGGCGTCACCGAGCGGACGTCTTACATCCTGCGTGTTCGCCAGCTCGCGGTCGCCATCGCCCGCGCGTACGCCGGGGAGCAGGTGCCGGCGGCCGTCGAGACCAGCCCTGCGGAGTGACCGGAACGAGTCATGGAACGTGAACTGCTGATCGAGATCGGCTGCGAGGAGCTGCCCGCCACCTGGCTGCGGCCGCTCATCGCGCAGCTCGCGGAGCGGCTGGCCGCGAGGCTGACGGAGTTCCGGCTGGCGAGCGACGCGCCGGTGGAGGCGTTTGCCACGCCGCGCCGCCTCACGGCCACCGTGTCCCGCATCGCGGAGCGCCAGACCGACTTCGATGAGACCATCAGCGGGCCCCCGGTGTCGGCCGCGTTCGGCCCCGGCGGCGAGCCGACGGCGGCGGCCATCGGCTTCGCCCGCAAGCAGGGCGTCGAGGTGGGCGAGCTCACCCGGCAGTCCACGCCGAAGGGCGAGTACCTCGCGTTCCTGAAACGGCACCGCGGCAAGACGGCCGTGGACGTGCTGCCGGACGTGCTCGCGGGCACGCTGCGCGACCTCGCGTTCCCGAAGCAGATGCACTGGGATGCCTGGCTCGACGACGGCCGCGGCGAACTGCTCTTCGGCCGGCCGATCCGCTGGCTGCTGTTCCTCTATGGCGGCCGCGTCGTGCCCTTCACCATTCGTCGCTCGTCGCTGGCGGCGGGCGGGACCGTGCAGGAAGTCCGGTCCGGCCCGACGACGTACGGGCACCGGTTCCTCGCGGTGAGCGGTCGCCCGGGGCGGGCGGTGAAGGTGCGGAGCTTCGCCGACTACAAGGCCCGGCTCGCGGAGCACTTCGTGATCCTCGAGCGGGCCGAGCGCCACAACCGGATTGCGCGCGAGCTGGACGCCCATGCCCGGCGCCTGGGCGGTCGCGTCAACACGACGGTCGTGGCGCAGACGGGCCTCTTCGACGAGGTGGTGGACCTGGTGGAGTACCCCTGCGTGGTCGCGGGCGCCTTCCCGGGCGAGTTCCTCGACCTGCCCGAGGAGGTGCTGACCACCACGATGATTCACCACCAGCACTACTTCCCGGTGAACGACGACGCGGGCAAGCTGATGCCGGCGTTCCTGGCCGTGACCAACGTCGAGGTGGACAACCCGCGGAAGATTGCGGTCAACGCAGAGCGCGTGCTGCTGGCGCGCCTGCGCGACGCGCGGTTCTTCTGGGAGGCGGACCGCCGGACGACGCTCGACGAAAAGCTCGCGCGGCTCGAGACGCTGCTGTTCCACAAGGCGCTCGGCAGCTATCGTGCGAAGGCGGAGCGGCTCGAGCAGTTCGCCGGGTGGATCGCCAGCGAGGCGCTGGGGCGGCCAGATGACGGGGACCACGCGCGGAGGGCCGGGCGCCTCGCCAAGGCGGACCTGACGTCGGACATGGTGCGCGAGTTCACCGAGTTGCAGGGCACCATGGGCGGCATCTACGCGCGCGCCGAAGGGGCGCCCGAGGCGGTCTGGAGGGCCATCTACCTGCAGTACCTGCCCGTGGGCGTGGAGGCCGGTGTGCCGCCGACGCGCGAACAACTGGGCAGCGCCGCCACGTCCTGGGCGGCGGTGGCGCTCGCCGACAAGGTCGACTCCGCGGTGGGCCTGTTCTCGGCCGGCGAGCGTCCCACCGGGACCCGCGACCCGTTCGGCATTCGACGACAGATGCAGGGGGCCGTGAAGATCCTGGTGGACCTTCCGGAACTGACCGGGGTCACGACCGCCCTGCCGGTGGAGCGCCTCGTGCAGCGCGCGTCGCAGATCTACGGTCTCGCGGACACGGGCACGTTCGAGACCGATCTGATCGCCTTCGCGCGTGACCGCGTCCGGCACCTGTTCGCACAGCGCGGGTACCGGCCCGACGAGGTCGAGGCTGCGCTCGGGGCGACCGGCGACGGCCTGGCGCCGCTGGCGGTGCGCTGGCGTCTCGAGGCGCTCCGGGCGGTGCGCGACTCGGGCGAGTTCGCGGCGCTGGCGGAGCTGTTCAAACGCGTGAAGAACATCGCCCGCGAGGTCAGCGCGCAGCCGCTCGAGACGTATCCGGTGGCCCTCGACCGCTCGGCGCTCACCGAGGCCGCCGAGCGTGCCCTCCTCGCCGAACTCGAGGCGCGGGCGCCACGGGTGCGCGAGGCCGTGGCGACCGCGGACTTCGCGGGCGCCATGACCGAGGCGGCGGCGTTCCGCGAGCCCGTCCACCGGTTCTTCACCGAGGTCTTCGTGATGGTGGACGACCCTCGCGTCCGGCACGCGCGGCTCATGCTGCTGGTGCACCTCCGGGACCTGATGCTCGGCATCTCCGATATCTCGCAACTGGCGCCGGCCGCGGCCCCGTGAGTCGTCCTCGACGCGGATCCGCGATTCATCCCGTACGCATTCATCCGACCACCCACGCAGGAGTACCCATGGCCAAGACAACGAAGGCGAAAGGCACGGCGAAGAAGGCGGCGAAAAAGCCGGCGGTGAAGACCGCCGTGAAGGCTGCCGCGAAGCGCGCGCCGGCGAA
>CAYLZN010000019.1:2580-18907 GCA_964387935.1 uncultured Vicinamibacteraceae bacterium | reverse complement strand
AAGTATGTGTACTTCTTCGGCGGGGGCAAGGCGGACGGCGACCGGACGATGAAAGACCTGCTCGGCGGCAAGGGGTCTGGCCTGGCCGAGATGACGAACGCCGGCCTGCCGGTACCGCCCGGGTTCACGATCACGACGGCGGCGTGCAACCTGTGGTACGCCAACCACCGGAAGCTTACCAAGGGGATCGAGGAGGAGATGCTCGCCCACGTGCGCAAGCTCGAAGCGCTGGTCGGGCAGAAGTTCGGATCGACCGAGAACCCGCTGCTCGTCTCGGTCCGGTCCGGGGCGAAGTTCTCGATGCCGGGCATGATGGACACGATCCTGAACCTCGGCCTCAACGACGCCGCGGTCGAGGGCCTCACGGCGCGCACCGGGAACGGCCGCTTCGCCTGCGACTCCTACCGGCGCTTCATCCAGATGTTCGGCAACGTCGTGCTCGAGATCGGGAAGGACGTCTTCGAGCACGAGTTCGAGGCGGTGAAGCATGCGTGCGGCGCCAAGTCCGACACCGACCTGCAGGAGCGCGACCTCCGCGAGGTGATCGCCCGCTACAAGCGCGTCGTGAAGGAGAAGACGGGGCGCGAGTTCCCGCAGGACCCGTTCGAGCAGCTCCGCATGTCGCGCGATGCCGTGTTCCGCTCCTGGAACAACCCGCGCGCCATCTCGTACCGGCGCATCTACGAGATTCCCGACCACATCGGCACCGCGGTCAACGTGCAGAAGATGGTGTTCGGCAACACCGGCGACCGGTCCGCCACGGGCGTGGGCTTCACCCGCAACCCGGCCACCGGGGCCCGGGAGTTCTTCGGCGAGTTCCTGGTCAACGCGCAGGGTGAGGACGTGGTGGCCGGCATCCGCACGCCGCAGCCCATCGCGGAGCTCGAGAAGGTCATGCCGCGCGCCTACAGGGAGCTGCGCGCGATCACGACCCGTCTCGAGAAGCACTACCGGGACGTGCAGGACTTCGAGTTCACGATCGAAGAGGACAAGCTCTACATGCTGCAGACCCGCAACGGCAAGCGGACCGGGTATGCGGCCGTCGTGATCGCCACCGACATGGTGGCGGAGAAGCTCATCACCCCGCGCGAGGGGCTGCTCCAGGTGGAGCCGATGGCCCTCTCGCAGCTGCTCGCGCCGGTGTTCGATCCGGCGGAGTGGAAGAAGCTGCCCGTCGCCACCAAGGGACTGCCGGCCTCGCCAGGCGCCGCCTCGGGCGAGGTGGTGTTCACGGCCGACCACGCCGTGGACTGGGCGGAGAAGGGGCGCAAGGTCCTCCTCGTGCGCAAGGAGACCGTGCCCGACGACATCCACGGCATGGAGGTCGCGCAGGGCGTCCTCACCGCCACCGGCGGCATGACCTCCCACGCGGCGGTCGTCGGACGCCAGATGGGCAAGCCCTCGGTCGTGGGCGCCGGCGGGATCCACGTGGACGAGAAGAACCGTGTGTTCACGGTCGCCGGCCAGTCGGTCCGCGAGGGCGATTGGGTGTCGTTCGACGGGCTCACCGGCGAGGTGAAGATCGGCAAGGTCGCCACCAGGCCGAGCGAGATCCTCCAGGTCCTCGCCGGGAAGATGGAGGCGAAGGCGTCGGACATCTACCGTCGCTTCAACCAGCTGCTCACCTGGGCCGACAAGGAGCGCACGCTCGGCATCCGGGCCAACGCGGACCTGCCGGACCAGGCCGAGCTGGCTTACGCGTTCGGCGCCCGCGGGATCGGCCTGTGCCGCACCGAGCACATGTTCTTCGGCGAGGGGCGCATCGAGAAGGTGCAGACCATGATCCTCGCCGACAACGAGGCGGATCGTCGGCGCGCGCTGGCCGACCTCCTGCCGCTGCAGCGCGGGGACTTCTACGGGGTCTTCAAGGCGATGCACGGCGAACCCGTGACCATCCGCACGATCGACCCGCCGCTCCACGAGTTCCTGCCGAAGCGCGAGGACCTCATGGTCGAGATCGCCCGCCTCGAGGCCAGCGGCACCCAGGCCGGCCTGGACGAGAAGCGCAGGCTGCTGCACCGCGTGGAGCAACTGCACGAGTTCAACCCCATGCTCGGCCACCGCGGTGTGCGCCTCGGCATCACCTACCCGGAGATCACCGAGATGCAGGCGCGCGCCATCTTCGAGGCCGCCTGTCAGCTCAAGAAGGAAGGGCTGGCGGTGACACCCGAGGTCATGATCCCGCTGGTCGGACACGTCCGGGAGCTTCGGGATCAGAAGACCATCGTCGACCGCGTGGCGGCCGACGTGATGCGGGAGCAGGGCGTCAAGATCTCGTACCTCGTCGGGACGATGATCGAGGTGCCGCGCGGGGCGGTGACCGCCGACGAGATCGCCAGCGAGGCGCAGTTCTTCTCGTTCGGCACCAACGACCTCACCCAGCTGACGTTCGGCTTCTCGCGCGACGACGCGGGCAAGTTCCTGGGCAGCTACCAGGAGCGCAAGATCCTCGAACGGGATCCGTTCCAGTCCATCGACACGGTCGGCGTCGGCCAGCTCGTGGCGATGGCGTGCGAGAAGGGGCGGAAGACACGGCCGACCATCAAGCTCGGCGTCTGCGGCGAGCACGGGGGCGACCCGTCGTCGGTTCACTTCTTCCACAAGGTCGGATTGAACTACGTCAGCGCGTCCCCGTACCGGGTGCCGGTGGCCCGGCTGGCGGCCGCGCACGCCGCCCTGCAGGTGAAGGTGGGAGACTAGGAGAGCCCTGAGCCTTGATTACCACGTTCGTCTACATGAACGGCCAGACGCGGGCCGTGGACGTGGTCGAGCCGGACTGGCTCGACCCGGAGAACGGTGCCGTCGTGTGGGTGGACCTCGCATCGCCCACCGAGCAGGAAGCCCGCATCCTCGGCGACGTCTTCCATTTCCACGAGCTGGCGGTGGAAGACGCGCTGTCGGAGATCCACAGTCCCAAGGTCGAGGACTACCCGGGGTTTCTCTACATCGTCCTGCACGGCATCGACTTCGAGGCGTCGAAGCACCAGTTCGCCACCCACGAGATCGACTTCTTCGTCGGACCCAATTTCCTCGTGACGGTGCACGACAGCAAGTCGCGCTCCGTCGAGCGGTGGCGCGGGCTGTGCCCGCGGAACTCGCACGTGATGGCCGAGGGCGCGGCCGCGCTCTTTCACCGCATCGTGGACGCCATGGTCGACAACTACGAGCCCGAGATCGACAAGATCGAGGCCCGGCTCGAGGAAGTGGAACACGAGGTCTTCCAGCGGCCGCGCCGGAAGATCGTCCAGGAGATCCTCGCGGTCAAGCGCGACATCAGCACGCTGCGCCGCGTGACGATGCCGCAGCGTGACGTCATCGGCCGCCTGTCTCGCCGGGAGTACTCGCTGATTGCCGACAACATCGCCTACCGGTTCCGCGACGCGTTCGACCACCTGGTCCGCTACACGGAAGAAGCGATGGTCATGCAGGATCGCGTCACCAGCCTGCTGGACGCCCACCTGTCGTCGCAGTCGAACCGCCTGGGCGAGACGATGAAGGTCCTCACGCTGATCTCGCTCGTTTTCCTGCCGCTCAGCGTGCTCACGGGCCTCTTCGGGATGAACGTGCAGCTGCCGCACATGCCAGGCGGCGACGAGGCGCAGTTCTACTGGATTCTGGGCCTGCTCGGCATCGTCGTCGGGGCGATGCTCTGGGCCTTCCGGCGCGTGCGCTGGCTCTGAGACGGGCATGCCCCGCATTCACCTGCTCCCGCCAGAGCTCGCCAACCAGATTGCCGCCGGCGAGGTGGTGGAGCGCCCGGCCTCCGTCGTCAAGGAACTGGTCGAGAACGCGATCGATGCCGGCGCCACGCGCGTCGTCCTCGAGATCGAGATGGGCGGCAAGCGGCTCATTCGCGTCGAGGACGACGGCGAGGGCATGGATCCGGAGGATGCGGAACGCGCCCTGCAGCGCCACGCGACGAGCAAGATTCACCAGGCCGACGATCTCGCCGCCATCCGCACGCTGGGTTTCCGGGGCGAGGCGCTGCCCAGCATCGCGTCGGTCTCGCACTTCGTCCTGAGGACGCGCGCGCGTGGCACGCCGATCGGCACCGAGATCCGCGTGAACGCGGGCGTCGTGGCGTCGATTCGACAGGTGGGGGCCCCGGAGGGCACGAGCATCGAGGTCGCCGACCTCTTCTACAACCTCCCGGCGCGGCGGAAGTTCCTGAAGGCCGACGCTGCCGAGGCGGCGCAGGTGTCGCGGCTGGTGACGCAGCTCGCTCTGGGATACCCGGAGGTGGGGTTCACGCTCACGAGCGCCGGCCGGCGTGTCCTCCAGGCGCCGCCCGTCGCAGACGTGGGGGAGCGGTTCTACCAGCTCTACGGCGATCGCCCGGATCTCGTCGACGTTCGTCGGGAGACGGCGGGCATGGTCCTGACCGGGTTCGTTGCCCCGCTCGGGGAGCAGGGGCCCGTGCGCGGGCCCCAGAACGTGTTCGTCAACCGTCGGATCGTGCGGGACAAGACAATCGCGCACGCGATCGCGGCGGCGTACAGCAGCGCCACGATCAAGGAGCGCAGCCCGGAGGTGCACCTGTTCCTCGACGTCCCGCCGGACCGCGTGGATGTGAACGTGCATCCCACCAAGGCCGAGATCCGGTTTCTCGATCAGTCCCTCGTGCACGAGGTGATCAGGCGGGCGCTGGCCGACGCGCTGGGGGCGGACTCGTCGGCCACCCGGCCGTTTCAGCTCGCCTCGCCGTCGAGTGAGAGGTCCGGACCGGACGAGCAAGGTTCGGCCCTGCTGCCTGGCGTGTGGAGCGGTCTCACGACCGTGAGCGCACCCGCGAGCGCACCCCTGAGCGCGCCCGTGAGCACACACCCGGGCACACCGTCCCTGGCGGGCGGAGAAAAGGTCCTGGGCGGTGCGGGACAGCTCGACGCGGGCGTCGGGGGTGAGTCGATCCGGCCGATGGTGCCCCTGGGGCAGTTCCGCAGCACCTACATCATCGCCGTCGATGCGGAAGGCATCTGCATCATCGACCAGCACGTGGCCCACGAACGCGTGCTCTACGAACAGGTGCTCGAGCGCCTGACGTCGGGCCCGCTCCCCAGCCAGCGGCTGCTGCAGCCGGTTCTCCTGGACCTGGCCCCCGCCCAGCGGGACGCGCTGCGCAGTCACCAGGCGGACCTGGATCGCCTGGGATTCGACGTGGGGGAGTTCGGCGGCGGCACGGTCCGCGTGTCCGCGGTGCCCGCGCTGCTCGGGCTGTCGGAGGCGGCCGCGGCCGTCCGTGCCCTGGCCGACGACCTGGAAGGGCTCGAGCGCGGCGCCAGGGTGACCGATGCCCTGCGTCGGCTGGCCGCCACGACGGCCTGTCACGCGGCGGTGAAGGCCAACCAGCCCCTGACGCACGACAAGATGGTCTACATCCTGGACGAGCTCCGTCGGACAGCCTACTCATCGGTCTGTCCTCACGGCCGGCCGGTGGTGCTGCGCATGTCGCGCCGCGAGATCGAGAAGAACTTCCTCAGGGTGTGAGGTCGCGTCGCTGCTTCCTGATCTCGGCCCACCGGTCGAGCCGTCGCTTGATCTCCTTCTCGAAGCCGCGCTCGGTCGGCTCGTAGTATCGCGCCCCGCGCCGCGACGGCGGCAGGCACTCCATGCCGGTGACCGCCTCGGGATCGTCGTGCGCGTACTCGTAGCCCCGGCCGTAGTCGAGCGACTTCATGAGGGTCGTGGGGGCATTGCGGAGGGCCAGCGGCACGGGCTCGGCGAGTTCCGACGTCGCGTCGCGCGCAGCACGTCCGTACGCCGTGTACACGGCATTGCTCTTGGGCGCCGTGGCGAGGTACAGGGCCGCCTGGGCCAAGGCTGTATTGGCTTCGGGCAGCCCGAGGAAATGGGCGGCGTCCTTGGCGGCGACTGCCAGCGTGAGGGCCTGGGGGTCCGCGTTCCCGATGTCTTCGGACGCGAACCGGACCAGGCGCCTCGCGACGTAGAGCACGTCCTCGCCGGCCTCCAGCATGCGGGCCAGCCAGTAGATCGCGGCGTCGGGATCGCTGTTGCGCAGCGCCTTGTGCAGGGCCGAGATCAGGTTGTAGTGCTCCTCGCCCGTCTTGTCGTAGAGCAGGGCACGACGTTCGACGAGGGTGGCGACGGCGTCGAGCCCGATGTGCGCGCCCTCGCTGGTCTTCGTCACGGTGCCCGCTGCCAGTTCCAGCAGATTCAGCGCGACCCGGGCGTCCCCGTTCGCGTACCGCGCGATGGCCGCGAGCGCATCGGGCGCCGCGGTCAGGCCCTGGCCGCCAAGGCCCCGCTCGGAGTCGTCGAGGGCGCGTTCGAGGATCGCCATGACGTCCGGTTCGGCGAGCTGGTGCAGGACGAACACCTTCGATCTGGACAGCAGTGCCGCGTTCACCTCGAAGGAGGGGTTCTCGGTGGTGGCGCCGATGAGGACGATGTCGCCGGCCTCGACACGGGGGAGGAAGGCGTCCTGCTGCGCCTTGTTGAAACGGTGGATCTCGTCGACGAACAGGATCGTGCGCCGGCCGAGGCGGCGACGGGCCTCCTCGGCCTCGGCCATGACGGTCTTGATGTCCTTGATCCCCGACAGCACGGCGCTGAAGGCGATGAAGTGCGCGCGCGTGGCGGCGGCGATCACGCGGGCCAGCGACGTCTTTCCGGTGCCCGGCGGGCCCCAGAGAATCACCGACTGCAGGACGTCGCGCTCGATCGATTCGCGAAGCGCCCGGCCCGGCCCGAGCAGGTGCTGCTGGCCGACCACCTCGTCGAGCGTGCGCGGCCGCATGCGCTCGGCGAGTGGCGCTCTCGCGGCGGAGGGAGTCGGGTGGGCATCAGGGTCTGCGAAGAGGGACATGGGGCACCGATCACCGAAGCATACGTCGATTCGCCTTTCGTGCGATCGGCTCGTGTGAGACCCTGTCAAGCGTGCCGCCGGGACGCATGACGAGCCGCCAGAATCCTCTCGTGGCACGTTGCCGGGCCCTGGCCAGGGGACGGGGCGCAGGCGACCCGGTCCTGCTCGACGGCGCCCACCTCGTGAGCGTGGCGCTCGAGGCCAGGTGGCCGCTCGAGGTCGTGGTGCTCGATGCCGACCTCGTCGCCACGCACGCAGGTGTCGCCGACCTCGCGCGGCGCCTGGACGCGGAGGGCGTCGTCGTGCAGCGAGCCAGTGCGAGCGTTCTCGACGCCATGAGTCCGGTGCGCGCGCCCGCGGGCGTGGTGGCCCTCGGGCGGGCGCCAACTCAGGCGGTGCCGGCGGCGATGCTCGTCCCGGGGCCGGCGTTCGTGCTCGTGGCGGTCGGGGTCCAGGACCCTGGCAACCTCGGTGCGATCCTGCGCGTGGCGGATGCTGCGTCGGCGACTGGGGTGATCGCGACGCACGGGTCGGCGGACCCGTTCGGCTGGAAGGCGCTCCGGGGCTCGATGGGCAGCGGCCTACGGGTGCCAGTGTGGCCGAACGCCCGCCTGCCCGAAGTGCGGGAGTTCCTTGGCGCCCACGAACTGGTCGTCGTGGCGGCCGATCCCTCCGGCGCCAGTGCGTTCACCGAGGTGGACCTCACAGGGCCCGTTGCCGTGCTGCTCGGCGCTGAGGGCCAGGGGCTGCCGCCGGACGTCCGTGGCTGGGCGGACGTGCGGGTGCGGATTCCGATGCGGCAGGGGGTCGAGTCGCTGAACGTCGCGGTCACGGCCGCGCTGCTGGCGTACGAGGCACAGCGACAACGGGGGTAGGATCGGTGATCGGTATTCGGTTGTCGGTGCCTGCTCCGGGGGCGCCGCCCGCCAGCCGTACGCCGCCCGTCCGCCTTCCGTCCGTACGCCGCCGTACGTCGTACGCCGTACGCCGTACGCCCGTGTGTTACCATCCCCCCGTCCATGAAAGCCCAACTGGTCAAGCGATTCGAGGACGAGATCAACGAGCTGGAGCGCGAGCTGAAGACGCAGCTGCCCAAGGAGATCCAGCGGGCGCGGGAGCTCGGCGACCTGCGCGAGAACGCCGAGTACCAGGCGGCCAAGGAGCGGCAGTCGTTCTTGCAGGCGCGGATCGGCATGCTCAAGAAGCGGGTGGCCGAGATTCAGCTCATGAACGTCGACAAGATTCCCCACGCCAAGGTGGGGCTCGGGTCCACGGTCCATGCCCGCGAGCGGGCCACAGGCGAGGTGATCGTCTACCAGCTCGTCATGCCCGAGGATGCCGACGTCGAACGCGGGTGGATCTCGACCGCGTCTCCCATCGGGCGGGCGTTTCTCAACCGCGAAGAGGGCGATGACATCGCCGTGCGGACGCCGAACGGTGAACGCCACTTCGAGATCGTCAAGCTCGTCACCATCCACGACGGCTAAACCAACCGCTCCTGACGCCCGTGACCACTCCCGCCCCGTATTCACCGCGCGAGCGGACGGCGCTCGTGTTCCTGGGCACGGGGACGGCTGGCGCCTATCACGCCGGCGTCCTCCAGGCCCTGCTCGAGGCCGGCGTCCGCGTGGATCTGGTGGCGGGTCGAGGCATGGGCGCGGTGTCGGCGATGTACGCCGCGGTGGATGCCGGCGCGCGGCTGTGGGAGGCGACCGGCATCTGGCGTGCCGCCCAGGGACCGCGAGGGCTCTATCGCTGGCGGCCGATCTGGAGATTCGTCGGGGGGTGTGCGCTCGCGGCGGTGGGGATGCTCTCGCTCCCGCTCCTCGGGCTCGCGGCGCTCGCCGGCGCGTACCCCGTGCTCCTGACGCTTGGACTGCTCTGGCCGACCGGCGGCGCCGCCGCCATCGAGCGCTGGCGGGACCTGGCGGCGTGGATCGGCGGGCCGACGGTGCTCGGGTCTCTCGTCCCGCGGCTGGCGACGAGCGCGCTGCTCGTTGGCGCGCTGACCGCGCTCGGCAGTTACATCGTCACGCGGTGGCGCGTCGGGAAGCCGCGCGAAGGCCGGGGCGCGTTGTGGTGGCGGACGCTCGGGGCTCCGCTGGATGCGGACGGGGCGCTGCGGTGGGCGCTCGAGGGGTTCTGGCAGTTCATGCGCGGCGCGGCCGCCATTGCGCAGCCGCCGCCCCTCGAGTTGAGCCGGCGCTACACCGAACTGGCGAGCGACAGTCTCGGGCAGCCCGGCTATCGTGAGGTTCTCTTCGTGGCCCACGACCTCGAGACGCGTCGGGACGTGGTGTTCGCGCTCCTCGGGGAACCGTGGCGCAAGCGGTTCCTCGGCCGAGCGGCAGCCGGCGAAGGAGGCGACCTGGTCGATCTCGCGGGAGCCGGCCGCGTGCATCTGGCCGACGCCGTGGCCGCCGCGCTGGCGTTGCCAGTCCTCTGCGAGCCGCACCTCGTCACCTTCGCTCCCGAGAGCTACTGGCGGGGCGAGACCCACCGCCTCACCGACCGCCCGTCCGCGGTGTCGCGTCTGCTTCGCGAGGTGCGCGACGCTGGCGCCACGCAGGTCATCGTCGTCTCGGCCGTGAGCGCGACGCGCGGGCCGCATGCGTTGACCCGGCCGGGCGCGGGCCCACGGGAGCGCCTGGGAGAGACGACGGCCGCCATCGAGGCGGCGGCGCTCGAGGATGCGGCGGTGGCGCACCAGGGGGATTTCAGGGCCCTCTGCCACATCAGGCTCGACCACAACCCGGTCGGGCCCCTCGCCTTCGCGGGGGCCTCGGACCAGCGCTCCGAGCGAGCCGTGGCGCTGGGCGAACTGGTGGATCGGGGCTACGAGGATGCCTATCGGCAATTCCTGGAGCCCGTAGTCGGCGCAAGCGGCGAGCAGATCCACGGTGCGACCGTGGTCGGGCCCACACCGTCCCCTGCCGACCTCTCGCTGAAGCTCGTCAAAGAACCCGACTGAGGGGCTACGGCTTGACGAGCGCCGTGGACTCGCGCTTCCTGTCCTTGTCCGGGGCCGTCTCGCTGAGGAAGACCGACGCGAATTCGCGGAGCTTCGCGTGGACCACGGCGGGATCGAACGGCCCGAACTTCTCGAGGAAGCGCTCGACCGGCACCACGGCCTTGGCCATCGCCCGGTGGCCGCCGGCGCTGCCGATGTCCGCGAACCAGCGCTTGACGAACTCGCCCGCGTTGCGGGTGTAGCCGAGGTTCCGTACCGAGATCACGACCGAGCCGTTGACCTGGCCGCCGATGATCGTCCACTTGACGTTTTCGAGCTGGAGGAAGAAGTCCGCGACGTACGGGATGAAGTCTTCCCGCGGGCACGGCCCGAGCCACGCGACGAACACCTGATCGGCCATCGATCCGTTGGCGAGCGCCTCGCGCACGAACGCCAGCCGTTCGAGCGTGATCTCCGCGCCCTCCATCTTGCGGATGAGGGCGGCGTTCGCCAGCGGGTAGAGATAGCTGAAGGCCTCGAGATCCACCTGGTTGGTCTGCCGGGCGAAGAACAGCGTGTCGGACTTGATCGCGTAGAGCATGGCGGTCGCGGTCCGCTCCGAGATGTTGACGTCCACCGCCCGGAGGTGCTCGGTGAGAATCGTGCAGGTCGATCCGTAGTCGGCGCGGATGTCCTTGAACACCGCGCGATAGCCCGGCTGCTCCGGGTGGTGGTCGATGACCAGGTCCACGCGTTCCAGCAGCGGGGCGAAGTAGTGCGGCTGCACGTCCACGGTGGCGATGCGATCGAAGGTGGCGAACTGCTCGGCGGTGATGTTCTCCACCTGGATGTCGAGCAGGTTGGCCATGCGCAGGTTCTCGGGGCGGGTCACGCCCTGCATCGCGCCGATGATGGCCGTGGTCTTGGTCCGGCGCAGCAGGTTGCGCAGGGCGAGCCCGCTGGCCATCGCGTCGGGATCGGGATCGTTGTGGAGGAGGATCAGGACGCGGTCCGCGTCGGCCAGGTACCGCTGGTACTGCTGCACGCGCGCGCGGGTGAGCGACCGTCCCAGCTCGGTGAGGAGCGTGGGACCCACCAGCTCGGCGAGCGACATGATGGCGACGTCCGGGAAGAGCGCGCGGATTTCGTCGCTGCGCCGGGTGTTCGCCCCGGTCTGCACGAGGTAGATCAGGGTGCCGCCGGCGTCCCGGACGGCTTCCACCATGCGCCTGAGGCTGCGGCGCCCGTTGTCCTCGAGCAGCACGCAGGTGGTGGGGGTGATGTCGGCCTTGACGTAGGTGTCCACCCGTCGCGGGTCCGCCAACGTCACCCGCAGGCCGTGATCGTGGAGCTTTCGATAGACGGGGCGACTGTCGACGATGAAGTCGACGTCGAAGGAGGAAACCAGGACCTGGTCAATCGTGCGCGCGACCAGCACGTCCTGGCAGACAGCCACACACTTCATAGCACGGCTGGAACCCGTCGCCCGGTCTGGGGAAAGTCCCAAACCACCAACTATAGCACGAGGAGACTGTGCACTGGCTTGGAGCCTGTAGTTTTGAGCCCTGAGCCCTGAGCCCTGAGCCTTGAGCCCTGAGCCTTGAGCCATGTGCCTGGTGCCGGGTGCGCCCCGGCCCTGCCTTGGGCCGTACGCCTTACGCCGTACGCCGTACGCCTGTCCTCCCCCCCGTGTCCTGTCCCGTGCCCGAACTCAGGTATCCTTGTCGCTTATGCGTACCCGGCTCGCGGCGATCGGTCTCGCCGCGGTGATGCTCGTGCCGCATCTCGCGCGTGCCCAGGCCGTGTTCCGCACGGGCATCGACCTCGTCAACGTCGGCGTCACCGTCGTCGACCGCAAGGGCCAGCTCGTGACGTCGCTCGCGCCGGAGGACTTCGTCCTGCTCGAGGAGGGGCGGCCCCAGCAGGTCCAGTACTTCGCGCGGGGCCTGCGGATCGAGGACGCGCCGCCGCCCCTGCACCTTGGCCTCCTGTTCGACACGAGTGGCAGCATGGTCGAGGACCTCTCGTTCTCGCGCAGCGCGGCCATCAAGTTCCTCAATGCGATGCCCGAAGCCGAGGACATGACGGTCGTCGACTTCGACACCGAGGTGCGGGTCTTCAAGTACGGCCAGCAGGACTTCGCCCGGCTGGTCGAGCGGCTGCGATCCCGGAAGCCGGATGGCTGGACGGCGCTCTACGACGCGCTCGGCGTGTATCTCGACGGCGCGGCGGCGCTGACGGGCCGCCGGATCCTCGTCATCTACACGGATGGCGGCGACACGCGGAGCGCGCTGACCTTCAGCGAGGTCCTGGACCTCATCAAGGCGTCCGACGTCACGGTGTATGCCATCGGGTTCCTCGAGCACCAGTCGTCTTCGACGCGGCTCGAGCAGCGGCTTCGCCTGCAGCAGCTGGCCGAAACGTCGGGCGGGCTGGCCTTCTTCCCCTCGAGCATCAAGCAGCTGGACGAGATGTACGAGAAGGTCCGGAACGAGATCACCGCCCAGTACACGCTGGGCTTCCAGTCCACCAATCTCAAGGCAGACGGGGCCTGGCGCTCCCTGGAGGTGAAGCTGGCCCGCCCGGACCTCAAGGGGCTCAAGGTGCGTGCGCGCAAGGGCTACTTCGCGCCGTACGCCGCCTCGCAACGGCCGTAGCCCCGCGGGTCGCGTCGCAGCCAGGGCCATGGTCTCCAGTGCCGACCGCTTCACGCTCGTTTCGACGTTCGACCTGCGGGGCGATCAGCCGCGCGCGATTACGGAACTGCTGGCCGGTCTCGAGCGCGGCGACCCGGCGCAGGTCCTGCTGGGCGTGACCGGCTCCGGCAAGACCTTCACGATGGCGCAGTGCATCGCGCGGGCGAACCGACCCACGCTCGTCATGGCGCACAACAAGACGCTGGCCGCGCAGCTCTATCAGGAGTTCCGCCGGTTCTTTCCCGGGAACGCCGTCGAGTACTTCGTCTCCTACTACGACTACTACCAGCCCGAAGCGTACGTGCCCGCGTCCGACTCCTACATCGAGAAGGAAGCGACGATCAACGACGAGATCGACCGCATGCGGCTGTCGGCGACGCGGTCCCTGTTCGAGCGTCGCGACGTGATCATCGTGGCGAGCGTGAGCTGCATCTACGGCCTGGGATCGCCGGAGGCCTACTACGGCATGGTGCTCCCGCTCGAGCGCGGGCAGCGGATCGCGCGCGAGGACATCCTCCGCAAGCTGGTCGAGATCCAGTACGAACGCAACGACCACGACTTCGGGCGCGGCACGTTCCGGGTGCGGGGCGACATCATCGAGGTGTACCCGTCCTACGAGGACGATGCGGTCCGGATCGAGCTGTTCGGCGACGAGGTGGACGCGCTCGCGACGGTCGACGCCCTCACCGGCAAGGTCCGGCGACGTCATGACCGCCTCACGGTCTACCCCAAGTCCCACTTCGTGACGCCGCGCGACACCCTGCGCGACGCGGTCGAGAGCATCAAGACCGAGCTCGCGACGCGTCGCGGCGAGCTGGAGGGGCAGGGCAAGCGGCTCGAGGCGCAGCGGCTCCACCAGCGGACGATGTTCGACCTCGAGATGATCCGCGAGATCGGCTACTGTCACGGCATCGAGAACTACGCCCGCCACCTGTCGCGACGGGCGCCCGGCGAGCCGCCGCCCACGCTGCTCGACTACCTGCCGTCGGATGCGCTCGTGATCGTCGACGAGAGCCACCAGACGGTGCCCCAGGTGGGCGGGATGTACGAAGGCGACCGCTCGCGCAAGCAGGTGCTCGTCGAATACGGATTTCGCCTGCCGTCTGCGCTCGACAACCGCCCGCTGACCTTCGAGGAATGGGAACGGCGCGTCGGGCTCGCGGCGCGCTCGCGCGAGACGGGCGGCTTGCCGCGGCGCCCGCGGCGGAGCGACGCCGAGGGGCGTCGTGTCGGCTCGCCGGGGTTCTGGACGCACCTCGATCCCGGGGACGATGCGTCCGCCGCAGGCGCGCACACGCGCCAGGTGGTGTTCGTCTCGGCGACACCGGGCCCCTACGAGCTGACGCTCTCTGGCGGCGTGGTCGTCGAGCAGATCATCCGGCCGACCGGGCTCGTGGACCCCTCGATCGAGGTGCGGCCGGTCCGCGGGCAGGTGGACGACCTCCTGGCCGAGATCCGCGCGCGCGTGGCGGCCGGGGAGCGGGTGCTCGTCACGACGTTGACCAAGCGCATGGCCGAGGACCTGGCGCAGTACTATCAGGAGCTGGGCGTCCGCGTGCGGTACCTCCATTCGGACATCGACACGCTGGAACGGATCGAGATTCTGCGCGACCTGCGGCGCGGCGTCTTCGACGTGCTGGTCGGGATCAACCTGCTGCGCGAGGGCCTGGACCTGCCGGAGGTCTCGCTCGTCGCGGTCCTCGACGCCGACAAGGAGGGATTCCTGCGGTCGAGCGGCGCGCTCATCCAGACGGTGGGACGCGCCGCGCGCAACGTCCACGGCCTGGCCATCCTGTACGCCGACACGATGACGGAGTCGATGCGGCGCGCCCTCGACGAAACCAGCCGGCGTCGGGCGCTGCAGCAGCGCTACAACGAGGAGCACGGCATCACGCCGACCTCGATCGTCAAGGACATCGACAGCGTGATGACCAGCGTCTACGAGCGCGACTACGTCACCGTCCCGCGCGCGCGAGACGAGGCGCCGGAGTATCGCACCACGGCGGAACTGCACGCCCTCATCGCCCGTCTGGAGGGCGAGATGCGGGCCGCGGCGGCCAACCTCGAGTTCGAGAAGGCCGCGACGCTGCGCGACCGCATCAAGACGCTGCGGGTGCGCGACCTGGCGATGGCCGGCACGGAGGGCTGACCGACGTGGGGGAGTGGCTGAAGGGGGCGGTGCTCGAGGTCCAGGAGTACGTGAAGCTGTGCTGGGCCGCCGCGCAGGCCGCGGTGACGCGGCCGTTCTACTACCGGGACCTGGCCGAGCAGCTCGACGAGATCGGCATCGGCTCGCTCAACGTCGTGCTGCTCACGGGCGCCTTCACGGGCGCGGTGCTGGCGCTGCAGTCCGGGTTCACGCTGGACCAGTTCGGGGCGCGGTCCGCCGTCGGCCGGCTGGTGGGGGCCTCGATGATCAAGGAACTGGGCCCCGTGCTGACTGCGCTCATGGTCAGCGGGCGCGTCGGGTCCGGGATCGCGGCGGAGCTGGGGTCGATGGTCGTGACCGACCAGATCAACGCGCTCCGTGCGCTGGGCACCGACCCCATCCGGAAGCTCGTGGTGCCGCGCATCGTCGCGGGCTTCCTGATGGTGCCGGTGCTCACCGTGATTTCGAACGCGGTGGGCATCCTCGGGGCGTGGTTCGTCAGCGTGACGCAGCTGCGGGTCGCGTCGAGCATCTACTGGCAGTCCGTCTTCTACGGCCTCTACCCGCAGGACGTGTGGATGGGCCTGATCAAGCCGTTCACCCTCGGCTTCGTGATCGTGACCATCAGCTGCTACGTGGGCCTGAGGACCACGGGCGGCACGCAGGGCGTGGGCCGCGCCACGACGCGCGCCGTGGTCGCCTCGTCGGTCGGCGTGCTGGCAGTGGACTTCTTCGTCACCAAGCTCCTCATCATGCTGCTCTACTGATGTCGGACACCACCCTCGACCCTTCGGGCCCGCCCACCATCGAGGAGGCGTTCGGGGTCAACGCCCCGATGGTCGTGTTCGACCACGTGTCGCTGGCCTTCGACGAGTTCGTCGTGCTGGACGACGTGAGCTTCACGCTGCTGCGAGGGCACACCAAACTGATCCTCGGCGCGTCCGGCGCGGGCAAGTCCACGATCCTGAAGCTCATTCTCGGCCTGCTCAGACCCGACGCCGGCGTGATCTGGGTGCGCGGCGAGCGCGTGGACCTGATGGGCGAGAAGGAGCTGATGCGCGTGAGGGCGTACCTCGGCATGGTGTTCCAGGAGGGCGCGCTGTTCGACTCGCTCACGGTCCGGGAGAACGTGGGCTACAAGCTCTTCGAGGAGAGCGACCTGCCGCTCGACGCCGTGAACGTCCGGGTCGAGGAGGTGCTGGGCTTCGTCGGCCTGTCCGAGCACATCGACAAGATGCCCTCGGAGCTGTCCGGCGGGCAGCGGCGGCGCGTGGCCATTGCCCGGGCGATGACCGCCAAGCCCCCCATCCTGCTCTACGACGAGCCGACGACGGGCCTCGACCCGATCACGTCGATCACCATCGACGCCGAGATCATCAAACTGCGCGACCTCGAGGCCGTCAGCTCGATCGTCGTGACGCACCAGCTGCGCGACGCGTTCTACGTGGCGACGCACACGGCGGTGCGCGAGGACGGTCACATCCACATCGTGGAAGCCGAGCGCAAGAAGTGCGAGGAAGCCGAGTTCATGATGCTCCGGGACGGCCGGATCGCGTTCGAGGGGAACGCGAGCCAGCTGCGCGCAGCCCGGGACCCGTACCTGAAGGCGTTCCTGTCGTAGCGAGACGTGCGCGCCGCCGGCGCGCGGAAAGGACAAGCGTCCGTCATGCCCCGCACCAGGTCCATCGCGTGGTCGCAGCTCAAGGTCG
>CAYLZN010000019.1:0-2570 GCA_964387935.1 uncultured Vicinamibacteraceae bacterium | reverse complement strand
GGCTGCTGGCGCTCGCCGCCCTCGGGCTGGCCGCGTTCCTCATCTCGTCGGTCGGCGCGGGCGGGTTGTTCTCGTGGCAGAAGTACCGCCTGAAAACACGGTTCAGCGACGTCCAGGGGCTCAAGGAGGGCGCGGTGGTCCGCGTTGCGGGCGTCGAGGTGGGGACCGTGGACGCGGTGGCCTTCGCGGGCCCCGAGGTGGAGGTCGTGCTCTCGATCAGCAACGAGATGCAGGACCGGATCACGTCGGAGTCGGTGGCCACGCTCGGCACGCTCAGCCTGCTTGGCGAGGCGACGGTTGACGTGTCCACCGCCAAGGGGGGAACGCCCCTGAAGGACGGCGACACGATCCGGTCGATGTCACCCAAGGGCAGCCTGTCGTCAGTGGCCGAGGGCGCGACCAGGAGCCTGGAGGAAGCCACCCGGTTGCTCGCCGACGTGCGGGCAGGGAAGGGCACGATCGGCCGCCTCTTCACCGATGACTCGCTGTTCAAGGACCTGAACTCGTTCATCGACGGCGCCGAGAAGGTCACCGCGGCGCTGAACTCCGGCGACGGGACGATCGCGAAGCTGATTCAGGAACCCGCGGTCTACCAGGCCCTCTCGCGCACGGTGGACGACCTGGCCGTGGTGTCGGGCCGACTGGCCCGCGGCGAAGGCGGACTCGGGGCGCTGCTGAAGGACGACGCGTTCGCGCGCAGCCTGACCTCGGCCACGAGGAATCTCGACGACCTGGCGACACGCCTGACCAAGGGCGACGGCACCGTCTCGCGCCTGGTCAACGACCCGACGCTCTTCAACCGGCTGAACGGCGCGAGCGAGCGACTCGAGGCGCTGCTGGTGGACCTCCGGGCGGGCAAGGGCACGGCCGGGCAACTGCTGCGTGACGAGCAATTGTATGAGAACATGAACGGAGCGGTTCGCGACGTGCGCGACCTGCTCGCAGAAATCCGGAAGGACCCGAAGAAGTACCTCACCGTGAGGGTCAGTATCTTCTGACGATCGCATCCAGGAGGGATCAGGACATGTCCAACGAACAGGGAGCGGGTGGTCCGATCGTGACCGCCTTCGTGCTGGGCGCGCTCGCCGGGGCGGCGTTCGCGCTGCTCTGGGCGCCGACCTCCGGCGAGGAGACCCGTCGGCTGCTGCGCGAGAAGGCGGACGAGGCCAAGGGCAAGGCGAACGAGGCGGCCCGCCAGGGGCGGGACTTCCTCGACCGGCAGCGGGAGAGCCTGAACACGGCGGTCGAGCGCGGCAAGGACGCCTACCAGCGGGCTCGCGGCGGCGTGGCGGAGGAGCAGGCGTGAGTGACACGGCCGTGACCTTCCTGGGGACGATCGCAGTTGCCACAGCGGTCATGGCGGTGATCCAGGTCGGCGTCCTCGTCGGCCTGGCCCTGTACGGACGCAAGCTGGCGTCCCAGGTCCACCGGGCCGTCGCGCGCCTCGACGACGCCCTGGGGCGGCTCGAAGCTCGTTCGGACCCGATTCTCGACAGGTTGACGTCGGTGAGCGCCGACGTGTCGCATGCGGCGTCCCTCGCACGCGCGCAGGCGGAGAAGATCGACCAGTTGACCACCAACGTCTCGCGGCGCGTGGATCGCACGCTCGACCGCGCGCAGCGCGCGCTGACCGTCCCGGCGCGCGAGGGGATCGCGCTCGGCGCCGCGGTCAAGGCCACGCTCGGCAGCCTTCGCGAGCAGCGGCTCGAGCGTCAGGTGGAGCGCCGCGCCGCCCGTCAGGCCCGCGACGACGAGCAGGCCCTGTTCATCGGCTGACGGCAAGGCCGTGGCCGCCGCCCGGGCGAGGGAGCCGGCCGGCGCCGTTGACGGGGAGCGCAGGCCGGTGTTACAACGGCGCTGCCTGTCGAGCCGGATCGCCGACGACCTGTCGCGCGCGCCGGCGGACGTCGCGCCCGGCACCGGGCGCGGGACGAGTCAGAAAGGGGCATCAGTCCTATGAAACGATACGCGCGATCACTCGAGAGCATGGTCCTCGTGGCGGCGGCGCTGGCCATCGGCGCGCCCGCGGCACGGGCCCAGGACTCGAAGTCGGCGAACGTGGTGAAGGAGTTCGTCTCGCTGGCCGGTCCGGACATGCGGTACGTCGCCGCCAAGGTCCCGGACAAGCCGGACGAGTACGTCGCGGGCCTGCACATTCCCGGCGTCCAGCTCCTCGTGATCCAGGCCCGCTACGAGCAGCCGCGGTTCCTCGACGAGATGCTCGCCAAGAAGGACCCGCAGGGCGTCTACACGGATCTCAACAGCGCCTCCTACGCCGTCGCCGCGTCGCGCATCTTCTTCGAGGACCTGAAGGCCGACGGGCTGTATCCCAGACGCATGGACGAGAACGCCCCGTTCGACATGTACGAAGCGGGCGGCAAGCGCATCATGTTCGACGGGGACTGGAAGAAATCGAAGTTCGCCGACGAGAAGGCTTACATGGACGCCTTCACCCAGGCCGACGAACGCTACACGCGCGCCGTGTCACTCCTGCTGGCGCAACTGAAGAAGGGAAGCTAGAACGCCGAACGGTTTGAAAGTGCCGACATTACGCAGCCTTTCGCGAATGG
>CAYLZN010000018.1:27819-32699 GCA_964387935.1 uncultured Vicinamibacteraceae bacterium | reverse complement strand
GGTCGACCTGACCGCCCGCCTGGAGCGTGACGCAGAGCATGAAGATGACGTCCGCATCCGTCGGGTCCAACTCCATCGCCTTCTCGAGGTGCCGGGCCGCTTCGGGCAGTCGGCCGCGTTCGTAGCCCACGAACCCGAGGAGGGCGTGTCCGTACGGCGCGTCAGGGACGAGGTCGATCAGCGCGTGCGCCTCGGCCTCGGCGATGTCGAGCGGCCGGAGGTCGGCGCTCGACCCGCCGCGGACCTTGGAGAACTCCATGAACGCCCGCAGCGCCCGGAGTGGTGGCGTCTCACCCTCGATCTCCACGGCGCGCTGCAGGAGGACGCTGGCGCGTTCCGTCGAGGCGCCGTAGCGCCGGAGTTCGTTCCGGGCCTGGAGGTACAGCTCGAAGGCTCGCGGGTCCCCGATGCGCCGTGCCCGCAGGCGGGCGTCCTCGGTGGACGTGAGCTGCACCTGCAGCGCGCCCACGATCGCCCGCGACACGCGTTCCTGCAGATCGAACACATCGTCCATCGTGCCGCTGTACTTCTCGGCCCAGAGTGGCGTGTCCGTCTCGGCGTCCACCAGTTGCGCGGTGATGCGGAGCGCGTGGCCCGCCTTGCGGACCGAGCCGGTGAGCAGGTAGCGCACGCCCAGCTCGCGTCCGATGTCCGGAAGCGGTTTCGTGCTCCCCTTCCGCTGCATGGACGAGTTGCGTGAGATGAGCCGGAGCCCCTTCACGCCCGAGAGGTCCGTGATGATCTCGTCGGTGAGGCCGTCGCTGAAGAACTCGTTGTCCGCGTCGGCGCTGACGTTGGCGAAGGGCAGCACGGCGACGGACTTCGCGACCGGTGTTTCAGCGGTGCGCGCCGGGGCGTCGGCTGCCACGGGCACGGCCGGCGACGTTGGCGCCAGCCGGAGTGCCGACACGACATCGGCACCGGTCTGATGGCGATCCGCGGCTTCCCTGGACAGCAGGCGCGCGACCACCTCCGCGACCGCCGGTGGCGCGTCGGCCCGGATGGCGGTCAGCGGCGGCGGCGACCACACGAACCGCCTGGCGATCGTTGCCGAGGGGGTCGGCCCGACGAACGCCACCTCGCCGGTCAGCATCTCGTACAGCACGCATCCCAGGGCGAACAGATCGCTGCGGCCGTCAACGACGCCCCCGGCGGCCTGCTCCGGGCTCATGTAGGCCGGCGTTCCCACCGTCACACCCACCTGCGTGTAGATGCCCGTGGGATCGGCCGCGGCGACGAGCGCCTTCCCGATGCCGAAGTCCGCGACGATCGCGTGGCCCTCGTGGAGCAGGATGTTCTCGGGCTTGATGTCGCGATGGACCACGTCGTGCCGGTGGGCGTAGTCGAGGGCGTCAGCCACCTCGGTGGCGAGACGGAGGGCGACATCGACGGGCAGCCTCCGTTCCTGCTGGAGCCGATCGCGCAGCGTCTGGCCTTGGACGACGGGCATGACGAAGTAGAGCAGCCCGTCGGCTTCACCGGAGTCGTAGAGCGGCAGGATGTGCGGGTGATTCAGCTTCGCCGCGAGCCGGATCTCCCGGACGAAGCGCTCGCGACCCAGGGACTGCGCCACACCGGGCCGCAGGACCTTGATCGCCACCTCGCGCTCGTGCCGGAGGTCGTGCGCGAGGTAGACGGTCGCCATCCCGCCAGCACCCAGCTCGCGTTCGACCCGGTAGCGACCCTCGAGCGCAGCGGAGAGCCGTGCGGCGTCGGTGCTCATCCAGGTGACTCCGCAGCCTCGAGCAGGTCGGCGTCGAGGAGGTCCTGCGGACGTCCGACGGTACGCTTGTTCGCAATCAACTGGCGGCGGCCGATGACGGGGATCCTCAGGCCATCGATGTCGATCTCGACCCGCGCAGGCCACGCGCCGGCGAACTCGACCCCGTCCACGGTGGTGATCACGTCCACCCGGTTCGGCGGAACACCCACCTGGTAAATCGTCCCCTCGGTTTCGAGGTCGCGGTGGGTCAGGCCATGGCGGGGCGCCCCGAACGTCTCCAGGGCGTGCAGGACCCTGGCCGCGTTCTCAGCCGAGGGTCGGACCCACAGATCGAGGTCCTTGGTCGCTCGGGGCAACCCGTGGGCCGCGAGCGCATAACCTCCGACGACGAGGAACTCAACCCCTTGTTCGATGAAGGCGGACAACATGTCGCGGAAGTCGGGATTGAGCACGGCGATCTCCGGTGAACGCCCACACGTCGAGCGTGAGCTGCCACATCATCCCCAGTCGCTCGGACGGTGAGAGCGAGCGCCAGTAATCCCGGTCGGCACGCTCGTGATCCGCCGCGCTGCGAAACAGCGTCTCGACGACGTCCCTGCGCGTCTTCATGCGGATCATATTGTACTGCCGCGAGACCCTGTCGCCGGGCTGGTGCAGCGGGCCCGTCACAGCTCCCGGATCTTGACGTTCCGGAACCAGATGGTGTGCCCGTGGTCCTGGAGGCCGATGTAGCCCTCCCGGGCGATGCCTTCGGTGAAGCCCGGGAAGTTCCTGAACTTGCTGGTGCGGACCATCTCGTCCCACGCCGGCGTCCAGAGTTCGTACTCGACGACCTTCATGCCGTTCTGCGTGTGCGTGACCCTGCCGTCCTTCACGCGGATGACGATCGTGTTCCATTCGCCGGCGGGCCTGACGCTCTTCGGGTCGGCCGCGAGCATGTCGTAGAGCGAGCCGGCCAGGTGGCTGGGGATCTTGTTGTCGGTGGCGTCCACGTTGTCGAGCACCTGCATTTCGGGCGCGGCGTAGTAGATGGGCTGACCGGGGACCTCGCGGACGTTGTAGAAGATCCCCGAGTTGCCGCCCTTGTCGGTCTTCCAGTCGATGGACAGCTCGAAGTTGCGGTACTTCTTCGCCGCGTAGAGGATGTCGCCACCACCGCTCTGGCCGACCTTCTTGCCTTCGGCAGTGACGACCTTCATCGCCTGGTCTTCGATCGCCCAGTTGGCCGGCATGGTCGTCCCGTTGCACTGCCGCCACCCGTCGAAGTTCAGGCCGTTGAAGAGCAGGAGCCATCCCTGCCTCCGCTCCTCGTTGGTGAGCGTGTTCGGGGACTGCGTCCGTGCGACGGAGCCGAGGCCCAGGATGAACAGGGCTGTCGTGAGGGCGGCGGTGAGGCGTGTCGGCATGGTGGATGAAGTTGTACGCTGTCGGGACCGCCGACTGCAACCGGGCGGCGGCATGGGCCCGGCGCCCCGGCCGGTGTAGGATTTGCGGTGCGCTGAGGCCCAGGCGGTCCGGCGAACCGTTCAACCCCGGGCGACGTTCGGACGGACGCCGTCGGGTCAACTTGTGAGGCCGTTCATGAACGCACGCACGCTCGCTGGACTGCTGGTCTCCGCCGTCATGCTCGCCACGCTCGGCGCGCAGCCCGCCCCGAACCAGGAAGAGCTGAGGCTGAAGCTTCCGAAGCCCATGTTCATCGGCACGCCCACCAATCTCAAGAGCGCGAACCTGGAGGCGGTCACCGGGAAGTCGCGCGGGCCGTTCTACGTGCCGAAGGGGACGGTGCTGCTGTCGGCGAAGAAGACGGTGACGTCGAGCGAGATGCAGCCGGTGATCGGCGAACTGGACATGATCAACGACGGCGAGAAGTCCGGCAGTGACGGCTACTTCGTCGAGCTCGGGCCCGGGCCCCAATGGGTGCAGATCGACCTCGGCGCCCCGCATGCGCTGCACGCCATCCTGGCCTGGCACTACCACACCTCGCCACGCATTTACCGGGACGTGATCGTCCAGGTGTCCGACGATCCGGCGTTCAAGAGCGGGGTGACCACGATCTTCAACAACGACCACGACAACACCTCGAAGCTGGGCGTCGGCAAGGACAAGGAGTACATCGAGGTGGCCGAGGGCAAGCTGTTCGACCCCAAGGGGGTGAGGGGTCGCTACGTGCGCCTGTACTCCCGCGGGAACTCCGCCAACGACCTGACCCACTACGTCGAGGTCGAGGTGTACGGGACCAAGTGATGCGCCCCCTCAAGGTTGGATTCGTCGGGGCGGGCTTCATCGCCCGCTTTCAACTGGCCGCGATGGCGCAGGTGCGCGGCCTGGATCTGGCAGGGGTGACAGCCCGGGCCGGCGCGCCCGAGCTCGCGGCGATGGCGCGTCGCCTTGGAGCCGGTGAGCCTGCCGTGTTCGCGACCCTGACCGAGATGGCGCAGCACGTGGACGTGGTCGCCATCTTCGCGCCGAACTTCGCGCGCATTCCGATCGTCGAGGAACTCGTCGCGGCGGTGCGCGCGGGCGCCGGGGTAATCGGGGCGATCTGCGAAAAGCCGCTCGGACGCAACCTGGCCGAAGCGCGGCGTCTGGTCGAGCTCGCGGAATCGGCCGGCCTGCGCACGGCCTACTTCGAGAACCAGATCTTCATGAAGCCCATCCGCGTGCAGATGGCGCAGCTCGCGCCCGTGCAGCGGATCATGGGGCCGCTGTCGCTCTCACGCTCGGCAGAGGAGCACGGCGGGCCGCACGAGGGCTGGTTCTGGGATCCGACACGCCAGGGTGGCGGCGTGCTGTGCGACATGGGCTGTCACAGCATCGCCGTGGGCCGGCAGGTGCTGACACCGGTGGGCAAGGGCGTGACGTTCCTCGAGCCGCTCAGCGTGAATGCCGAGGTCGCGCTGCTCAAGTGGGGCCGGCCCGCCTGGCGCGAGAAGCTGCTGGCGCAGCGCGGCGTGGACTACGCGAAGGTGCCCGCCGAGGACTTCACCACCGGGATGATCACCTACCGCAACCCGGAGACTGGCCAGAAGGTCAAGGCGCAGTTCACGAGCTCGTGGATGTACGAGAAACAGGGGCTGCGGCTGTTCATGGACGGCACCGGGCCCGGCTACGCGTTCGAGATCAACACGCTCGCCTCGCCGCTCCAGGTGTTCGT
>CAYLZN010000018.1:19038-27809 GCA_964387935.1 uncultured Vicinamibacteraceae bacterium | reverse complement strand
TTGGCGATGCGGCTGCGGAAGCCGTGCAGGATGCCGAGACCGCGCTCGAGAAGGCGACGGCGTCGCGCGGGCTCCTCGCGGTGCAATACAACGAAGCCGATCTCTACGGCTACACCGACGAGCTCGCCGACGCCGCCGAGGCGTTCCGCGAGCGGCGCGACGCCCTGCTGCCGTGGAGCTACGGCCTCGAGGTGACCCGCCTGGTCATGGCGTCGTACCTGTCCGCGGAGCGGCGGCGCACGATCGACCTCACGGACCCTGCCACGCTGAAGGAACTCGAGACCTACGTGCCCCTCATCCAGCAGGGACGGGGCGCGGAGCAGTTGCTGTGACCGTGCCAACGACAGGAGACCGGATGAAGACCGCTGGCAGCAACATCGTGCTGATGTGCATCGCCTTCTTCGGGATCTTCCTCTACGGTCTGCTGGCGGCGCTGCCCGGGTCCGTGCTGCCGACGCTCGAGCGCGGCGGCTTCCTGCCCACCGACACGGCCATCGGCAACTTCCTGCTGATCAACGCCATGGGCGCGGTGCTGGCCTACCTGGCCAGCGGGCCGATCATCGATCGTCTCGGCAACAAGGCGGCGCTGCTGTTCGGCAGCCTCGGGGTCATCGTCGCGCTGGCCGGTTTCGCGCTGACCGTCACGCAGGTCGAGCCCCAGGCGGCGCTCTGGCTCGTGCTCGCGGGCGCCTTCGTCCTCGGCCTCGGCGCCAACGCGATCGTGAGCGCGGGCCACGCACTCGTGGCCTACGTCGCGTCCACCTGGCGCCATGCCGCGCTGAACCTGCTCGACATCTGCTTCGGCCTCGGGCTGGCGTCGCTGCCGCTGGTCGTGCAGGTGCTGCAGCGGAGCGGAGGCCTTGGGCTCATCTTCTGGTCGCTCGCCGGCGTCGCCGCCGCGTTGCTCCTCTTCGTGGTCGCGTCGAGGTTCCCCGCAGCCGATCACGCCGCGACCTTCCCGACCGACGAGGCCCGCCACCTGCTGCGCCACCCGCAGTTCTGGCTGCTCGCGCTGGCGCTCTTCATGTACGTGGGCGCCGAGGTGTCGGTGGGGAAGTGGGTCGTGACCTACATGGAACGCGACCCGCAACTGCTCGCCGGCATGGGCCTCGACGCCTCGAGGCTGCAGGACATGGCACGCACCGCGCCGCAGAGCCTGAGCCAGTTCTTCGAGCAGGACCCGCAGGGCGTCGAGGTCGCGACCTACGCGCTCCGGACGCTGTCGCTCTTCGCCTTCGCGCTGCTCGGGGGGCGGCTGGTCTCGAGCGTGCTGCTCGGCGTCTTCCACGTCAACAGCCTGTGGCTGCTCGCGGCGGGATCGGCAATCACCGCTGCCGCGTTGTTGCTTGCGTTCACCACCGGCGACGCCGGCACGGTGCGATGGGCCCTGGTTGCCACGGGCTTCGGCATGGGCCCGATCTTCCCGACGTCGGTGGGCCTGGCGTCGCTGATGGCGCCGCGCATCGCGGGTACGGCGATGAGCCTCGTGATGGGCGTGGGCTTTGCGGGGCTGCTGCTCATCCCGCCCGCCGTGGGCTACGTGTCGGACGCGCGCGGCGGGGATCTCCGCGCCGGCCTGATGGTCGTGCTGGCCGCAGCCCTCGCCATGCTCGTCCTGCACCTCGTGCTGGCCGCACGGCAGCGCAGGGTCGTCGCGTAGACGGCGGTCGCGTCACCCGGACGGGTGCTTCCGGAACACCTTGCCCAGCGTTGCTTCGGGATCGAGGTCTTCTTTGAGCTCCAGGAGGGGTCGCAGCTCGGCGAGCACGAGCCCGCGGTCCAGCGCCCGGCCCTGCCGGACCACGACCCCCTCGATGTCGAGCCAATCCTGCGGGCGATCGGCGAAGGCCTTCAAGACGACGAGGTCCTCGGCCGAGCACGTCGTGATGACCACACCTGGCCCGAACTCGAACGCGCTCGACCGATCCATGACGCGCTGCTCGAAGGGCAGGGCCGCCAGCGAGATGTCAATCGGAACGCCGGAGGCGGTCTCGATCAGCACCGGCCGGCTACCGGGTCGAGTCCGAGCGCGGCGGCACGTCGAGCCCCGCCTTGCGGAGACCCTCCAACAGGTGATCGACGAACTCCGGGTCCCACCACCGCTCGAAGTGCGATCGGGCCGTGGACGCGAAATCCGGCCGCAGCGCGAGCAGCTTCCGCAGGGCCTTCCCCGCGGCCTCGTGGTCTCCCACCTGGCCGCAGGCGATGGCCAGAGCGGCGTGGGCGCCCCAGTGGCCCGGCAGGTTCACTTTCAGGGCGATATCAAGCGCGGCGTTGTAGTCGCGTTGCCTGTACGCGTGGAAGTAGTCGGCGTACCAATACCAGCCGGGATGATGCGGGTTGAGCTGCTTGGCGCGCGTCGCCAGCGCCAGGCCGCGCTCGGCGTCACCCGAGTAGGTCAGCATCTCGCCGAGAAAGGCGATCGAGTTGCCATCCATCGGATTGAGGGCGGCGGCGCGCTCGGCGGCGTTCCGGAAGCTCTGCGTCTCCTTCTGGAAGAAGAGCGCCTGCGTCAGGCTGAAGTGGGCCAGGTGATTGGACGGGCCGCACTCGACCGCTCGCCGCGCGGCGGCGACGCTGCGCGCCGCCGAGTCTGGCTGCAGGTCGAACCCCTGCCCGTAATCCTGGGCGTGCAACAGCGCCAGCATCGCCCAGGCATCCGCGTACGCGGCCGCCTTTTGCAACGCCACTTCGAGAGCGTGCTGCGCGTCCGCCAGTTCCTCCGGCGTGACCCGCAGGAAGTACCCGAAGCTACGCAGCACGGCCTCGTAGGGAGTCAACAGCTCCGCCGGCTTGCTGCGGACCGTGTCGCTCATGCTCCGCGGCAGCACCCCGTGCGCGTCCGCCACCGTCGAGACGATGCGCGCCACGAGGTCATCCTGCAGCTCGAACAGGGCCTCCGGGCTGAACGTGCGCTCGTAGTGCTCTGCCCAGAGATGCGCGCCAGTCGTGGTGTCCACGAGCTGCACCGCAAGGCGCAGCCTGCTTCCCGCCTGCCTCAGGGTCCCCTCCATCAAGTAGCGGGGAGCGTTCGCCGTTGACCCACGCGCGACAACGCGGAGGTACGAGAAGCGCGACAGGCCGATCACGATTTCATCGGACAGCCCCTCCGCCAGTGCCGTCAGGTCAGCGTTGGTTCCGGTGTACTTGAAGGGGACGACCGCGACCCAGAAGCCGTCATCCTGGCGCCCCCCCGACCCGACGTCCGTCGGCACGCGCGCGGGCTCGAGGCCCGCCACCGTCGACGGAGACTGGCGCCGCATGTCGCGCAGCTCGTTGACCACATCGCGCGCGGTCTGGACGCGCTGCCGCGGATCCTTCTCCAGGCAGCGCCGGATGACGCGCGTCAGGTCCGCCGGCAAATCGGTCCGAATCTCACTCACGGGCCCGGGCGTGTCGCGCAGGATCGCGGACGCCAGTTCGGCAGACGACGCGCCCTCGAACGGGCGGTGCCCGCGCGCCATCTCGTAGAGAATGACGCCCAGCGAGAAGATGTCCGTCCGGTGGTCGACGGTGCGTCCCGCGATCTGCTCGGGCGACATGTAAGCCGGCGTGCCCATCACGACGCCCACCGCGGTGTGGCCGGCCGACGTCAGCGTGGCGTCGGTTGGATCGGTCGGACGCAGGTCCTTCGCCAGGCCGAAATCGAGCACCTTGACTCGTCCCTCCGGCGTCACCATGACATTGGCCGGCTTCAGGTCCCGGTGCACGATGCCCTTCTCGTGCGCGGCCGCCAGCGCCTCGGCGATCGCGCCCCCGATCTCGAGCATCTGGTCCGCCGGGAGCCCCTGCTCGGGAATCGCCCGGTCCAGCGACTGTCCCTCGACCAGCTCCATTGTCAGGAAGTGCACGCCGGCCTCCCCCGGGCCAGCCACCGGGGCCTCGTCGACGGAGTGAATGGTGACGATGTGCGGGTGGTTGAGGGCGGCGACGGCGCGAGCCTCGCGCTGGAAGCGCGCGAGCCGCTCCGCGTCGTTGGCGAGCGGCGCGGGCAGCACCTTGAGCGCCACGTCGCGTCCGAGCTTCGTATCGGTCGCGCGATAGACCTCGCCCATGCCGCCGGCGCCGATCGCGCCGACGATGTGGAAGTGGCCGAGGCGAGTGCCAGGGGCGAGGGTCATCGCGTGGTACGGTTCATGAGAGGTGCCCGGTCACAGGTCCACCCACGACCCGCTCCCATAGTCGAAGTACCGCCTGACTGCCGCGCCATCCCAATGGTACTGGAGGTGCCCGACTGCGCGCGGCAAGCCGACGGACCTCGGCCTGAAAATCGCCACACACCGGCCGCGCGCGTGACGCACGCTCGGATAGTGGAGACCCCGGCTGCCTGCGTCGCGCAACGCGCGGGCCCAGGGTTGGCTCGCCGCATACGAATCGGGATCGAGCAGCGGGGCTCGGAGGGGCGCGGCAAGCCGCGCCAGGTCGTGGAGGCGATCGTCGAGTTTCCCGACGATCACGCGGAAATCCTCGTAGCGTGGCCCATCCCCGGCATCGCGGGCGAATCGGGCGAAGTGGTGCGCGGTTTCGGCGACCGCCGTGGGCAGGTCACCTGCCGCGTAGTAGACCCCGTAGCTGCCATCGGAGAACCGCGAGCCCGCAGGATTGAGGTGTGTGAACGCGGCCATGACCAGGCTGGCGCCGGGGCCGCTGACCCGGTCGCGTAGCGCCACGAGTTGGATCTCGCCAACCTCGTCTCGCACACGCGGGTTGACCAGCATTTCGGCCGCGACGAGCGCCTCCCACACGCCGGGGTCGGTGGACACGCGTTCGAAGAGATTGACCGGCGGGAAGCGTGCGGCGACGATGCGCGTGGCGCGAGTCCAGGTGATCCGCCGACGCGGGGGCTCTAGGACCATGGCCCGCGCGCCGCGTCGAGGTAGTCGCGCACGGTGACGAGATCGGTCACGTCGCCGGCGCTCATGCGGTCGAGCGGGGCCTGGTCCCCGAACGCGCGATTCGGACGACGGAGCCACGAGTCGGCCTGGGTCGAATCCGAATAGACGATCTGCAGGGCCTTCCAGATGCCTGCCACGTAGCCAATCCGGCGAAGGACGTCGAGCGGCACGGCACCCACCTCGCCGCGCTTCCACTTGAAGAACGTCCGCTCGGCAGGCTGGCCGAGGATGGAGCGGGCCTGGGTGTTGTCGGCGCCCCAGATCTCCATGATCCCGAAGAAGCCCTGCATCGCGAGACGCACCTGTCGCGGGTGGACGCCTCGGGGAGGGGATGGCGCGGCGGCGGCGGTCGTCGGCATTGTACTGCCTTCAGGCATCATAGCTCAAAAAAGTGCCGATAGGCACACCAGCGCCCGGCTCGATCGGTGACGGGGTCCCGCGGCCGGCCGCTGCGTGCCCGGGCGATGCCTCACGGCGTCAGCACCGCGCCGCCCGCGACGGCGCGTCGCATGACCCGTGCCTGCAACAGCAGGAACGAGATCGTCGTGATGACACCCGCGAGCATCACGAACAGCTCCACGCCGGGGCCGCTCGCTCCCGGCCTCGAGAGGAGCAGGGCGACGACGAGCGGCGCGACGAACTGGTTCACGAACAGAAGGGCAAAGACGACGCGGTTGGCCCAGCTCGCGGTCAGGAAGCGCCAGAGGAAGAGCCTCGGGTTGGAGACGAGTGCAGCCGTCGCGTAGAGGCCCAGGAATCCCATCTCGAGGGGCGAGATGCCGATGCGCGGGTCGGTGTGAATGCTGAGGTACGTCGGGTTCCCGAGCAGGTAGCCGAGCAGGCTCAGGCCGCCCGGGACGAGCGCGAGGTGGATCAGCACATCGTCCATGATGAACGCGGAGTCCGGCGTTTCTCGGAGGGACGTGACGAGGTCGTAGAGGCAGAAGAGCACCAGGCCAGTCGACGTCATCGCGGAGGTGAGCACGAGATCCGGGAAGGTCGCCCAGACCTCGGGCGGGCTCACCGCGAGCAGCAGCGTCGACGCGATGTTGCCGCCCAGGACGAGGCCCGTCATGGCCAGGCTGAGCACCATGGGCCACGTCTCGAGGTGGAGCCGCGCCTGGCGCACCGCCACCATGATGAAGAGCGAGAGGGCGGTGAACGGCGACATCACCGGAGACGACGTCGAGTAGAGAACGGGATGGCCCACGAGCCACGCCGCCATGACCACCGCGGCGCCGACGCCGATGAGCACGTCGATGGCGGTGGTCAACCGAAGCCGCGCGGGTTCGAGGCGGACGTAGTCGAAGAAGTCACCTGGCTTCACGTGCGACTCTCCTGTGCTCGGTTCCAGTGGAACCCGGGCTGAGTGTGAAGGCCAGATTCTAGCGCAGGAACAGCGCCGGCGCAGCGGGGGCGCGGGCAGGGGGGCTGTGGGCGCGACAATGAGCTGCCGTGGGGAAGACTCAGCCCTGATCGGACAGACCGGCGGGCGGCGATCGGCTGGCGACCGGCGGCCTGACGGGCTGAATCGTTGCCTGGATCGCGAGTGTTCCCGGTGACGCGGCTGGACCCGGAAGCCGGCCCGAGTCCTGCACTGCCAGAGCAGCGTGTCACCGAATCCGCACATGGCTCGTGGGCGCACGTGCGTGCGGCCGCAGTCCGCGCGACGTGCGGCGACGGCATCGTGGGTGCTGGCCGCCCTGCTGCTCGCCGCGCAAACAGTGGCCGCGCAGGAGCCCGCGGGTGGGAAGGCCCCCGACGAGCCCGTCGGTCTGCGTCTGCCCCTCACCGTGTACGCGAGCAGTGCGGCGGCGGACCTGTACACGACGCACGCGGCCCTTCAGCACGACGTGTTCTACGAGCGGAATCCGATGGGTGCGTGGCTGGATGAGCAGCCGACGGCGCTCGTGGCATTCAGCGCGGCCGCTGACGTCGCGATCGTCTGGAGCCTGCACCGGTGGCTCGCGCCACGGCACTCGCGGCTCCTCCGTGTCGGGCTCTACACGGCTGCCGGCGTGCGGTTCTGGCTCGCCGCGCGAAACGCCACGGCCCTGCGCGCGTACGAGCGCCGCCTCGACGGCCGCTGACGACGCCGGACCGTGCCCGGTGCAGCCATTGACGCAACGGATTTTGTTGCGCTACGATCCACTGGTGCGGAGGACACACAGCGCCCTTGTGGAGGAGGCTCCATGAGCGCGAGCGCGACGAGGCTCTACCGCGGCAAGCTGCAGCGGCTCTCCGACCACCTCGGCGGCCAGAGCGAGGTTGCGAGGGCGCTCGATGTCGATCGCTCGCGCGTCTCACGCTGGCTGCGCTCCTCCGAGCCGGATCCCGAGAACCTGGCCAAGCTCGACGCCCTCGAGTTCGTCGTCGCTCGCCTGCAGCAGGTGTTCCCGCCGGACGTCGCGCGGAAGTGGCTGACCGGTGTGAACGCGCATCTCGGGAACCGCCGGCCCATCGACCTCGTGGCGGTGAACCGCATCGCCGAGGTCGTGGCCGCGATCGAGCAGGACGCCGAGGGCGCCTACGCCTAGCCTCACGCTCTTCCGTGTGTTCGCATGGGACGGTCGCTCCACCGGCGACGCGCCCGGGGCGCCACTCCACGCGCCCAGAGCCAGACAGGGCAGCGGCCGGCACGATGCGCCCGACCTCTATGGCGCGTGGTATTGCTCCCTCCACGCCGTCTCGGCCATCGCAGAGTCCATCCACTGGCTGCGCGGGCACAGGCTCCAGAACCACGACTTCGCGCGCACCGAGGGGCGGGTCCTGGCGCTGGCGACGTTCCTGGCGGGCGAGCAGGTGGTCGTCGCCGATCTGGACGACCCCCACGAACTCGCCCGCCGGGACTGGCGGCCCTCCTCACTGGCCACATCGAATCGACGCGTCACGCAAGGCCGCGCACGCACGGTGTTCAACGATGGCCTCACGGGCCTCGGGTGGTGGTCGACGCTGGAGGCCTCCTGGACGAACGTGACGCTCTTCCAGGAACGAGCGCGCCCCCACGTGCGGCTGGTGGGGCGCCCTGAACCGCTGGCGACCTCGAGCGCCGCAGTGCACGACGCGGCTCGCCGGCTGGGGATTCAGATCGAGAGAGAGGAATGAGCTGGCCGCTGACGGCTGCGCCTATCGGTCCATCGCCGCGATGACCTTCTTCAACCCCGCCAATGACTGCTGCGTGCAGTCCATCGGGGACCGCCCGTCCGGGTAGACCTCCTGCTCGACGACGATCCACTCCGTGCCGCCGACCGACGCGCAGGCCGCGTAGACGGAGGCCCAGTCCACCGAGTCCTGGCCGAGGTACGCCTTCCGGGTCTGCGCGTGCTCGGGAAGCACGACGGCCTTGAAGTGCGTGGACTTCGTGCGGCCGGGGTGCTTCCGGATGAGCGCCGCCGGGTCCTGGCCGGCGACCGCCGCCCATCCGCAGTCCTGCTGGAGGATGACGTCGGGCGTGGTCCGCTCGGCGAACAGGTCCCAGTAGGTCTTGCCGTCGTGGGTGGAGAACTCCCCCTGGTGGTTGTGGAAGCCGCATGCCATGCCGAGCGGTTTCAGCCGGGCCGCCGTCCTGTTGAACAGGTCGGCCAGCGCGCGGCTCTTCTCCGGATCGGTGAACGCCGTGTCGCTCGGCACGATCAGGAAGCGGCACCCGATGGTCTGGTGGAACTCGATCGTGCGCGCGATCGCGTCCTCGGCCAGCGCCGCGGCGCGCACGTGAGTGCCGGCGGCCTTCAGGTTCAGGCTGTCGAGGCGCTTGCGGAGTTCGGCTGGCTTGCCCTCGTAGTGGTAGTACCCCGCGAACTCGACGCCGGCGAATCCCATCGTGGCGACCTGCGCGAGGGCCGCGTCGAAGTCCTTCTTGCAGTCCTCGCGGACCGA
>CAYLZN010000018.1:0-19028 GCA_964387935.1 uncultured Vicinamibacteraceae bacterium | reverse complement strand
AGTAGAGCTGCACGGCCATGGGGATCGACACAGCCGCTGCTGTGGACCAGCGGATCGGCAGGGCCAGCCCCGCCGCACCCAGGCCGACCGTGCGCAGCACGGCGCGCCGCGTCCAGGCCTGCCCTGTCGGCCGTACGCCCCGTACGCCGTACGCCGTACGCCGTACGCCCCCCTTCACAACGACCATCCCGGGCGGTACTGATGCTGGATGAACTCGTCGGCCTCGGGCATGTTGGTGAGTCTCATCGTCGGCGCGTCCCAGAACAGCCGCGCGCCGGGGAACCGTAACGCCACGTTGCCCAGGAGCACCGACTCGGTGAACGGTCCGGCGTAGTCGAAGTGCGAGACGGCCTGGCCGTGTGTCCTGATGGCATCGAGCCAGTTCTTTTCGTGTCCGCTCCGGCCGCCCTCGACGCGAGGCAGCGTCTTCGGCGGGCGCGGCGTGAAGGCGTTCATGGTGGACTCGGGAATGAGGCGGGGACTCTCGGAATAGGTCTCGCACCACATCTTGCCCTTGTCGCCCACGAAGATCGTGCCCGACTCCGGCAGGCGCCGCTCCGGTTCGAGGTCGTCGGGCCGTTCCGGCAGGATGCCGCCGTCGTACCAGTGCAGCTTCACGGGCGGCATGTTCCCGCGTGCAGGAAACGCCATGTGGATGACCGACGACGGCGGGTAGCTGTCGTTGTACTGCACGCGCCGGTTCTGCAGGACGCCCTCGTCGTTGGGCACCCGGAGGACGTTGTAGCCGATCGACGCGATGACGCTCGTCGGCGCGCTCAGCTTCAGCACCTGGAACGACGCGTCCATCACGTGACAGCCCATGTCGCCCATCGCGCCGGCGCCGAAGTCCCACCAGGCGCGCCAGCCGAACGGGTGATAGGTCGTGTGATACGGGCGCATCGGCGACGGACCGACCCAGAGGTCCCAGTCGAGCCCCTCGGGGACGGCGGGGGTCTCGGTCGGTCGAGGCATGCCCTGCGGCCAGATGGGCCGATTGGTCCAGCAGTGCACCTCGCGCACCGGGCCGATGGCGCCGGCGGCCAGCCACTCCTCCATCAGGCGCAGTCCTTCTTCCGAATGACCCTGGTTGCCCATCTGGGTCACGACCTTGTAGCGCCGCGCCGCCTCGGTCAGCGCGCGGGCCTCGCTGATCGTCCGCGTCATCGGCTTCTGGACGTACACGTGCTTGCCGAGCTGCATCGCCGCCATGGCGACGACCGCGTGCGTATGGTCGGGCGTGGCGACCACGACCGCGTCGATGTCCTTCTGCTTCTGCAGCATCACGCGGTAGTCCTTGTACCGTGCGGCCTTCGGGTGGAGCTCGGGCACCTTGGTCCGCGTGAGCGCCGCGGTGGCCGCCCCGCTCTCGTCGCAATCGCACAGGGCGACGATGTTGTCGGTCTTCGCGATGTTCCTCATGTTCGACGTGCCCATGCCGTGGATGTAGCCCACGACCGCGACGTTGACGGTGTCGCTCGGCGCCTGGTAGCCCGTGCCGCCGAGCACGTGGCGCGGCACGATGGTCATGCCGGCCGCCGTGGCGACCGTGCCCACGAAGTCGCGGCGCGAAACCAGGGTCGAAGTCGGGTTCTCGTTGGTCATCGTGTGATCTCCAGGCGGGTCGTTCCGGGTCAGATCGTGGCGGGCCGCGGCCGGCGGCCCACCAGCGCATGCACCAGGCGATCGAGCCCGGCGAACCGTCCGCTGCCCGTCACCAGCACGACGACGAGCGCGGCCAGCTCCACCAGGTTCTTGTTGACGATCAGGTAGCTGCCCTCCGTGGGCAGGGAGTAGAAGTAGCCCACGAAGGGCGGGTTGCACAGGTAGAAGAGCACGATGAACGCGATGCCGCCGAGGCTCGCCAGGCGCGTGAACAGCCCCAGTACCAGGCAGAGGCCGACCAGGGTGAGCCCCCACATGGTGATCAGATCGGCGTTTGCGAGCAGGTTCTGGTTGGCCGCCAGGCCCTTGAAGAGATCGGCGAAGGGCCCCCGCGCCTGCTTGAGGTAGCCCGCGGCCGACCACGAGGGTGCGGTCAGCTTCGCGAGGCCCTCGTAGAGGAAGTGCCACCCCACGACCACGCGCAGCAGCGTGATGGCCATCATCGATCCGCGCGACACGAGTCCTGCGTCCATGGTGGCCTACGCGCGGAAGTCGTCCGGCGAGAACGACAGCCGCGACCGTGCCTCGATGGCGTCATTGACCTTGAGCACGCCCACCGCGCTCTCGTAGCCGACGTCGGGCGGGCAATTGAGGGTGGCCTGTCCGCGGACGGCGTCGAAGAAGTTCTGCAGGTGCGGTTGATGGTACGGGTCGCGCAACACGACCGGGACCTTGTGCTCGTCCGGGGAGACCGATTCGCGCACGTCCGCCACCGCGCCGGCCTCGTCGGCGGGCTTGGCCTCCTGCAGCCGGGGGGCGGTGACATAGCCTTTCCGGACCCACTCGTCCCAGGCGGGCGCGTTGGGATCCCGGTAGAGCCGTCCCGCGTAGTTCAGCTCCGACTCCGAGATCAGCAGCGTGCCCTGGTCGCCCATGAAGGTCTCGAAGTAGCCCTGGCTGCCGTTGGTCGTCTGTGTCTGGTAGTACGCCTTGACGGGGCCCTGAGCGGTCTCGTAGTCGTACACCACCATGACCGTGTCGTACCACTCGTGGGTCTTCGGATCGTGGTAGAGCAGCCCGCCGCTCGCCATCACATGCGAGGGGTTGGCACCCAGGAACCAGGTGTAGATGTCGATCTGGTGGGAGCCGAGATCCACGATCGGCCCACCGCCAAGCCCCCGGTACCAGCGCCAGTTGCGGAACTGGTGCATGTCCTTGAAGCCGTACTGCTTGAGCCGCGCTTCGGGGATCGCGTACCGGTCTGGCGCGCCGAGATCTGGCGCCAGCGCACGGTTCCACTGCCCGCTGACGGTCACGATCCGCCCGAGCAGCTTCGCCTCGCCGAGGAGCTTCTCGTAACAGTGGAGATAACGCGGATTGGAACGGCGCTGGTGGCCGATCTGGAGGAGCTTGCCGGTTCTGCGGGCCGCCTCCACCATGCGTCGCGCGCCCTCCAGGGTATTCGACATCTCCTTCTCGCAGTACACGTGCTTCCCGGCCTCGAGGCAGTCCACGGTGTGCGGCGCGTGCCAGAAGTCCGGCGTGGCGATCACCACCGCGTCCAGCTCCTTTTCCTTGTCGAGCATCTCGCGGTGGTCCTCGTACGCGTTGACCTGGTGCTTGAACCGGGCGAGCTGGTTGACGACCCGCCGCTGGTTGTACTCGGTCCAGATGTCGCACACGGCGCGGAAGCGAAGGCCGGGGATGCGGAGCATGGCATCGGTGAGGACCTGGCCCTGAGCGCCCGCGCCGAGCAGCCCGACGTTGATCTCCCGCCCGTCGGCCGCGGCCGCCGGCGTCGCGGCCGCCTCGACCCTCGACTGCTGAAACTGGCGCTGCTTCTGCCAGGCGTACCCGAACAGACCAAGCGCAGGGACCGTGGAAAGTCCCATCAGGAGGTCGCGCCGATCGAGCTTTCGCTCTTCAGCCATCCCTGTCTCCGCCTCTGCCCAGCGGCGGCGCCGGGGCGCCCCGTGAGCTCGTTGCCGTCGAAGTATACCCGCGAGCGCCAGGAGCCGGCCGCCGGTCTCACCGGGGGCCACGGCCCGTCGAGGTGCCGAAGTGCCGCACCGGCGTGCCTTCCGCCAGGCCGGCCGCCGTGTCCTCGAGGCACCAGGCCTCGAGCCCGGGATTCCGATCGCAGAATGCCTCGACCTCGTGGTCGCGCATGAGCATGAAGGCCGTCGAGAGTGCGTCGCACACGGCGGCCGCCGCCAGCCGGAATGCCGGCTCGCCCTGCGCCCCGACAAGTCTTTTGACGTCGGCGCGCCGGGGGCGGTCTACGGCCACCCAGGCCGCGCGCCGCCCCTGGGCGGCCCGTCCGGTGCGCGGGTCGACGATGTGGTCGCCCTTGCGCAGCCCGGAGGCGCCGAGCGCCAACTGCTGCGCCGACAGCGTCGTCAGCACCCGGGAAGGCATGGCGGGGTCGCTCAGCGTGAGCGGCCAGCCGTCGTGGTCTGCCGGGGGGGCGAGCGCGAGCATCGAGCTGTACCCGCCGTGCACGAGGGCCTGTTCGAGCCCCCACTCCTCGAGGACGTCCGCCATGCCATCCACCGCGAAGCCCTTGCCGATGCCGCCGAGGTCGAGTCGCACGCCGTCACCCGTGGCGCAGACGGTGAGCCGATCCGGGTCGAGCTCCAGCGAGTGCAGCCCGGTGCCCATCGAGATGTCGAAGGCGCCGTCGGTGAGGTCGAAGGCGTGGCGCGCGATCACCAGGCACTCGAGGGTCGACGGGCTCACGCGTGCCTGCTCCCCGGCACCAAGGTGATTGATGCGGCCCACGTCGCTGTTCGGCAGGAAGCGACTGAGGTCCCGCTCGAGGCGATCGACGAGATCGAAGGCCGCCTGCGCTGCCTGTGCGGCGTAGCGCTCGTCCGGGTGCGCCAGGTGCACTTCGAAGACGGTGGCCATGGCCTCGTGTGAGAAGCGGCGTGCTACCATCCGGCATGCCTCACGCTCCCATCGTACCGTGCCTGTGGTTCGACGACCAGGCTGAGGCCGCGGCGCACTTCTACACGGCGACGTTCGCTGACGGACGCGTGCTCGCGGTGTCGCATTACCCTGAGGCATTCGACAGTCCCGGCGGCCGTCCGCGCGGGAGCGTGCTGACCGTCGAGTTCGAGATCGCGGGGTGTGGTGGCAGGTCGTGCCTACGGGGCTCGCCGCGTGGCTGTCCAGCCCGGACGGCTCAGTCCCTCAGCGCGGCCGCGTGACGCGTGCCTTCCAGAGGCGCGCGATGTCGAGGGCCGCGCGAGGCACGTCGTACCAGCGCACTTTCGACCCGGGGATGTCGTGCCAGGTCGAGACGACGAGTTCGTAGAGTCGGTCGCGGCGGCCCGGCTCGCCCGGCGCGACGGGCAGCTGCAGGTACCGACCGATCAGCTCCGCGTCGAAGACCCATCGGCTGCGGAAGGGCATCGCAAACAGCGCGGCGGTCGCGTCGGTGACCCGCAGCACCTTGGCCCCGCACTGCGTGTCGTACACGGGCAGGTCGAGGGCAATCGAAACGGCCGTGGCGAACATGCGTCCCACGTAGTGACGCAGGGCGCTGCGCCTGACGTCCCGGCCCAGGAGCATCACGCGCGAGCCGATGACGAACTCGACCGCGGGACGGGCGCGCAGGACGGCCAGGAAGTCGTCCATCGCCTCGAGCGGCGTGGCAAGGTCTGCGTCCAGGAAGCCGACGAGCGCCGGATGGCGTGCCAGGCCTGCGAGCACACCGGCGCGGACGGCTTCGGCCTTGCCGTGGTTCGACGCGAGCGGGAGCACGTGCACCGCCGCCGGCGCGGCCTGGCGCATGCGCTCGAGGACCTCGCGCGTGTGATCCGTGCTCCCGTCATCGACGAACAGGAACTGGAGGGAGCGGTGGGTGTCGGCGAACTGGAGGAACGCGCTGGCGTCGAGGCGGGCCGCCTCGTTGTAACAGGGCACGACCAGGATCAACTCGGGCGGGGTCACGGCGCGCTCGGCGGCTCCCACAGTGCCACAGCCAGGAGGTGCCTGCAACGGACCAGGGTGGCGGCGAGGTGGCGGACAGCGGCGATCGCGGCGCTGCTGCTGGCGGGGGCAGGTGTGTCGCCACGGGGACAATCAACAGTCCCGCTCGCGGGCCCGGATGGGACGGATGCGCGTTGGTTCCACCAGCTCGACCTGCTGGTCGCCGATGTCTGCGCCCGGCAGGTCGTCATGCTGGGCGAAGAGGGGCATCACGGCGGAGGGCGCACGATCGAGGCCAAGGTCGTCGTGATCCAGCGGCTCATCGAGCGCTGCGGGTTCGACGCCGTCTACTTCGAAAGCGGCGTCTACGAGTTCGTCGACCTCGGCCGGCGCCTGGCCGCCGGGACGTCCGCACCGGAACAGGTCGGCGACGCGATTGGTGGCCTGTGGAACCGCAGCCGCGAGATCGATCCGTTCGTCGACTTCCTGCACGCGCAGGCCTCAGCGGGCCGGATCCGGCTGGGCGGTCTCGATGCCCAGTTCCCGGGTGCGACCTCTGGCTTCGAGAAGAGGGGACTGGTGGAGGAGCTGCTTCACGGGCTGCAGGAATCTCGCCGGTCCACGTGTGCGGACTTCCTTTCGCGCCACACGAACTGGCGCTACGACGACGAGCATCCGTACGACGCCGCGGAGCGGGACCGCCTGGTGGCGTGCCTGCGCGACGCGGTGAGCGCCGCGCCACCGCAGTCTGCGCACTGGATCATGGCGCAGGCTGCCCTGGCGGCGCTGACGAACCAGGGCGCCGCCGTGGATCCGAACTGGCGCGAACGGCAGATGGCCACGTTGTTTCGATGGCACCGACAGCAATCTCCCCGACCGCCCCGCGTCGTCATCTGGACGGCCAACGTGCACGCTGCGCGGACACTCGAGCCCGTCAACCGGCCCGTGCGTCCGTTCGCTGCCGACCTGGCGGCGGAGTTCGGGGATCGACTCGCGACCATCGCGTTCATCTCTCTGAGCGGGACTTACGGTCGCGGCACGGCCACATCGATTCCGCCGCCGGCCTCGGGATCCCTGGAAACGCAGGCGACGGCTCGCGGAGACGAGCCGCTGCGGTATCTCGGAAAGCTGGCGCTGGCCGGGCTTGGCGTCATCGACGCGTCGCTGTTCTCGTACGGCAAGGCGGATCGCGTCGACTGGTCTCAGTTGTTCGACGGCGTCGTCGTGCTGCGCGAGGAGACGCCGCAGACCATCGTGAGGCCCGCGGCGCCGCGGTTCACGCGGCCGGCACCCCTCGCTCACCGGCCTGGCGAACTGCCGGGCGGCGTGGCGGCCATGAACCGGTCCCACAGCCCGCGTTCGATGTAGAGCATGAGCAGCACGTCCGGCCTGAGGCCGTGGAACTCCGAGAGGTAGCGGTCGTCCAGCGCCGCGTCGAGCGCCGCGCCGTGCTCGAGCGAGGCGACGATGACCGGTGCCCTCAGGGCGAGGGCGTCGTCGGGTGCCGTCCAGTAGCCAACGTGGGGCATCTCCCGCAGGTACCACGGAAGCGGCCACTGTTCGTACGGGCCCGCAATCACCGATACCTGCATGCGATCCCCATCGGGATGCAGGGCGGCGAGGGTCCGGATGCGCGCGGCCATGCGGACGGCGTCCGGCACGGTCTGCGCGTACACATACGGGTTGCGCGGGTCGGCCGCGTAGGTGACCGACGCGCGCCAGGCCTGCCAGGCCAGGTGTGCCGACGCGACTGCGAACCCCGCCACGACGAGGGCCCGGGCCACCTTGGACTCGCATCGGCGCACGAGCACGGAGAAGCCGACCCCGGCGAGTACGAGCACGCCGACATAGAACGGCAGCAGGTTCCAGGGGGTCTTGTAGCGAATGACCGAGAAGGTGGCCGCCGTCATGACGACGTACGCGGCGAGGTAGCGCCCCCAGAACGCGCTCGTCGGACGGGTCGGGTCGGGTGCCAGACACGCGGCGCCAATCCCGATGAGCGCCAGCGCCAACACCACTCCTTCACTCCACCGCAGGCCCCCAGATGACGAGTACGCGAGCAGGCTCAGGTAGTAGTGCCACGGCTGCGCGTGATTCGCGGGGTCGATGCCGCGATCGAGGTACGTGGTGAGTGCCCGGAAGGGCTCGACGATGGCGCCAGGCTGGGTGAGAAACGAGGAGAAGAACACCGCCGCGACGGCCGCGGCAGTCACTGCGGCCACCAGGGCGGCGCGTGTAACGCCAGGCGCGCCGCCCTCGCGGCTGGTCGGCCGCACACCCGCCGGCAGCGACCACCTTGCCGCCGCGGCCGCCACGAGGGCCGCGGGCAGGACGATGATCGCGGTTTCCTTCGTGGCGATTGCCAGGCCGGCGGCGGCGCCGGCGACGATGGCCCACACCAGGCGGCCTCCGACGGCCATGCGGCCGACGGCAATCACGAACGCGAGGGCGAAGCACGCGAACAGCGCTTCCTGGATGTACATGCGCGAGTAGAAGACCATCGCGGGGGAGAGCGCCATCAGGATCGCGCTCGCGGCGACCGCTGTCCGCCCGAGTCCGGCCGACAGCAGGGGAAGGAGCAGGATCGTTCCCATGCCGAAGGCGACGGTGACCCCGCGCAGCGTGCGCTCGTCGAGCATTGCGAGCGTGGGCTGTCCGCGCAGCCAGGCGGCAGGCAGTGACAGGTAGTAGAGCGTCGGCCCGTGATGGTCGTTCGCGTCGTAGCGGTACTCGCCGCGCTCGAGCAGGGCGCCGAACTTGACGGCCTGGTTCGCCTCGTCATGGTGCATGGGGCGAACGTCGAGGCGGGCCGTCCGGAGTGCGAGGCCGCCGGCGACCGCGGCGGCCATCAGGATGCCGGCGCAGGCGCGCGTCATCGGGCGCGAGTATATGCGACGTCTCTGCCGACCCGCGCCACGATCTCGGGCAGCGCCTCCACGTCCGCACGTGTCGTGTGGAAGTTGACGATACAGGCCCGCAGCAGGTAGCGGCCGCTGAGCACGGCGTTGGAGACGAACGCCTCGCCGCCGCGCTGCAGGCGATCCAGGACCTCCCGGTTGAGTGCGTCGAGTGTCTGCTCGACGTCCGCGTGGCCGACGCGCGGCCGCAGGTCCGCGGGCACATAGCGGAACGTGGTGATGCTCAGGTCCTGTGTGACGAGCTCCAGTTCGGGGTGCTGTGCGACCGCGTCCGCGAGCGCGCGCGACAGGTGGATGTCATCGGCGATCATGGCGCGGTAGGCCGCCGCGCCGACCTGCTTGAACGCGAGCCAGACCTTGAGCGCGCGGAAGCCGCGCGAGTTCTGCGGACCGTAGTCCACGAAGTTGGTCGCCTGCTCGCCGAAGTGGTAGTAGGGCGGGTGATACGAGAAGGCGCCCCGCAGCGCTTCCGCGTCGCGCACGAGCGCGCAGCCGACCTCGAGCGGCGCATACAGCCACTTGTGCGGGTCCACCGCGACCGAGTCGGCCAGTGACAGGCCTCGCAGGGCGCCCGGCGCATCCGGGAGCGCATTGGCGAAGCCCCCGTAGGCGCCGTCCACGTGAAACCAGAGCCCGTGGGCATCGCAGATGGCGCGGATCTCCGGCAACGGGTCGATCGCGCCCGAGCTGACCGAGCCGGCCGTGCCGACGACGAGGAAGGGCACGTCGCCGGCCGCGCGGTCGGTTTCGATCTGCGCCTGCAGTGCGCCGACGTCCATGCGGAAGCGCGCGACAGTCGGGATCCATCGGAGTGACGCCGTGCCGAGCCCGCTCAGATCCGCCGCCTTCTGGATCCAGGTGTGGGCCTCCCTGGAGCAGTAGACACGGAGCACGCAGTCCGCGCCGGCCACGCCGTGCTCGCGGACGTTCCAGGTGACCCTGGCCGCGCGCGCGGCCAGGAAGCCGACCATGTTGGCCATGTTCCCGCCGCTCACGAGGATCCCGCCGGCCTCTGGGGCGAAGCCGATGAACGAGGCGATCCACCGGACCGTCTGCGCCTCGATCTCCGTGGCGGCGGGCGACAACGCCCACGCGCCCACGTTGGGGTTGAGCGCAGAAGCGAGGAAGTCGCCGAGGATCCCGATGGGTGCCGGTGGCGCGGTGATGTAGCCGAAGAAGCGCGGGTGTGCATTGAACAGCGAGTGCCCGAACAGCAGCCGGGTCGTCTCTTCGAGCAGCGGGCCCGCTGCGGTGCCCGCCTCCGGGAGCGGGGCGTTCAGGTCGAGCGCCTCGCGCACGGCGCCGGGCGTCTGCTCGCGCGTCACCGGACCCTTCGGCACCGCCTCCAGCAGTCCGGCCAGTTGATCCACCAGGCGATGCCCCAGCGCGCGGAACGTCGTCGCGTCCATGGTGAGGGCGGCCTTGCGCCCGGGCGTCTCGTGATTGGTGACCGTCACGGAAACCTCCTGCCTTCGACAGAACGGGTGGGTCGGGCTGAGCCGCTATTGTCGCTCATCGCCGCCACGGCTTGCCGGGCTGAGCGGTTGTCCGGTAGGCTGGAGGCCTCGACCACAGTTCCGGATCCACCCGTACCCGACGGCGCGGCCCATGGAGTGACTCATGGTGACGGACCGACAGGCGAATGTTCTTTCCGGCGCGACGCCCTCCGCGGCGACGAGGCTCGACGAGGCCCTGCGCAGCTTCGCGATCTACCGCGGCGACCCGATTTCCCGCCTCGACGAGGCGATTGCCGAGGCGCCTTCCTGCACGCAGGCGCATCTGCTGAAGGCGTTCATCCTGGCGCTCGCCACCGAACCGGCGGCGACGCGCGATGCCGCCGCCGGCGCCGCCACCATACGCGGGCTGGCCCGGAACCAGCGGGAGACTTCTCAGTTGCTGGCGCTCGAACACCTGCTCGAGGGCAACTGGATTGCGGCGGCGTGCCACCTGGACTTCCACAGCATGCGCTACCCCCGCGATCTCGTCGCCCTCCAGGTGGGGCACCTCATGGACTTCTACCGGGGCAGTGCGCGCGACCTGCGGGACCGCCTCGCGCGCGCGCTGCCTCACTGGGACGAAGGAGTGCCCGGCTACCACACCGTGCTCGGCATGTACGCGTTCGGCCTCGAGGAGGCGGGCGACTACACCCGCGCAGAGGAGGCCGGACGACGGGCGATCGATCTCGAGCCGCTGGACTGCTGGGCGCACCACGCGGTCACGCACGTCATGGAAATGCAGGGCCGGGCCGAGGACGGCATCGGCTGGATGATCGCGCGCGAGCCGTACTGGGTTGGCGACGACAACTTCTTCAAGGTGCACAACTGGTGGCACCGCGCGCTGTTCCACCTGGACCTGGGCCAGTTGCCGCAGGTCTTCGAGCTCTACGACGGGCCGATCCGCGGCACACACAGTCGCGTGGCGCTCGACCTCGTGGACGCGTCGGCCCTGCTCTGGCGCCTGAGCCTTGGAGGCCACGACGTCGGCGACCGCTGGCACGAGCTCGCTGATGGGTGGGACGACCACGCCGATGGCCGCCTCTATCCCTTCAACGATCTCCACGCGACGATGGCGTACCTCGGGGCCGGTCGCCAGGCCTCGGTCGAGCGGCTGCTCGCCGCGTTGCGCGAGAGCGCGTCCGGCAAGAGCGATACGGCCAGGTGGGCCGGCGTCGTCGGCCTTCCGCTGGCCCACGGGTTCGTGGCGTTCTGGGAAGGGCGATATGCGGATGCGGTGACCGCGCTGCATCCGGTCCGCTTTGTCGCCAATCAGTTCGGCGGCAGCCACGCGCAGCGCGACGTGATCGACTGGACGCTGACCGAGGCCGCGATTCGCGCGGGGCTGCCGGACGTCGCGCTGGCCCTGGCGCACGAACGCACTGCCCTGAAGCCGCACAGCCCCGTCAACCGTGGCTTCCTGGAGCGTGCCGGGCGCCTGGCGGGACGCCGGGCGGCAGCGGTGCGCCCATCAGCAGGCGATTCCTGGGGGTGATCGCCGCCGGGATGGTCTGGGTCCACACCCGGTAGCCACGCCCTTCGAGACGCACCGCTCGGACGATGTCGATGGCAAGGGCCTCGTCCACCCAGCCGCTCAGGGCACCGGCATCGCAGGTTCCCGCATCGTGGCAGCAGGGCAGCACGGCGACGCGCGCCCGCGCGGCAGCGGCACGGGCCAGCACCTGGTCCGTCAGCGCACCGCAGGCGTGACTCGACACCACGAGGTCGGTGGGCAGGATCTCCACGGCATCGATTGACGCCCGCACAGGGCGTGCCCGCTCGAGAAGCCACGGCCAATTCGCGCCAAGCGCCGCCTGCAGCGTCTCAGCCGAGGGAGGGAGTTTCGGGTCCACCACGAGAGCCAGCTCGGACTCCCTGTCGAGCAGCAGCAGGATCAGGGCCAGCAACCCGTGTCCGGCGGCCAGATCGACCACCCGCCCCCCGCGAAAACGCCGGCGCGTCCGGCGGGCCATCTCCCAGGCTTCGTAGAGCTCCTTGCGGGGCAGGCAGCCTGCGCGGCACACGGCCCGTGCCACGCGGTGGAACAGCGTGTCGTCCGGAAACCGATCCAGGTCGTGCTCGGTCAGGCGGTTCTTGGAGGATGGCGTGAACATGGCGACCGTGATGCCCACCATGGTAGACGACGGGGTCGAATGGCGCCGTCGGCGTCGCTCGCGCTCGACATTGGGACGGGAGGCAGGCATCATCGGCTCATGACTTCGCTGCCCGAGTGCGTCGATGGCCTGCCCAACCTGAGCGGATCAGAATCCACCATCGCCGAAGCAATCGCCGCGGTTGCCGGGCAGCCCGTCGTGCTCCGCGACAGCGGCATCGACTTCAGGCGGATCCGCAGCGCCTGCGCGATTGCCCTGCACATGCACCAGCCGCTGACGCCGGCCGGAGGGGAGGATCTGCGGACGGCCGCTCTCATCGGCAACCTCCAGTGCATGGCCGAGCACCCCGGCATCGGCGATAACCACAACGCGCCCGTGTTCCGGGCGTGCTACGCGCGCATGGGCGAGTTCGTGCCGCAGTTGATCCGCGAGGGCCGGGCGCCCCGGGTGATGCTCGAGTACTCGGGCACGCTGCTGCACGGTCTTCGCGTGATGGGCGCCGGTGATGTGATCGAGGGCCTGCGAGGCGTCACGTGCGACCCGGCGTTCCGTCACGCCGTGGAGTGGCTGGGCGCGCCGTGGGGTCACGCGGTGGCGCCTTCGACGCCGGTCCAGGACTTCCGCCTGCACGTCCGCGCGTGGCAGCACCACTTCGCGGCCATCTTTGGGCTGGAGGCGCTGCAACGGGTGCGGGGCTTCTCGCCGTCGGAGATGGCGCTGCCCAACCATCCCGAGGTGGCGTACGCGTTCGTCATGACGCTGCGCGACTGCGGCTACCAGTGGGTCCTGGTGCAGGAACACACCGTGGAAGAACCCGCCACCGGTCGCCCGCCTTCGCGCCCGCACGTGCCGCACCGCCTCGTCTGCCGCAGCGCCAGCGGCGACACCGCGAGCATCATCGCGCTCGTGAAGACGAAGGGCTCGGACACCAAGCTCGTCGGCCAGATGCAGCCGTACTACGAAGCGAAGGGACTCGGGCGGCAGCAACTGGAGGGGCGCCCGGTGCCGCCCCTCGTCACGCAGATCGCCGACGGCGAGAACGGGGGCGTCATGATGAACGAGTTCCCGTCGAAGTTCGTCGAGGTCGTGCGCGAGTGCTCGGGCAGTGACACACCGCTCATGAACGGCACCGAGTACCTCGAACATCTCTTCGCGTCAGGGGTGCGCGAGACCGACCTGCCCGAGCTTCAGCCGTTGTTCCAGGGGCGCATCTGGGCACGCCTGCAGCCTGGCGAGGGGCGCGAGCGCCTGGAACGGGTCATTGCAGAACTGCGCGCGGAGGACGGCCGGTTCCACATGGAGGGTGGCAGCTGGACCAACGACATGTCCTGGGTGCGCGGCTACGACAATGTCCTCGGCCCGATGGAGGAGGCGAGCGCCTTGTTCCACGAGCGGGTGACGGCGCGCCACATGCCGACCGACGAGCGGCGCTATCGCAACGCGCTGCTCCACCTGCTCGCGTCCCAGACGAGCTGCTATCGCTACTGGGGTCAGGGGCAGTGGACCGACTACGGACGCGAAATCTGCCGACGGACCAAGGACATCGTCATCTGCGACTACTGATGCGCCCTCGGGCGTCATACCCGCCCGGCGAACTCCCGCGTCTCGGTGTGGACCCGGACCTTCTCGCCTTCCTTGATGAACAGGGGCACGCGGATCTCGAGGCCGGTGTCGAGCGTGGCGGCCTTGGTGACGCCACCGCTCGCCGTGTCGCCCCGCACACCAGGCTCGGTGGACGCCACGGTCAGTTCCACGATGGGCGGGAGCTGGATGCCGATGGGCCGGCCGTTGAACTGCTCGACCTGGACCAGCACGCTGTCGGCGAGCAGGAGCCGGGCGTCACCGATCACGTCGGCCGGGACCGTCAGCGTCTCGAAGGTCGCCTGGTCCATGAAGTGACAGCCGTCAGCGTCGGCGTAGAGGAACGAGGCCGGTTTCACCTCGAGGTCCGGCTCGCTGAACTTGTCGCCGGCCTTGAAGGTCTTGTCGAACACGGCGCGGGTGAGCAGGGAGCGCATTTTGATGCGGACCAGGGTCTGGCCGCCCCGCGCCGTCGGGCGGGACACCTCGACATCGAGGCAGTGATACGGCACCCCTTCGTGCTCGAAGAACATCTTGCGCTTGACGTCGATCGCCTCGATGAGTGCGGCCATGGTCTCTCCAGGAGTGGCGGCCGACATCCTACGCCGAATGCGCCACGCCGGGCCAGCGCTACCGCTGGTGGACGTCAGCGTCCTGTCAGGCTCGTGGCTTCATCGTGCGCCCGTGCCGACCCTCTGCATGTCCCGGACCTGCAGCACCGCCAGACCGGTGTGAAGGACAACCGTAGGCCAGAGCAGACTGCCGACCGGCGCCATCGCAAACCCGACCCCTGCCAGCGCCACGGCCGCCAGCAGGTTGTAACCGAGCATGACCCGGAACGCGCCAGCCGCCCTCCGGGAGCTGCGGCCGGCCCAGCACATGGTGCCCAGACCGAACAGCACCAGCCCCGAAAGGCGCAGCGCCACCATCGGCGGTGCCGGCCTGGCCTCGCTGAGCATCCAACGCACCACTGTGGCAGGCATCAGAAGCAGGGCCAGTCCCGCGCCCCATTCGATGACGGCCATCGCCGTCAGGAGTTGGTGTCTCGTCATGGGGCACGGAACCACGCGAGCCTACCCGAAGTCAACACGCACGCCTGGACGGGTTGAGCGCCAGCCGAGCGGACAGGACGCTGCGTCTACCTGCCGCGTGTGGACGAAATCAGTGTGTGGTCTGATTTTGTCTGGACAAAATTAGAGTGTCAATGAATAATGTCCGACATGATCGACCGCCGCATCGCACCCGCGTTGCGGGCCGATCTCGGCAGCAAGATGGTGCTGCTGTCCGGTCCGCGCCAGTGCGGCAAGACGACACTCGTCCGTCGAGTCGCTGACGAGGAGCGCGGTCTCTACCTCAACTGGGACGACGCAGCAGACCGGCGCTCGATCCAGCGGATGGCCTTCGACCTCGACCCGACGCTGTGGGTCTTCGACGAACTCCACAAGTTCCGGCGATGGCGGAACTTCCTGAAGGGGCTGTACGACACCCACCATTCCGCCCATCGCCTCCTCGTCACCGGAAGTGCACGCCTCGACCTCTATGGACGGGGCGGCGACTCGCTGCAGGGCCGGTACTTCGCCCATCACCTCCACCCACTCACCGGCTCCGAGATCGTCGGACGGCCTCTCGTCCCGATCGCGGAATTGCCCGACCTGCCGAGGGACCCACTACCCCAGGACACGCTCGAGGCGCTGCTCGTGCTCGGAGGGTTCCCGGAGCCGTTCCTGACCGGCAGTGAGAAGGCGGCGGCACGGTGGCGCCTCGGCTACGGCGAGCGTCTCGTCCAGGAAGAGGTCCGGTCCCTCGAACAGGTCCGGGAGATCGATCGCGTGGAGTTGCTCTTCGACCGGCTGGGAACGGCGGCCGGCGGCATCCTCTCCATCAACAGCCTCCGGGAGGACCTCGAGGTGGCCTTCGAGACGGCGCGCCGCTGGGTGGCCATCCTCGAACGACTGGACGCGATCGTGCGGATTCCACCGTACGGCCCGCCCCGCATCAAGAGTGTGAAGAAGGAGCAGAAACTCTACTTCTGGGACTGGGCGCGCGCCGAGTCCGAGGCGGCGCGGTTCGAGAACCTGGTCGCGTTGCACCTTCTCCGGCTCGTGCACTGGGTGCGAGACGTCGACGGCGAGAAGCTCGACGTGCGATATTTCCGCACGCGCATGGGACACGAGGTCGATTTCCTGCTCCTGCGATCGGGTCGCCCGTGGCTCGCCATCGAGGTGAAGCTCGCCGAGCAGGATATCGATGCCGGTCTGCGCTACCTGCTGGAGCGTGTGGCCGTTCCGCATGCTTTCCAGGTGCACCTGCGCGGACGACGCGAGCGCCGCGTGCCGGACATCGGCCGATCGCGCGTCCGCCAGGTGTCCGGCGCGCGCCTGCTGGCCAACCTGCCCTGATCGACTCGGCACGAAAACAGACGCGTCGCAGGTACAGTGGTGCCATGAGGAGCGCAGACATGCATCCCCCGACTGGTCCGCGTCGTCGAATCGTTTCCGTCGGCCACCTCGCTGCGGTCGTCCTTCTCGCCGTGGTGATCCCTTCGACGGTGCTCGGCGCCGATTCCGACCCGGCGACCGTGCTCTGGTACACCCACCCGGCGGACAAATGGGACAACGCGCTCCCGGTCGGCAACGGCCGGCTCGGCGCCATGGTCTTCGGGCGAACCGACGAGGAGATCATCCAGCTCAACGAGGACACGTACTGGTCGGGCGGGCCGTACACGACGACGGTGAAGGGCGGGGCGGGCGCGCTGCCCGAGATCAGGCGGCTGATCTTCGAGGGACAGCTCGTGCGCGCCCACCGCCTGTTCGGCCGGCACCTTATGGGCTACCCGGTCGAGCAGCAGAAGTACCAGTCGCTCGGCAATCTCGTGCTGACGTTCAACGACAGCGGTCCAGTCTCAGGGTACCGCCACCAACTCGACCTCGACACGGCGATCGCCACGACGACCTACGAACGCGGGGGAGCCCGCATCACGCGAGAGGTCTTCTCTTCCCCCGTCGATCAGGTGCTCGTGGTCCGGCTTTCGGCAGAGCCACCGGGGGCTCTCTCGTTCGCGATCCAGCTACGTGGCGATCGCAATCAAGCGCACTCGAACTACGCGACGGACTACTTCCGCATGGACGCGCAGGGCAGCGACGGGCTGGTCGTGCGCGGCCGCTCCGCGGACTACCTCGGGGTGGCCGGCCAGCTGCGCTACGTCGCGCGCCTGACGGCACGCGCGCAGGGAGGCGAGCTGACGGCCGGCGATGACCGCCTCGTCATCCGCGGGGCGGATTCGGTGACGCTGCTCGTGGCCGCGGCCACCAGCTTCGTGAACTTCCGCGACGTGAGCGGCGACCCGGAGGCCCGCGTCAGCGCGATGCTGCGCGGCGTCGAGGGCAAGTCGCTCGACGACCTGCGGACGGCGCACGTGGCCGAGCACCGGCGGCTGTTCCGACGGGTGAGGCTCGACCTCGCGGCGACGCCGGCGTCGACGCGGCCCACCGACGAGCGGCTGAAGGCGTTCGACGGCAGCAACGACCCGGCGCTCGCGGCGCTGCTCTTCCAGTTCGGTCGCTACCTCCTCATCTCGTCCTCGCGCCCGGGGACGCAGCCCGCCAACCTGCAGGGGATCTGGAACAAGGACATGAATCCCATGTGGGATTCGAAGTACACGACCAACATCAACACGCAGATGAACTACTGGCCGGCGGAGGTGGCGGGCCTCGACGAGTGCGCGGAGCCGCTCTTCCGACTCATTCGCGAGGTTGCCGAGCAGGGCGCCGACGTGGCGCGCGAGCACTACGGCGCGCGCGGGTGGGTGCTGCACCAGAACACGGACCTGTGGCGGGTCGCGGCGCCGATGGACGGCCCCAGCTGGGGCGGCTTCACGACCGGCGGCGCCTGGCTCGTCACGCACCTGTGGGACCACTATCGCTTCACGGGAGACCGGGCCTTTCTCACGGAGTACTACCCCCTGATGCGCGGGGCGGCCGAGTTCTTCCTCGACGTCCTGATACCGCATCCCACGCGCGGCTGGCTCGTCACCAACCCCTCCACCTCGCCGGAGAACTTCCCGCTGGCGCCGGGCAACGATCGGTTCTTCGACGAGGTCACCGGGTCGATGAGTCCAGGGACCTCGCTCGTGGCGGGGTCCACGATCGACATGCAGATTCTCCACGACCTGTTCACGGCGGTCGCGGGCGCTGCGGACGTGCTCGGCACGGATGCGGTGCTCAGGGCGCAGGTCCTCGATGCGAAGGCCCGGCTCGCGCCGATGCAGGTGGGACGCGCTGGGGATCTCCAGGAGTGGCTGGACGACTGGGGCCAGCGTGAGAAGAGTCACCGGCACATCTCGCACCTCTACGGGCTGTTTCCGAGTCGGCAGATCTCACCACGAAGAACACCCGCGTTTGCGGCGGCCAGCCGCGTGGTGCTGGAGCAGCGCGGATTCGAAGGGAACGGGTGGGCGTCTGCCTGGAAGGCCGCGAGCTGGGCCAGGCTCCTCGATGGGGCGAAGGCGCTGGCCCACATCGCGTATGCGGCAGGTCACTACACGACCGAGAGTCTGTTCTCGATCTGCTCACGCGCGCCGCAGGTGGACGGCGCCTTCGGCATGACAGCGGCGATCGCCGAGATGCTGCTCCAGTCGCATGAGGACGAACTGGCGCTGCTGCCGGCGCTCCCTCCGTCGTGGCCGCGAGGCCGGGCGGCAGGCCTACGTGCGCGCGGCGGGTTCGAAGTCGATCTCTCGTGGGATGGCGGGTCGCTCGTGAGCGCTGAGATCGTCTCGACGCGGGGAGCGCCGCTTCGCATCCGCGCGGGCGCGCGCCTGCTGGTGTCTGCGGCGGGTGCGCCGGTGAACGTCACCAGCCCGGAGCCGGGTCTGATCGAGTTCCCGACCGCCGCCGGGGTCCGTTACCGCCTGGTCCCCGCGCCAGCCTCGCGCTGACGGGCTCGAGCCGGCGTCACCGCCCTACTGACGCAGCCCCTTCACGTAGTGCACCACCGTCCACACCTCGTCTCGACTGAGGTCGGTGCTGAACGCGGGCATCTTCGGCTTCTTTCGGCCGTTCCAGACCTTGTAGAAGATCACGCCGTCGGGATTGCGGGCGGCTCGGCCGGCGTCGGTCAGGTCATCGGGTCGGTGATCGGGGTCCGCGTCGGGCCCGTCACCCTTGCCCGCGACCCCGTGACACCGCTGGCACTTGGAGCGATAGATCTGTTTCCCCTTGGCGACGACCTGGTCGCTGACCGGGATCGGATTGCTCTCGCTCATGGCAGTCGCCGGGATCTGCCATCCGTCGGACGACCCGCTCTGGGCGCGCGAGAGGTGGCCGGCGAACGGGGCGGCGAGCACGACGAGCAGCGCCAGCACGAGGCCGACGCGCGTTCGCAGG
>CAYLZN010000017.1:30238-33052 GCA_964387935.1 uncultured Vicinamibacteraceae bacterium | reverse complement strand
GAACTGGACCAGCGCCGGCACCAGGCCCAGCTCCATGAGCCCCATGTAGCCGGTCAACGACCCCAGCAGCAGCCAGACTCCGGCGGCTGCCTCCCCGACGTGCGAGACCACGTAGGGGAACAGCACGAGGTTCGACGCGAGGTTCGCGGCGAACCCGAGGTAGTTCCACAGGGTGTTGCGCGCGAGCGTTCGGCCGATTCTCCGGGGAGTGACCACGACTGGTCTCACTGTGCGAGACGCGTACCCGTTTCAGAGTCCGGCGCACCCCACGGTGCGCTTGATTGGCACAGACCCTGCTGTCGAGGTGCCCCGGGTGGGGACACGCATGCGCTTTCCGTTCGTCCTTGCAGTGCTGCTCGGGCTGATCTCCGCGGCGGACCGCCCGCCCGAGGCGGCCCAAACCGAGGAATACCACGTTGGGCCCGGGGACCTGCTGGAGGTGTCGGTGTTCGGCCAGCCGGACCTGTCCGGTCGGTTTCCCGTCGCTCCGGACGGCTTCCTGGAGTTCCCGTTGCTCGGGCGCCTCGCAGTCGGCGGCCGCCTCCCGCGTGAGATCAAGGCGGACCTGACCAAGCGGCTGGCCGACGGCTACCTCAAGTCCCCTCAGGTATCGGTGTCGATCGCCGAGTACCGAAGCCGGCGGGTCTTCGTGACCGGAGAAGTGACGCGACCCGGCTCCATCGCCCTGACGGGCCCCCTCACGATGCTCGAGGCGCTGGCCGCCGCCGGCTCCCTGGCGCCCACCGCGGGCTCGGAACTCGTGCTCGTCCGGCGCGACCGGTCGACCGGCCCGGCCCAGGGCCCGTTGCTGCCCGACCAACCCGGGGCGACCGCCACTGAACGCTTCGCCGTCGACGATCTGCAGGCTGGCCGGCTTACGAAGAACCCGGCGCTCGAGGACGGCGACACGATCTTCGTACCGAAGGCGCAGGAGATCTACGTCCTCGGCCAGGTGCTGACGCCAGGCGCGCACCCGTTCCGGCCGAATCTCACCGTCTTCCAGGCCATCGCCCAGGCTGGCGGGATGACCCCCCTGGCCTCGTCGGGGCGCCTCAAGATCATCCGCATCGTCGACGGCCAGAAGAAAGACGTGAAGGTGAAGCTCGACGACCCAGTGAAACCCGGAGACACGATCATGGTCGCCTCGAGGTGGTTCTGATGGCCAGCGACCCTGGCGCGTCGGTGCGGGCGGTGCCCGCGATTCGCCCTGGCCGAGAGAAGGGAACCTCCTCTGGAATGCTGGGCACGCCGGAACGTCCCCCGCTTCATGTGGTGCGAGCCCTCCGGAAGCACCGTTGGCTGGGCATCCTGGCCACGCTGGGCGTCCTCCTGCCAGCGCTGTCCTTCGTGTACCTGCAGAAACCCGTCTACGAGGCCGTCGCGCAGGTGGTGGTGGACACCGGCCCCACGGTTCCCCAGGTCTTCAACAACGGCCCGGCAGACCGCGAAGGCACTCCGGGCACCCTCGAGGCCGAACGGGAGGTTCTCAGAAGCCGGCCGCTGATCGTCAAGACGGTGCAGGCACTCGAGCTCTGGACCCACGCGGAGTTCCAGCCGAAACCAACGCTCTGGGAGCGGGTGCGCACCTGGATCGGGCAGCCCCCCTCACCTGCCGCGCCGGCCACGACGAGCCCAGAGGAGCGTGCTCGGGCTCATGCCGGCGCCTTCGTGTCACGGCTGTCCCTCGCCCGCTCGGACAGCAGCCCCATCGTCACCGTTGCCTTCGCGGCCTCGGACCCGGCGCTGGCGGCAGACGCGGTGAACACGCTCGTCAAGCAGTACATCGCGCAGGATCTCGAGTCGCGGTTCGCCGCCGCCCGGCAATCCTCGTCGTGGCTCGACGAACAGCTCGCCGCGCAGCGCAAGAAGGTCGAGGCGAGCGAAGCCGCCCTCCAGCACTACCGCGAACGCAACGATGCCGTCGCCCTCGACGACCGCCAGAACATCGTCGTTCAGAAGCTGAACGATCTGAACACGGCGGTGACGCGGGCCAAGACGGAGCGCATCGCGAAAGAAGGGGTCTACCGGCAGGTGGAGGCCGCTCGCACCAACGGCGTGCCGCTCGACACGGTGCAGGTGATCGCGAGCAACGGCGGCGTGCAGATCCTGCGCGGCCAGGTGGCCGAACTGGAGCGGCAGCGCGCGGAACTGTCGCAGCGCTTCGGGGATCGACACCCGGAGATGATCAAGAACACGACCGCCCTCGACTCCGCACGCGTGCGCCTGCAGCTCGACATCGAGAAGGTGGTTCAGGTGGTCAAGAACGACTACCTGGCGGCCGAGGCGCAGGAGCGGAACATGGCACGCGCCCTCGACGCGCAGAAGGCAGAGGCCCAGAGCCTCGGGCGCAAGGATCTCGAGTACGGCGTGCTCGAACGCGAGGCGGCCAGTGACCGGCAGGTGTACGAAACACTACTCCAGCGCGCGCGCCAGGCTGGCATCTCGAGCGACATCCGGGCGAGCGGCATTCGCGTGATCGACTGGGCGGAACCGCCGGGCGCGCCGGTTCGCCCCGACCGGATGCGCAACGCGCTGGCGGCGCTCTTCGCCAGCCTGCTGCTGGGCCTCAGTCTGGTCGTGGCGCGGGAGCAGTTCGATCGGCGCCTGCGCACGCCTGAGGCCATTCAGGCGGAACTCCGTCTCCCGTTCGTCGGCCTCGTCCCGAAGGTGGACCTGCCCGAGGGCGGCTCGATCCTGCGCTACCGCAGTCCCGGCTTCGTCGAGGCGATCCGCCGGGTGCGGAGCTACGTGGTGCTGAACGCCCCTCGCCAGGGCGGAGGGTCGATCCTCGTCACCAGCGCTGCTCCCCGCGAG
>CAYLZN010000017.1:26768-30228 GCA_964387935.1 uncultured Vicinamibacteraceae bacterium | reverse complement strand
ACCGTGGCCGTGAGCCTGGCGCGGGCGCTTGCCGACGCCGGCGACCGTGTGGTGCTCGTCGATGCCGACCTGCGCCGTCCGTCCGTGGCGGGCCTCGTGGGCATCGATGGGGCGCCAGGACTCTCGGATTACCTCACGCGACGACTCGACGCCAGCGACGTGGTCCGCCCGACCCTGATCCCGCACCTCTCCGTGGTCACCGCGGGAACGGCCTCCGTCAATGGGGCGGATCTGATCGGGCAGCCCCGGATGGCGTCCCTGCTCGAACATCTCGAGCGCGAGGCGCAGTGGGTCGTGATCGACTCGCCCCCCGTGATGGCCGTCGCCGATGCCGCACTCCTCGCCCGCGACGTCACGGGCGTGCTGCTCGTCGTGGGCACCGAGATGGTGCCGGCGGATACCGCCCGCACGGCCGTGCAGCACCTCGTCCACGGACACGCGCGATTCGTCGGGGCGGTTCTCAACAAGGTGGACCTCGAGCGGAATGCGTCCTACTATCCGGAGTACTACCGGAAGGAATACTCGACCTACTACGCCGACCCCAAGGGCAAGCGGAGCGCGGAGGGCGCCAGGTGACATCCCGCCGGACCTGCCTGTGCCTCGCGGCGACCGCTGTCTCGTGGAGCCTGGCCTGGCCCGGGCACGCCCAGGTCACGTCCTCTGACCCGGTCTCGGAATCGCAGTTCCGCTTCGGCCCGCTTGGGTTCAATCCCGGGATCGTGTTCGTCGCCGGTTACGACTCGAACATGAACGGCGAGGCGACCGAGGTGATTGGCGGGCCTCAGTACTTCGCCATTCCACAGATTCGGGCCTGGACCCAGGTCCGCCAGTTCGTGATCGGCGGCGCCGCGGCCGCCGAGTTCATCCAGGTGAAGAACCAGGAAGAGATCAGCACCCTGACCGGTCAGCCTGCCGCCAATCTCCTCTGGGAGGGTCTGATCGGGTCGAGCTCCGATCGCTTCAGGTGGACGGGAACGGCGCAACGCAAGGAAACCAGTGCGAAGCCCACGGGCTTCGAGAACGGCGCCCGTTCGCGCCGGGTCGAGAAGACGGCCGCCCTGACCTCCGGGCTCGACCTGGCCGGCCGGTGGTCGCTCGGGCTCACGGCGAGCGCCATGCGGACGACCTACGACGCCGACGCTGTCTACCAGGAGTCACCCCTTCACGAGACGCTCAACTCCCTGGTGAGCCTCGGGACGGTGGCCGCCACGTATCAAGTGACACCCGTCACGTCGGTGTTCGCCGGCTTCAGCCTGCGGACGGACCACTTCTACGTGAGGTCGGAGCGGGACACGACGGCCACGAGCCTTGGAGGGGGCGTGTCCTTCGCCCCCGGGGGGCTCCTGAGCGGCCAGGTGTACGTGGCCCAGCGGACCAGTTCCACGCCTGGCATGGACGCGGGCCAGCTCGACGGGCTCGTCGTGCAGGCGCTGGTGGCGCACACCAGGCAGAGCGGCCAGGCGCTTTCGCTGCTCCTGACCCAGGATCGGGCCTTCTCCTTCGACGCGAACACCGGCACCTACGAGATACGCGGCGGTGAGCTGACCTGGACCGTCCCCTTCGGCTACCGCTGGCGCGGCTTCGTCATGGGGGCGTACCACAATCTCAACTACACGCACCGCACGGATGTCGATACGCAGTACGGCGGAGGGCTGTCGACGCAGTTGAACGCGCGCCTTCGCGTCGGCGCCTACGGGTACTATTCGAAGCACGCCGGCGGAACGCCGGGAGGGCTCTCCTGGGACAGCCTGGTGATCAACGGGTTTGTCGTGTACGGGGCGAGCGGGCAGGTCCGACCGCTGGACCGGCCACTGCCGCCGTGACAGGTTTCAGTTACCAGTTACCAGTTCCCAGTTCCCAGCGAGCACGTGTCCGGGCGCTGGCCGCGCGCCGTGGGTCGCAGGCCGCGAGCCGATTGTCACACTGAGGTTCATGACCGCCGTGCCACATCCTGCCCCGACCGCGTTGGTGTGCACCCTCGTCGTGGTTGTGGGCTGTGTGGTGGCGTGGCCGCGTGCGCAGTCGGCCGCCATCCCCCCGAGCGACTGGCCGCAGTTCGGCCGCGACGCACAGCGGACCGGCGCATCACCCCTGCAGATCGATCCCCCCTACTGCTATGCGTGGAAGTGGTACGAGGCGCCGATGGCCTCGCGGGCACAGCCTGTGGTCGCTGCGGGTCGGCTCTTCGTCGGCAGCATGGAGGGTGACGTGTTCGCGCGGGACGCGCGGACCGGCGCGCCCCTGTGGAGGGCGCGCACGGAGGGCCCCATCCGCCACTCCCTGGCGGTCGTCGGAGACCTGGTCGTCGCCAGCTCTCACGACGGGTTCACCTACGCCTGGCGGGCCGCTACGGGCGAGCCGGTGTGGCGCACGTTCACGTCATGGAGCGCGACGGCCCCGCTCGTCGACCCTGGGCGAGACCGCCTCTACGTGGCGTCTACGGAGGGGACCCTGTTCGCACTCGACGCGTCTGCCGGAACCCTCGCGTGGCACTACGACGCGGGTGCGCCGATCCTGACGTCTCCCGCGTTGTCCGTCGACGGCTCGCTCGTGCTGGTCGGCTCGGAGCGGATTGAAGCGCTCGCTGTTGACGCCAGTACGGGGCAGTTGCGCTGGGTCTCGCCGCTCCGCGGGCAGAGCCTCGCGGACCGCGCGCCGGTCGTGGCTGGCAGCACGGTCTTCTATCGCGCGCAGCCGCTCGAGTTCTTCCACAAGCTCCTGCACGAAGGCGACGCCGCGTTGGATGCTGCGGGTACGCGACAGGCGGACTGGACAGCAGACTGGGCGCTGGTGCGGCCACAGATTGTGAGCTACCTGCAAGGACGCCCCGACGCGCAGACGCTCTTCACCCTCGATGTCGCCACGGGAACGCCTCGCGGCGTGGCCCCGGTGCTTTATACCCACGGGAACAACGATGTTCCAGCGCAGCCGGCGGTCAGAGGCCGCGACGTCTACGTCGCCTACCGGGCGAGGCATGGCATTCAGACGGATAGCCCGGTCGCGGTGCACGTGTCCACCAGGTACGACGGGGAACTGGGGAGGCTCTCGCTGGACTCCCTGGACATCGACGGCCTCTCCGCCGCCGCCTCGACCCCGTTCGGCTACCAGTTTCGTTTGACCTCCGACGAGCCGGCCGCCCTGACCCTGGGCGGGGACATGCTGTTCGTGGACAACTGGGAGCGGCTGGGCGCGATCAACGTGCGCACCGGCGCGCTGTCCCACCTTGGCGCAGTTTCCAACGACTGGCCCGAGTGCTACGTCCAGTGCGGGCCCGGTTCCTCCGCGCCGTTCTTCCCGATGTCCGGCCGCGGCGCCGCCTATCCGTTTCCCTCGCCTCGCGTGACCGAAGGACACCAGCAGCCGGGCGTCGTGGTCGCCGCCGATGCGGTCTACTGGCGCGTGATCGCTGGCGGGATTGCCGCCTTCGTCCACCGGACGGGCGACGCCTGCCCCGCGCCAC
>CAYLZN010000017.1:23592-26758 GCA_964387935.1 uncultured Vicinamibacteraceae bacterium | reverse complement strand
GACGGCACTGGTCCCACGGCCCCGCAGAATCTCCGCATCGCGGCATCTGCCGATGCGAGGCCGGTCGCCGATTATGTCTGGCTCGACCTGCACGTGCCCGTCCCGAGCCCATCTGCTCCGCTGGTCGCGCGACTGCGGCAGGAAGTGAGCCAGCTGGTCTCGGCGGGCGGCCACCTGATGCCTTTTTTCCTCGAGCGGGGTTTCAGCGCCACTCGGGTCTGGCCGCGTCGCACGCCCAACCCGCCGGGCCCGCCGTCCATCGGCTACGAGACTCACGGCAACGTCTACTGGCACGATCCTGCCGAACTCGTCTACTCGCTGGCACTCGCGTATCCGTACCTCGATGGGACCCTGCAGCAGCAGACGCGCGCGTACGTGAGCGCCGCCATCGCGCGCTATCCCCCTCTCGACAATCTGCCCTGGAACGGGTTGCCCTGGCTGCGACAGGGCGTCGCGCGCGAACCGTACGCGGTGCCGTTCCGTGCCTCGCTCTCGTCCTGGCCACCGCCCGGGGCGGACCTGAACGCCCTCACGGCGCTGTGGCTCTGGGCGAAGGTCACCAACGACTGGACGTATGCGAGCGCCTCATGGACGAGGGCGAAGCAGTTGTTCGAGGCCCATCGGACCTCGATGGACTACTATGCGGACATCGGCGGTGCGATTGCCTACGCCCGGCTGGCACGGCGGTTCGGCGATGCGGCCGCCGAACAGGCTGGCGTTGCGGCCGCCACCGCAGCCATGGAGGCGGGACGGGACTTCGAGCGCCTCCGCTCTCGAGCCGACGCCGCCTATCCCGACGCGCGCAACCAGATCACGGGCTGGTATGCGCCGGTGTTCTACGGGATCACGCCCGAGGTCGGGCTCTACCTCCGAGACGAGGTCGCCGGCGCGCAGACCTACCTGCAGCAGCGCGTCGCCGGCAACGGGCTGCGCTGGTGGTACCTGACGCGCGCCGGCGCTCACGCCGAGGTGGGCGAGACCTCGTTCGTGTCCCCGATGGCCGGGTGGTCGTACTTCATGGCGCACGCCTACCTGGCGGGTTCGCCGCGCACCACGTTGGAACGCTGGCTCGATCGGCCGTGGGCCCGCGGCGACCTGTTCTCGATTCAGAAGATCGTCGCCACGATCCAGGCGCCAGCGTCGGCGCCCGCGCCCAGCTACGCCGCGCCCCTCGCGCGCCCGTGATCCACCGTCCGCTCGAGCACCTCCTCGAGCGTCGCGCCAATCCGATCCCACGTGTAGCGCTCCGCGACGGCGCGTCGCCCGCTCGCCGACAGCCGCGCGCGGAGCGCCGGATCCGACAGGACGGACACGACCTCCCGCGCGAAGGCGTGCGAATCGTCCTCGACCAACAGGTCCCGGCCCGCCTCGAGATCCAGGCCCTCCGCGCCCTTGCTGGTGCTGACGACGGGCGTGCCGAGCGCAAGGGCCTCGAGGACCTTCAGGCGCGTGCCGCCACCCGTCTGAAGCGGCACCACGCACACGCTGCTCCCTGCCACGAGTGGGCGAATGTCGTCCACGTAGCCCGCGAGCGACACACCGAGCGGCGTCAATGCCTCCGCGTGCTCGCGATCCGCACGGCCGGTCACCACGAACCGCACGGCCGGTCGCACGGCACGAATCGCCGGGAGGACGCGCGCAGCAAACCAGCGCACCGCCTCCAGGTTGGGCGCATAGGTCGGTGAGCCAGGATAGATGAGGGTATCGGCCTGCGCTGGAGCGACGTAGGCCAGGTGGGCTGCGCTCACCCCGTTGTCCACGACGTGGACCCTCTCCAGCGCGCAGCCCGCACGGCCCAAGGCGTCGCGCTCGGCGGCTGACACGACGGTCGTCGCCGCGAACTCGCGGACGAGGAGCCGGGTGAAGCGTGCGTACTTGCGCCAGGTGAGCTGGTGTCGCCACCTCCGCGCCAACGAGCCCCGCTGCGCCGCCTGCTCGATCACGCGCACCTCGGCCTCCTCGAAGACGCGGGGGATGCCCCGTACCCGACGCGCGTGGACGGCGGCGCCAATCTCCAGCGCCACCAGGGCCTCGTGCGCGGGCGCCGCCTCGGCAATCGCTGCGGCGAGGGCCGGCGAGAACGTCTGCCGATACGATCGTGGGACGGGTGACAGCAAGCCCACGAGCGGCAGTGACGATCCGGCCTTGTGGGGGTTCCCGGCGAATGTGCGTACTTCCCGGCACATCCTGCGTAATGCGTTGAGCCGGTCCGGCCTGGACTCCCCCTCCTCCGCAAACGACAGCAGCGTGATCTCGTGCCGTCGCGACAGCTGCTCGATCAGGTTGAACGCGCGGATCTTGCTCCCGTTGTCCGGCGGATACGGGAACCAGGACGACACGATCAGGAGGCGCATCGGATCAGTTGCCAGTTACCAGTTTCCAGTTACCAGTTCTCAGTTTCCAGTTACCAGTTTCCAGTTACCAGTTTCCAGTTGCCAGTCACCAGTTTCCAGTTGCCAGTCACCAGTTTCCAGCAAGCACTGGGCCGCTGCCAGATCGGACGGTCGGTGCCAGAGCTCAGTGGCCCGGGGTCTTCAGGCGCTGGATCAGGCCGTACGACATCCGTGCGATCTGGTCACCATCGTCAATCAACGCATCGATTGAAGCCGGCGGCAGACGGGGATACAGGCGTCGCGTCAACTCGAGGCACGTCACGACCTCCTTCAGCGACCGATACGAGTAGCCGAGAAAGCGGGTGAACTCGGTGGTCGTGGCGCACCCCGCGCCTTCGGCCACGTTCAGCGGGACCGACACCGCCGCCCGCCGCAACTGCTCCACGAGGTTGTAGCGCTCGGCATCCGGCAATTGCGCCGAGAACTCGTAAACCTTGACCGCGAGATCCATCCCCCGCTGCCACACGTCGAGCTGGTGATAGTTCTGCATTCAGTTACCAGTTCCCAGTTACCAGTTTCCAGCAACTAGTTTCCAGCAACCAGTTGCCAGTTGCCAGCAGGCGCCTGCCGGTCATCCGTTGCCAGTGTGCGAGCCTCAGTAGTCAGTTGCGAAGTTCCGTGCTTCGAGTTCCAGGAAGTGCGTGTGACCCTCCCGAGCGCCCCACAGTGTGACAAGCGCTTGCTGGCAACTGGAAACTGGTAACTGGAAACTACCGCGTCAGTACCCTGTACAGCGAAGCCCCCTCCAGCTCCAGCACGCGCTCGAAGAGCGG
>CAYLZN010000017.1:22217-23492 GCA_964387935.1 uncultured Vicinamibacteraceae bacterium | reverse complement strand
TCAGTACCCTGTACAGCGAAGCCCCCTCCAGCTCCAGCACGCGCTCGAAGAGCGGCGACGTCCCGGGATCGAAGTCCCCGGTCGGCGGGGCGAGACGCGGGGAGCGGATCACGTAGGACACGCCATCCCGGCGCAGGGCCTCCGCCCGCCACGTGTCGTCCGTTGCCCGATCGAAGAACCTGTCCACGTGCTCCCGTCGCTCGTAGAACCGGTTGGTCATGGCCCAGTGCGCCAGGTAGGCACGGGCATCCCCGTAGTTCGGTACGAACTGGCCGACGTCGATCCTCGCGAGCACGACATCGTTCGGCGTGGCGTGCCGGTCCAGCCACGCGAGCACGCGCACCTCGTCGTCGTGGAGGAAGTACGGCGCCTGGAAGCGTCGGAGATCGACAAAGCGCCACGCGAGCAGGTAGGCGTTCATCGGGACGACCAGGACGATCCAGGCCGCCAGCGACCACGCAGCCGCGCGTTTCAGCACGCCGCGCCCGCCGGACCGCCGCACTTGCCACACTCGGTCCAGCCGGCCCCACACGGCCACCGCGAGCCCCACGACTGGGAACTGCCAGCCCGCCAGGAGCTTGATCTGAAAGACGACGGGCAGGTAGATGAGGCCCAGTCCCGCCACGAACCACGCCGCCAGGAACTGGAGCGGCGGCGACCCCCGGGTGATCCCCTTGGCCAGACCCCACACGGCGATGGCGAGCGGCACGCCGAGCAGCACGAGGAGGCCGAGCGGCCCGGGCGTCCAGACGCCTGCGTTGACGTATTGCGCGAGGATGGCGCGCCACAGGTCGTCCTGCGACGTCAGGTGGCGGTAGTAGAGGACGATGGGCGCAGTGACGAGCGCGACGACGACGCCGACGACGGCGGTGCGACGAGGGAACGTGCGGGTGTGCAGCCACTGCCAGAGCCCGAGCACGCCGAGCGTGCCGTACAGGGTGAGCGTGTCGTAGGCGTGCAGCAGCGCCAGGCTGCCGGACCACAGTGCGGTCCACGCGAGTGCCGACCGGGTAGGCAACGACCCGGAGTCTCCGGCCTGGGCGCGATAGGCGCTGCTCAGGGCGAGCGCCACGAGCGCCTGCGCGATCCCGAGATACGGGTACGCCAGCATCGCGAAGAAGCTGTTCGGCTCGATCGTGTAGAGCGTGGTCGGCGGGAGCTCCCCGAGCCCGGCGTACTTGCTGGCGACGCCGAGCCAGCCGAGCCCGCCGCCGAGCAGGATCGCGACCACCGCGAAGAGGCGTTCGCGCCGATCCTCGAAGAACGTGCGGGCGA
>CAYLZN010000017.1:10123-22207 GCA_964387935.1 uncultured Vicinamibacteraceae bacterium | reverse complement strand
AGACGAGGGCGGCGGACACCACGAGCGGGATCGCCAGGGCGCGCCAGACCTGGAAGAGCATCGGGAACGAGAGCCCGGTGAGCACCTGGATTTGGCCGAGCAGCCACATCATCGGGTTGAGGAACGTGGCCGGATTCGGCTCGGGCGTCATCCGGTTCGAGATGAACAACCCGTCCTGCGAGGCGCGGACCCAGGACCAGTACTGCGCGTGGTCCGGCACGTCGATCATGAGCCCCGTGAACTCGAGGTCTGCCGGCGCGAACCACCAGGCGAACGCGTAGGGCGCGAACGTCACCGCGAAGAGCGCGGCGGACAGGGCCAGCCACAGTGCCGTGAGCCCCGAGCCCTGTGCCCTGAGCCCCGGGCCCTGTGCCGTGAGCCCCGAGCCCTGTGCCCTGAGCCCGTTCATGATCCCGAGGCGCGCGCCCAGCCGAGATGCTGCAGGCCGACGTTCACCGCGGACTTGAGCGTGCGCGTGTCCGACAGCAGCATCTTCAGGTAGGTCATGATCGGCCCGGGCCGCATGGCCCACTCGCGGAATGCCCGCTTCTGCCAGTATTCGAGCTGCTCCGCCGACAGGCCCGGGTAGTCGAGGACCGTGGACTTCTCCATGTCCACTTCCTCCCAGCGCGTGCCCGGCCGGAACCAGCGGTTCTTCACCACCTCGTGGAAGAACGGCGTCCCCGGGTACGGCGCGGCGATGTGGAAGAGCGCGATGTCGAGCGGCATCGCCTTGGCGAACGCCACCGTCTGCTTGATGGTGTCCACCGTCTCGCCGGGCAGGCCGATGATGAAGTAGCCCCAGTTCTTGATGCCGGCCTCCCGCGCCCATTGCAGCGACACCTGCGCACGCTGCGGGTCCACGCCCTTGCGGGAGTGCGCGAGGATCTCCTTGTTGCCGGACTCGAGGCCCCACGCGATGTAGTAGCAGCCCGACTGCGCCATGAGCTGCAGCATCTCGCGGTCCACGAAGTCCACGCGGCTGTTGCAGGTCCAGCGGATCTTCAGCCCCGCCTCGATCAGGCCCTTGCAGAGGCCCACCACCTGATCCCGGTTCACCGTGAACAGGTCGGCGTACATGTGGATGTTGTGCACGCCAAGCTTCCCGAGCAGCGCGATCTCCTCCACCAGCAGCTTCGGCGACCGCAGCCTCATCGTCGGGCCGTACGTCACGTGCTTGATGCAGTACGTGCACCCGGCCGGGCAGCCGCGGCTCGTCACGATGAACGTGAACGGCCCCTTGATGAGCGGCATCAGGTACCGCTCCAGGGGCAGCAGGTGGTGCATCGGCATCGGCAGATCGTCGAGATCCGCGATGAACGGGCGGTCGGGATTGACCACGACCTCGCCGTGCCGTCGCCACACGAGCCCCTTCATGAAGCCGAGGTCGGGCGCGCCGTCGGCGCCCACCGCCATCTTCTGCGGCACGTAGGCGGCGTCGTGCTTCCGGAAGAGCGTCTCGATCAGCTCCGGCCGTGAGAACTGGTTGCCCTCGCAGTGATCGACCAGGTCCCGCAGCGTGAGGTCAGGCTCCCCACGCAGCCCGTAGTCCAGGGCCGGGAAGGGCCGCAACGTCTCCCGCGGAATGGGCGTGATGTGCGTCCCGAACGCGATGGTCGTCGCGCCGAGCGACTTCGCGAGGAACGCCCCGTACTGATCGTTCTGGAGGGTCGGCGCCGTCAACTGCGTCACGTAGTACTTCGGCTTCTCGCGACGGAGGATCTCCTCGAAGGCCGCCCACCCGATCTGCTCGGCGTTGGCGTCCACCACCCTCACGGTGTAAGTCGGGTGCAGCAGCGCCGCCATCTGGGCCAGCGACACCTGGGGCCAGATCATGTTCTCGCGCGACTTGCGCCCCACGCGGTGCTGCGACCGGATCCAGATGCCTCCGTCCGGCGTGGGCGGGTTGACGAGCAGCACGTCCACGCCGTGCTGGACGCTCTTCGTCAGCGCCCCCTGCTGGACGATGTGGTCGGTATCCGGGTGCTTGGCCGGCAGCAGGATGATGCGGGTCTTGGTGCCGACGTTACGCGGCTCCGTGATCTTGTCAGACACGGTGACTCCTGTAGCTGCTGTCTATCGTCGCTGCCGTTCCCGTTCGCTGAGCTGTCGCAGCACGGAGGCCATGAGCCATGAGGTGACGAGCTGCAGGCCGACGAGCATGAACATGGCGCTGCCGGTCAGGTACAACCAGAGCCGCTCCATGGGCCACCCGCGCACTGACAGCACGAGGCTGACGACGGCCACGATGAGGCCGAGGATGCCGGCGGCGATGCCGGCGGGCAGGAAGACCTGCTCGACTGGCCGGTTGATCAGCGGGCGCTTGAGCAGGCCCTGCCGGATGGGCCGGCGGTAGAAGAGCGACACGAGGTAGTTGAACGACGCGCCGAGCGCGAAGAGGCTGACGCCACCCACGCCGCAGATGAGCGCGAGGAAGACCGCGAAGGCGCCGTACTGGTCCAGCGTGGTCACGCCCTGGGCGCGCAGGACGATGAGCGCGAGAGCGACGAAGACCGCCACGCCCATGCCGCACGCCCCGAGCCCGGCGAAGACCCGCACGGGGTTGTAGGCCAGCGCGGTCGAGACCATGGTCTTCAGGAACCGCAGGCCGTCCTTCGTGACCGACAGCTTCGACTCACCCACCCGCTCCTTGTAGGGAATGGGCAGCTCCATGACCTTCACGCCCTCGTGCAGCGCGCGCGTGCTCATGACCGGCGTGAGGTTGAGCCCGTCCGGCAGCGGCATGAGCAGGTCGAGTGCCTCGCGCCTGAGGACGCGCATGCCGCTCGCGCTGTCGGTGACGGTCTCCCGGCCGATGAGCGTGAGCAGCCCGGCAAAGAACGTGTTCCCGAGCCGCCGCACGGCCGGCATCTCGGTCTCCGCCCCCGCCAGCCGCGACCCGATCGCGATGTCGGCATCGTCTTCGAGCACGGCCGCGCAGAGGCGGGGGAAGTGCTCCGGCGGATACGTGGCGTCCGCGTCGAGGAAGCCGATGAGCGAATAGCGCGCGGCCGCAAAGCCCGTCTTGAGGGCCGCGCCGTAGCCCTTGTTGTGCTCGTGCCTGATCAGGCGCACGCCGGGGTGGCTGGCGACGATCTCCGCGGACGTGTCCTTCGAGCCGTCGTCCACGGCGATGATCTCGAAGGTGGGCACACCAACCTTCTGGAGCGCGGCCCCAAGCGTCAGACAGCGCCGGAGCGTCTCGGCGATGGCCCCTTCCTCGTTGTAGACCGGAATGCAGATCGACAGCCCGAGCGCGGGTGCGGCTTCCGCACGCGGCGCGACCGTGGACATGGCCCATGACATGGCGCGACTGGACACGAGGTCACCTCTGTCGAGGTAATCGGCAGCAAGTCACATTCCCGCTGTCCGGTCGCTCGCGCGTCGCACCGCGCACACGGGTGTCTCGACACGAGGCAGCGAAGTTCGCAATCCGCGTGCGTGTTGTCAGGACGCGAGACGAGTAGTGCCCGGGGCGCGATGGATGTCTGCCATGTGGGAGAGGAGTGTGCGCCCGATGACCGGCACGTCGTAGCGCTCGAGGACGGTCTGGCGACCGGCACGGGCGAGACGCCCGGCCAGCGCCTTGTCGGTGAGGACGCGAGTGACCTCGCGGGCAAGAGCCTCCGGGTCGTCGGCCAGCAGGATATTCTGGCCGTGTTCCACGGCCAGCCCCTCCGCGCCAATCCGCGTGGCCACGACCGGACGCTGGCGCGCGAAGGCGTCGAGGATCTTCACTCGCAGGCCGCTCCCCGACCGGATCGGCACGACGACGACGCGGCTGGACGCGAACCAGGGTGCCACGTCGTCCACGCGACCGGTGAAGGTGACGCCGGGCGTCCCGCCCCAGCGCGCGGCAAGCCGCGCCTCTGCGCGCCCGACGACGTGCAGGCGTGCGGCGGGCACCGCCTGCCGCACCCGCGGCCAGGCCTCGCGCAGGAAGTACTCGACGGCATCCGCATTGGGCGGCCAGTCCAGTCCGCCCACGAACAGGACCACGGGATCGTCGGCCGGACCACTGACGGCGGGCACCGCCGCGGCGTCAACCGCGATGGGCAGCGGCACCACCCGGGCGCGCCCGCCGGTGAGTGCGGTCAGCGCCTGCGCGTCCACCTCGCTCACGGCGAGCACGAGCGCGGAGTCCGTGCAGGCACGGGTCTCGTACTCCTCGAGCCGGCGAGATTCCCGCTCGAGCACGATTCGTGTGGGACCGTGGCCCGAGGTCTGCGCCTGGCGCTGCACGATGCGGTGCTCGACGTTGTGCGCGTCGTAGACGATCAGCCGCCCGAGACGTCGGGCGTACTCGAACATGCTCAGGTGATCGCAGTAGACGACGTCGATGCGAGCGGACGCGCACAGCGAGCGCATGGTCTCGAGCGCCGCGCGGTCGTAGTGACGCACGACCGTGAACGGCAGTCCCGTCGCGAGGCTGCGTGCGAGATACGCGACCTCGCGTGCGGGCGATCTCGCCACGATCGGCAGTTGCACGCTGCGACACAGGCGCGACAGCGCAGGGAGCGCGACCTCGCGTTGGGCCTCAGACCGGGCGAAGGCGACACAGTGCACCTCGTGCGCCTCGCCCAGCGTCGCCAGGGTGTGAAAGGTCTTGATGCGGCCGCCGGAGTCCAGCGGGAACGGCACGGTCTCGGAGACGAGGAGGATGCGCACCGCGGCTGGCCTCGATCAGACGTCGTCCATCCCGCCGAAGTGGACGGACACGGTGGGCCGGGGGAGCGGATCCTTCAACAGGTCGCGCACCACCCGCGCGGGGACGCCAACGGCCAGCGAATGGGGCGGGATGGACTTCGTGACCACCGCGCCCGCGCCGACACAGGAGCCGCGGCCCACGGTGACGCCGTCCAGAATCGTGGCGCCGGCGCCAATCCACGCGTTCTCCTCGATGACGATCCCCTGCGCGGTGATCCCCTGGTCCATGATCGGCCGCGCGGGATCGGTGAAGACGTGGTCCACGGCCAGCACCATCACGCCCGGGCCGAAGAGCACGTGGTCGCCCACACGCACCCCGCCCTGCCCGCGAATCACCGAACCCTCGCCGATGAACGTGCGCGCCCCGATGTGAATGCCCGCGTGCGGCAGGTCGCGGAAGTTGAACACGTGCAGGCGGCAGCCGTTCATGATCCAGGCGCCGTCGCCAATACTGAGGCCGCCCGGCCCGCCGTGCAGGTACACGCCGTGATCGAGGTAGCACCCGCGCCCGAGGCGCACGTCTTCCGGCCGATGAATCCGGACGTGATCTTCGATCGCCGGCAGCCCCTCGGCCCGCAGGAAGCTCTTGTAGACCAGCGCCCGCAGGCCGACGCCCACCACGCTCGGCACCCAGGCGACCAGGCCCTGGATGGCCTCGGACAGCGCATACCGCCACGTGCTGGAGGTCTTGCCGCGAAGATAGAAGCGCAACTGGCTCGTCACGCCTGCCGCCACACCTGGGGCGCCTTCACCCAGCGGTCATGGGCCGACTCCGCGGGCGCCGCCTCGTACGCCACGCCCTCGATGCGGACGACGCTGACCGCGACCCCGAGCAGGATCCAGTGGATGTAGAAGCCGGAGAAGAGCTGCAGCCCGGAATTGCGCACGCTGTGCAGGAGGAAGTCCCCGGTCAGGGCCCCCGCCGACATCGCGACGAACGACGCCAGCCAGCCGACTACGAAGGCCTCCGACGGCGTGCCCCGCGCGTACTGAAACAGCCGCCAGCCGAAAGCGATCGTGCTCGTGACGAACGCCAGGAACAGGCCGAGGCCGACGAGGCCAAGCTCGACAAGGAGGTTCAGGTACTGGCTGTGCGGGGTGCCAATCGTCGAGTACTTGATCATGTAGGCGTAGCTGTTGCCGGGCCCCACGCCGAGCACGGGGTGTCGGCTCCAGATCCAGAGGGCATCCCTGGTGAGCGCATCGCGTCCCGACCGCCCGCCCCAACTGCTCGATTGCTCCTCGGCGGCAATGAGCCGCTCGACGGTGTCGGGCAGCACGGCACGTCCCACGGTGGCAAACAGCAGCAGATAGGCCGCCACCCCGAGCGGCACGGCGAACAGGAGCACGCGGCGGGCCTTGAGCCACAGCACGGTGGTGACCACCACCGCCACGTAGAGATACAGGAAGGTTTTCCCGCTGGCCACGCCGCGCGCCATCGGCAGGACCGTGATCGCGCCGTAGAAGATCCACCGGGGCCACGACCGCTCAAAGAAACACCGCGCGAAGCACAGCGGCGAGGCGACCAGGCCGAAGTAGTAGGCCCACGAGAAGAAGTGCCCCCATGCGCCCACGAACGGCACCACGAGCTGCCCGAGCGCGAGGAGGATGACCACGTTGCTGAAACGCTGCACCCACACGCGGTTGTCGATGGTGTTCGCGACCACGAAGTAGGTCCCGATCGGCCAGACGAACAGCAGGAGCTGTCCGACCGAGACCACCGGGTTGAGGTGGGCGCGGTCGATCGCCGGATCCCAGATGAGCAGGCTGAATGCGAACGACGCGACCGACGCCGGCAGCATCAGCAGCAGCCAGCGGTTGAACGGGACGTCGATCACGGGATCGCCGGGGCGCCGCTGCAGGAACCACAGGCCGATCACCACGGTCGCCAGCACCTCGGCCAGGAGCAGGCCCTGGACATCGGACCGACCGGAGAACGCGCCAATCTGCAGGAAGCCAATCGACCCCAGGACCGCGTAGAGGAACACCGCGCGACGCAGGTCCCGCAGCCCCACCAGGACCACGACGGCTGCCACGACGACGCCGATCGCCGTTTCAACTGTCAGCCATCCCATGCGGAGCCCCTGTCGATCGGCCGGCCCGGCGCGACGCCGTCCCGGCAGCTATACTGACGACGAACGCAGGTCCCAAGGAGTGGCGTGAACCCGGTCCGGATTGGCATCGATGTCCGCTATCTGTCGCACGGCCTGACCGGGGGCGTCCGCAGCTACGTCTACCACCTCTGCTCGCGCCTGCCCACACTGGCCCCGCAGTGGGAGTTGTTCTACTACGCCGACCGCAAGGCGCCGTTCGAGCTGGCGGGCACGCTGCCGGCCCACGTCACGGTGCGCACCCTCCCGTACCGCTCGGCCCTCACCTCCATCGCCAACGATCGCCGCATCGGCGCCTGGATGGCCGCGGATCGGGTGGCGCTGGCACACTTCCCCGCCAATGTCGCGCAGCCCGGTCCTTATCACCTCATCGTCACCGTCCACGATTCGTTGAATCTGTTCCCGTTCCGCGAGCACCTGCGGGGCTTCGGGCGCACCCCGCGCAAGGCGGGGATGATGGCCTACCTCGGCTGGCAGACCCGCCGCGCCCTCACCCACGCCGACCACGTGCTGACCGTCAGCGAGGACGCCCGCGCCGACATCGCGCGTCGCAGCGGCGTCCCCGTGGACCGCATCACGGCCATCCACGAAGCCGCCGATCCGGTGTTCCGCGTGCTCGACCCCTCGCCGTGGCTCGACGATCTCCGCCGCCGCTGGAACCTGGACGGCGTCGTCGTGCTCGGCGACGGGATCAAGAACCCGGCCGGGGCCCTGGCAGCGTGGAAGGCGCTGCCCGAGGACACGCGACGCGGCGCCATGCTCGCCTTCTTCAGCCGCGAGCCGGCCCCGCGCGCCGAACTGGCGGCCCACCTGCCCGACCCGCGGATTCGCTTCATTCCGCAGCCCTCGACCGAGGACCTCGTCGGCCTCATGAACCTCGCCGAAATCTTCGTGTTTCCTTCATTCTACGAGGGCTTCGGCATTCCGCTGGTGGAAGCCATGCGCTGCGGCCTCGCCATCGTCGCCTCGTCTCGAGGGTCGATTCCAGAGGTGGTCGGCAACGGTGGGGGGACCTTCGACCTCGAACGTCCGGACCAGTTCGTCGCCGCCCTGGCCCGGATGCTCGATGACCCCGATCATCGCCGCGAGCGTCGCGCTGCGGCCCGGCGGCGGGCTGCCGCCTTCAGCTGGGACCAGACGGCGCGGCTCACCCTGGCTGCGTACGAACGCGCGCTCGAAGGGCGACAGACGTCCGTGCCCTAGAGCGGCAGGGCCAGCACAGTCCTTGCATATTCCCGATTCCCGAGGCCTCCCGACCGTCCGTCGTGTGCCTTCCGGGCGAGTGGTGTCGAAACCTGTCATGAGAGCGTCGATTTCGTGCGCAGTCGCGCTGCGGGGCGTCGTGTGGCTCGTCGTCGCGCTTTGCCTCCTGGTGCCGTCCGCGGCTCGTGGCCAGAGCCCGTCGCTGCAGAATGGCGGCTTCGAATCCGCCGGCCTGGCCCCGTGGACGGCAACGACCACCGCCGGGGTCGAGGCCTCCGCGGCCCACGGTGGAGCGGTCGGCGCCCGGCTGCGCAGCGCCGGGATGCTGGAGCAGGGCTGGATCACGGTGGTGCCGGGCCGGGTTTACGTGCTGACGACCTGGTTCCGGTGGGACGCCTACGGCGGCACGGAGTGGGGCTACGACACCCTCGAGGTCAAGGGCTTCGACTGGAGGACAGAGGCGAGCCTGACGAACCTCCATGCGCGCTACGAACGTGGGCGCTGGCACAAGCTCGCCCTCGCGTTCACGGCCCGCACCCAGGCCGTACGTGTGGGCGCCGGCATCTACGGCCCGAAGCAGACGGTGGACTTCTCGTTCGACGACTTCGCGCTCGTCGAGAAGACCAGCAACCAGGCGCCGGGCGCTGCGCCGACGTCGAACGTCCCTTCAGGTCCTGCGCCGCTCACCGCCACGTTCCAGGCGAACGCGGACGACGTGGACGGTGCGGTGTCTGCGTATCGGTGGGACTTCGGCGACGGCGCAACGGACACCACGGCGGCGCCGACGCACGTGTTCCGCAGCCGGGGACCGTTCACCGTGCGCCTCACGGTGTGGGACAACGACGGTGCGTCAGCCTCTGGCACGGTCGTCGTAGACGTGAGCCATGCGACCCAGCCAGTACTGACCCTGACGGTCCCGGGGGCTGCGGGAAGCGTGACCGACACGGATGCGCCGACGTTGGTGGTGAGCGGCACCGCAACGGCCCAGGCGGGCCGCACCATTGCCAGCGTCGTGTGGGACCAGGTGGATACGCCCGACGCCGCGGCGCTGGCGATCTCGCCGGCCGAGTCGCTGACGTGGCAGACGCCGCCGCTGCGGCTGCGCTACGGTCGGAACGAGATTCTCGTGACGGCGACCGATTCGGCCGGTGCGGTCAGTGCCCGTGCGCTGACGGTCGTGCGGCGGCTGTCGCGCCCGGTGATCCGGAACATCACGGCGCCGAACACCGCCGTTGCCGTGTTCGAGAAGTTCGAGCTGCGCTTCGACATCGACACCGTGGCGCGACATCCGCTCTTCGCATTCGACTCGGCGCCGCCGCCCGGCGCTGAACCCGGCACGGGCATCACCGCGGAGGCGCTCGTCACGTCACCATCGGGAGTCCAGTCACGTCAGCCGGCGTTCTGGCGGCAGGAGGTCGTCCGCACGGTGGACGGCGCCGGTCCGCACTACGCCGAGCTTTCTTCGGGCCAGTGGGTCGTGCGCGTCGCGCCCCAGGAGCCGGGCACGCACGCCGTGACGCTGCGTGCACGTGACGCCTCGGGCGACGCCGAGGTGCCGTGGGGTGCCTTCCAGGCCACGGCGGCCGTCCGACCCGGCTTCATCCGGGTCAGCCGCGAAGACCCCCGATATTTCGAGTTCAGCAACCGGCAGCTCTTCTTCCCGATCGGGCCGGCCAGCGGCCCGGACTACGCGTCGTTCCGCGGGACGGGGCTGAACCTCGAGCGCCCCTGGCTCGCAGGGCTGGCGGCCTACTCCACGAACTTCGCACGGTGGATGCGGGTGGACAAGCAGATGGGCAACGAGGGGGTGGACAACCCGCTCTCGTTCGACGACCACTACCCGTCGCATGAGCTGTCGCGAGCGCTGATGGCGCCAGGGGCACATCGCATCTGGACGGGGCTGTTCATGGACAACGAGTTCTACCCGCGGTTCCGGCCTGGGTCGGACTACCTCGTGAAGCTGCGCCTCAAGACCGACGGAGTGACGGGGCCGGCCAATCCCGCCCTGCCGTTCGGGTTCGTGATCAAGCGGCACGACTTCCCCACTGCCACGATCGAGACCGACCTGCTGTCGCGACCGTCGCTCATTACGCCGATCGGCCTCGACCGCGAATGGCACACGGTGGTCGCGCGCTACCGCGCCACGAGCGGCGAGGCGAACCTCGCGTACCTCTCGCTCTCCCTCGAGAACGTGACGGGCGGGCGCGCGTTCATCGACGAGTTCTCCATTCGCGAGATCCTCGCCGACGGCAGCCTGGGCGGCGAGATGGTGCGTCACGCGCGCGGGGACCTGCACACCTACGTCGAGAGCCGCCCGGCCGCCTACGTGGACTGGCAGGTCGAACAAGGCGAAGCCAGCGGCGTCTTCTTCAAGTTCGTCGTGCACGACAAGCGCGACTGGATTCAGGAGCACCTGACGCGCGCCGGCGCGTTTCAGCCCGCAGGAGACGCCTACTTCCAGCCGAAGGGGTCACGCGCGCGCTGGCTGCTCGAGCAGTGGTGGCGCTACCTCGCCGCGCGCTGGGGCTACTCCACGGCCGTGCATTCCTGGGAGCTGTGCAACGAGGCCGACCCCAACGATGCCGCCGTCTACCGCATGACGCAGGACTTCGCCGCGTTCATGCGCCAGGCCGACGCGCACCCGCACCTCTCGACCACGTCCTTCTGGTGCTGCTGGTCGCCACAGTTCTGGAGCGATCACGAACGCTACCCCGACGTGGGCTACGCGGACCTCCATGAGTACACCAAGGAGTCGCCGCTCGGTCTGGACGAAACCGCGTGGGTGCTCAGCCTGGCGCAGATGGTCGCGCCGGGCGGCGGCACGAGGCCGGTCATCGTCGGCGAAACGGGCATCGGCTATCCCGGTCATCCGTACTTCCGGGCCCTCGAGCAGTCGAACCCCGGCCTCTGGTATCACAACCTGCTCTGGGCGCAGTTGGGCGCTTCCGGACTCTCGGTGCCGAACTACTGGTGGAGCGAACATCGCAGCCGCATCGACGTGAGGGCCATTGCGCGGCCGTTTGCCGCGTTCATGAGCGCCCTGGATCTCAACCGCGGGGGCTACCGGCCCCTGGACGCCGACGTCTCCGACGGTCGGCTCCGCGCGCTCGGGCAGAAACACGTAGCGAACGACGCCGCGCACGTGTGGGTCCAGAACGCGGGCCACACCTGGCGCAACGTGATGGGCGTCGAAGGCGGCTCGCCGCCGGTCTCGGTCTCCGGCAACCTCACCTTCACCCTACGACCGTCGGTCGTCTACACGGTGCGACGGTGGAACACGACGTCGGGCCTGGTGGATCAGACCTTTGCCCTGCCCTCGGACGCAGCGGGCCGGCTGACGCTGACGGTCTCCGATCTCACCGGCGACACCGCATTCCTGGTCGTCGGGCCCAACACCGGCACCCGGCCGAGCGCGCCGCTGGGCCTCCGCCTCGTGAGGCCCTGACGCCCCATGAATCTCCTCTATGTGAGTGACTCTCCGACCGTCAGCGGTGCCGAGAAGGTGCTGTTCGACCACCTCGACGCGTTCACGCCGCCAGAGTTCACCCGGCACGTGGTGGTCTCGGCCTCGAACCGGCGGCTCCAGCGCGAACTCCAGGCTCGGGGCATCACGCCCGTCACGGCGCACTTCAGCCCCACGCCGGTACGGACGACGCTGAACCCGTCGGAGCTGTCCGGCATACTCAGCGCGATCGGGCGCGTGCCACGCCAGCTTCGGGCGCTCATCCGCGAGCACCGCATCGACCTCGTGCATACGGTCATGTACCCGGCCACGCTGTACGTCGCGATCGCGTGCCGGGGCACCGCCTGCCGGCAGATCTGGCACGAGCACAACGTGAAGCGCCTGCACCCCGTGAACCGCCCGATCTACCGCTGGATCTCACGGTCCTGCAGCAAGGTCATCGGCCCGTCGAACGCCGTCACCGCTGCGCTCGCGGCCTCGGGCATGGACCGCGCCAAGCTGGAGACCGTCTACAACGGCATCGACCTCGCGCGCTTCTCGCCAGACGACGTGGCGGCGCAGCGCGTGCGGCGCGAGTTGGGCCTCTCGCCTGAGCAGCCG
>CAYLZN010000017.1:0-10113 GCA_964387935.1 uncultured Vicinamibacteraceae bacterium | reverse complement strand
GACAACGCGTTTTTTGTGCTCAGCTACGGCAAAGAGCAGCCGGCGGTGGGCCTGTTCGGCCAGATGCTGCCGTACAAGGGACACCTGACGCTGATCGACGCGGCCCCGGCGCTCATCGCGCTCGCGCCAGACATCCGCTTCTTCTTCGTCGGGGCCCTCGAGAACCCGCCGTATCAGGAGCAGCTCCATGCGCGCCTTGCCGCGCTCGGCCTGCAGGACCGTGTCACGTTCACTGGCTGGCGCACGGACGTGCCCGCGCTCATCCGCGCGATGGACGTCAACGTTGTCGCCACCCTCACCCCCGAGCCGGCGGCCCTTTCCCTGATGGAGACCATGGCGATGGCGCGGCCCATCGTGGCCACGAGGACCGGGGGCACGGTGGAAATCGTGGAGGACGGCGTCACGGGACTCGTCGTGGAGCCGGGGGATCCGGCGGCGCTGGCGGAGGCAGTGGGACGTGTCCTGCGCTCTCCTGCGCTCGGTGAATCGCTCGGTCGCGCTGGACGCCAGCGGGTCGAGGAGCGCTACACGCGGGCGCGCCACATCGAACACATCCGCGGGCTGTACGAGGCGGCCCTGGCCACCTGAGGTTAGCGGGCGCCATGCGACTGCTCGTTGCCGCGCACGGGTTTCCACCGACGCACGCCGCCGGCGCCGAACATCGAGCCGAGCGGCTGGCGACCTGGATGGCCGCCCAGGGTCACCATGTCGAGGTGTTCGCACTCGAGCGGCTCGACGCCTCCGCGCCTCGCCTCGAGACGCGTGCGCATGGCGCCTACCCGGTGCACCGCTTCCATTGCCATCTAGGACACAACGGGCAGTGGCTCCGCAACTCGTACGCGCACCCACATATCCGGCCAGCCGTCGAGGAGGTCCTGGATCGCGGTCGCTTCAATCTCGTGCACGTCATCAGCGGCTACCTGATGGGACCCCAGACGATCGCCGCCGCACGCGCCCGGGCGCTCCCCGTCGTGCTGACGCTGACGGAATACTGGTTCCTGTGTGCGAGACTGAACCTGCTGCAGCCGCTCGGTACCCTGTGCACCGGACCCGACAGCACCGCACAGTGCGTACGGTGCCTCGCCGAGGTCCGTCGCCGCTGCCGACTGCCCTCGCGGTTCGCCAGCCCGCTGGCTGACGCGTACTGGTGGCTGCGCGGCAGGCTGGGGGCCTCGTCACCTGCCTGGCGCGACGTCGAGGCGCGCCAGGGTGCACTGCGCGTCGCGCTCGAGAGCGCCAGCGCGGTGATCTCGCCGTCCCGCTTCCTGGCAGACACGTTTGCGACCTGCGGCGTCGAGACCCGCGACTTCCACCTGATTCGGCAGGGACTGACGTCCGCGCGGCCGGCTGACGTCGCCGCGGCCTCTCGGCCCCCGGGCCCCTTGCGCCTGGGCTATCTCGGGCAGTTGAAGCCACACAAAGGCGTGGACCTGCTCGTGCGGGCGGTGCGCGACGTGAACACCTCCGGCCGGGCCGTCGAGCTGCAGATCTGGGGATCCCGCACCGAGGACCCCGCGCACGTCGGGGAACTCGAACGACTCGCTGGCGGGGATCCCGCGATTCAGTGGCGCGGTCAGTACCGTGGCGCCGAGGTCTGGCGCGTTCTCGATCACCTCGACGTCGTCGTCCTGCCCTCGCGGTGGTACGAGAACAGCCCCAACATCATCCTCGAGGCGCACGCGGCAGGTCGGCCGACCGTCGTGACCAACCTCGGCGGCATGTCGGAACTCGTGACGCACGAGCGCAACGGCCTGCTGTTCGAGCTGGGATCGGCCGCCGACCTGGCGCGGCAGCTCCGCCGCCTGGTGGACGAACCCGCCTTGCTCGACCAGTTGTGTGCGGGGATCCCGCACGTCAAGTCCCTCGACGAGGAGATGCGGGAAATCCTCGAGATCTACGGCAGCCTGGCTGCGATGGCGCTGCCGCCCGCCGCCCAGAAGACGCCGTTGGCGCTCCAGTAGATCGCCCGCTCCACCACGATCTCGCCTGCGCCGAGCGCGTCGACGATCGCAGCGAAGCGACGCCCGACGGCGCCGGGGAACTCAGCGCCCACCGCGATGTTGGTCCGGCTGCTCGGCTGCAGCGCGAAGACCCGCGCCTCCGTCATGCCGTCCTCGTAGACCAGCGTCACACGGGCACTGTCGGCCGCGCCCTGGTTGGCGATGAGCAGGTAGGTCTGCACGTCGCGCTCGCCGCCGACCTCGCCGTCGGCCACGCCCCACTTGCGGCCCGTCTCCGTCACCCCGTGCGCGGTGTGCGCCTCGTGCCAGGTCTCGGCCGTGGGCCCGGGCCACCACATGGCGCGCTCGACGATGATCGGCACGTCGTTCACCGACGTGACCACGGTGGAGACCGCCGTGTCCGCCAGGCGTGGATCTACCGTATCCACCCAGATGTTGAAGCGGGCATTGGCCTTGACGACGTATTGCTGGTTCACGACGCTGCCGTCTGGCAGCAGGAAGTCGACGTTGAGGGCGGCATCGGTCGGACTGGGGTTCGCGACGAGGACGAACAGGTCGAAGAACGGCCCCGTGGCGCCTTCGGCCAGCGTCCACCTGGTCGCGGGCTGGGTGATCCCCATGCCCGCGTGCCCGGCGACGAAGGTGGCTGTCGGCGACCCGAGGTACATCGCTCGCTCGACCACGGTCGGCTTCGAACTGGTGATCGCCGCCCCGACGTCCGTGCGCTCGAGGGCCGGATCGGCCGCATCGACCCAGATCGTCAACCGGCTGCTCGGCTGAACGAGGTACGTCTTCGTGATCACGGACCCCGACGGCAGGAGATACCGTATCTCCACGTCCACCGATGTGTCGTGGGGGTTGGTCACCAGGTAGAACAGGTCGAAGCTCGAGTGCGTGGCGCCTTCCGCGAAGTACCAGGTCGTCGAGGGCGCGGCCACGGCTGTTTCGGCATGGGCCCCATATCCCGTCTGGTCCCACGCCATGCGGCGATCGACGACGATCGGCTCATCGCTCTCCACGGTCGTCGAGAACTCCACCGCGCCCATGGTGGGGACCGTCTCCACATCCAGGACGCTGGCGCCCACGCCCGGAATCGTGAAGCTGTGCACCTGCGTCGTGCCGTCGCTCTTGAGGAACCGCACCATCGTGTGCGCGTGGGTGGCGGAGGGGTTGAGGAACGCGAGGCGCGTGTCGAAGAACGCGCCGCTGGCCCCTTCGGCCAGGTAGCGCTGGTACAGCCCCCGGGGATGCGTGCCGTCGGCCTGCTCCTGGCCGTTGTTCTTTCCATCGTGGTCCGGGTCGCCGAGCGGCCCGTTGTCGCCTGTGCCGTCGTCCGGGCTCAGGCCGAAGCGCTCCTCCCATTCGTCCAGCAGTCCGTCCCCGTCCTGGTCGTGCTCGTCGATGGGTTGGAAGGCGGGGTACACGTTGTAGACCTCGTCGTCGAAGTCCTGGTCACCTCCGCCCCAGAGATCCTCGAAGCTGAACTGCAGGAACCCTGCCCCAGGATTGAGGAAGCCGGCAAAATGGTCAACATGGTCAGGGTTGGCCGCCTCGAACGAAAAGAACGCGACCGGAGCAGCCGCACCGCTGTTGGTGGGGTTAGAGTTCTTCATCTGCTCGAGAGTCCCACCCTGCACGAGCAGGAAGGCTACGTACATTCCACCGCTGAGGGTGACATGATAGTCAGGGGACGCGGCCGTCGATCCTGCCGGAAAGACAACCATCGCGCGCGCGAGTGCTGCGGGCACGTACCCAGGAGCCCCCGGATAGAGTCCAGCAACGGCACCGCGCTCATCATCGACCACGAACAGGCCGAGCTCGTTTTCGAGGTCCGCCTCCCGGAACACGAAATCGACTCGTACCTGGAGCGTCCCGGCCCCGGGAACCCGAAAGGTGCGGACGTCTGCGGCGGACGTGAAGCCCTGACAGTTGGTGACGAACGGCTGCTCCGAGCCATCCTGGTCGCCACAGACGGGGACGACGCTGTCCGGCTGATCCCCGGGCGGGTCCCCCGCGCCTAGCAGCGCTAGACTGGCGGTGAGGATCCAGACGGTCGTGGCCAGGCCGCGTCGGACGGGTCCGCGTTTGTTGTGGAGAACCGGTTGATCCATGGTGTCCGCTTCCGAGGAATCGACGAGGGAGCGTGACGGGGGCGCCAGGTGACGACGCCCGATGCCACGTAGTTCCACACCGACGAGATCACGATTCCCGCAAGCGCGGCGGGTGCCCATCCGGTGTTCCGGACCTCGTAGATGTAGCTGGAAACGCCGACGTTGGCCATCGCCCCGATTCCGCAGGCCAGCGCGAACGTCAGCCAGCCCCACAGCAGCCGGAGCCCGCGAAGTCGCAGGTCGCGGTAGGTGAGCATGTTGTTGAGCAGGTAGTTGCTGCTCATCGCCACGAGCGTCGCCACGGCCTGACTCGTGGTGAAGGTCGCTCCAACCCAAGACAGCCCCGCAGCGACCGTCGCCATGTGCACGACGACGCCGAGGGCGCCAATCAGCGAGAACAGCAGGAACCTCACCGGGATGATGTGCCCGACCCACTTGTCGCCGAGGAGCATCAGGAACTCCCAGGCCACCATGGAGTCGAGCTTGCTCTCCCCGGCGAATCGAGGCCGGAACGTGTAGGGAACCTCTCGGACACGTGGCGCCGATGGCGCGGAGGCCAGCAGGTCGAGCAGGATTTTGAAGCCAACCCCTGACAGGCGCGGCAGGGCGTGATGAAGCACGTCACGCCGCAGGGCGAAGAACCCACTCATGGGGTCCGAGAGGGTGGTCCCGACCAGTGCCTGCGTCAGCCGCGTCGCCGCGCGGCTCGCGACTCGTCGCTTGCGACTCCACTCGCCGGTACTGCCCCCGTGGGCGTAGCGGGTCCCAACCACCACGTCGGCGTCGCCGGTGCGCAGCAGCGCCAGCATGTCGGGCAGCAGGCGCTCGTCGTGCTGCAGGTCCGCGTCCATCACGGCGCACCACGGCGACGAGGTCGACAGCAGCCCTTCGATGCAGGCCGACGAGAGTCCCCTGCGTCCGTACCGTTGAAGGCCCCGCACCCGGCGGTCCTCCTGCGCCAGGTCGCGAACGACATCCGCCGTCCCATCGGGCGAGCTGTCGTCGACGAACACGACTTCCCAGTCGACCCCGCGCAGGGCGATGTCGAGACGACCCACGAGTTCCCGGACGGTCTCGGACTCGTTGAAGGCTGGAACGATGACGGACAGTTCGGGCATGAGGCACCAGGAGCGTCCGGACGCCGTGGGGCCGGCGAAGACCGCCCTTCCGTGCGGTAATCGACATCCCGGACGAAAAGCCGAACCTGGCGGCGTCAGCCCAGCGCGGCGGCTGCCGGCCCAGTGCAGCCCGCGACGCGCGCGTACAGCTCCTCGAGTGCCGCGAACGCCTCGGAGACCGTCCGCACCGCGGGTGGCTGACACGCGCGCAGCGACTCGAGAAGGCCAGCCTCGTCCGACAGTCGCGCCAGGGCCCGCGCCAGGTCCCGCGCATCGCCGGGTTCGACCAGAAGTCCGTTCCGTCCATCGGCGATGAGTTCGGTCATGCCGCCGAGTCGAGACGCCACGACCGGAACGCCCGCAGCCTGCGCCTCGTGAATCACGAACGGCGAGTTCTCGTCCCAGACCGAGGGCACTGCAAGCACGTCCAGCCGGCCGAAGACCTCGTCCAACTGCTCAGGGGCGACCAGGCCTTCGAAGGCGATGCGCGGGTCACCAACCGCAAGCTCCTGAAGGACTCGGACGTACCCCGGCTCACGTCCAAGGTCCCCGAACACACGGATCGAGATGGCACGAGAACCGAGGAGCTTCAGGGCCTCGAGCAGAAGGTGCACACCCTTGTGAGGGGCGATCTGCCCGAGGAACCCGACGACGAGTGCGCCTGGGGCCCGGTCTGGTGGCGGACGGCGCTGGCGCGACCGCGTGCCCTGCTCGTGCAACTGGGTCCGCGTCAGGCTCATCCCGAACGCCGCGTGCTTCGAAAGGACGAACCTGGACGGCCCGAGGACGGCGTCCGCGCCGTTCAGCTGATCGATCAGGCTGCGTCGACGGTCGGCCAGGGCGTCCCGCAGGGCGGAGAGGGACCGTGGCATGGGTCCGCCCGCGCTGAGATACCGCGGGACCACGCGGGAGAGCCAGCCGCCGGACCAGGCATCCGGCAGCCGGAATCGGCGCTGAACTGTCGCTAGACACCACGCGCACTTCGAAGGGCTCTCCGGACCCGTGCAGCGATCCCCCGCGGGTCTGAGGAGGGTGATTCTGGGACACACGAACCAGTAGTCGTGGAGCGTAACGACGAGCGGCACGCGGTAGAGCGCTGCGGCGGCCATGACCGCTCCACCCTGCAGGTAGCCGCTGTGCAAGTGAATGAGGTCGGGACGGACCGCCTCGAGGCGAGCCTGCCACCACGCTTCGAGCTCGACGCCACGATAGGCGGCTCTGAGGGCGACTGCAGGGTCGCGATGTTCGGGTACGGTGAGACGGACGATCTCGAGGTCCCCCTCCCGGCTCACCTGGGCGTCCACGCACCTGGCGCCTGGGCTGAAGCGCTCCACAGCCACGACGTCCACCTCGTAGCGGCGACTCGCCAGCCACTGCCCGAGCCGCCGGACGTAGAGTTCGACGCCGCCGACGAAGGTGGGGGGAAAGTGAGGTGCGACCAGCGTCAGGCGCACGTCTGACCTCGGTGGCCGAGGATCGAGTCGGTCGCGCTACTTCGTCCCGGGCGGCGCCCATGGTGCCGCGAGCGGAGCCCCTTCGTCCACGGCGTGGTCATGCTGGACCCAGGCGTCTCGCCGCCACGGCGCGGTCGGGAGGGCGTGGTGGCATCAGTTCATAGACCGCGTACTCACCCGCGCGAAATCGTGGGACAGCAGCCGGGCCGAGGAGACCGCCGAACAGCCCGGTCCATCCCCCAAACGGACCCACGACCACGTGGGACACGCCTTCGGGCAGGTCGTAGGGTCCCGGCCGCATCGCCAGGCCGCGTCCCGACTTGAAGACGGCAATAGGATTGATGACCGCGATGGGCACGTGCACGAAGCGATCGCGCATATCGAAACTGATCTGGGCATCCGCGGTCAGGACGACGTCGCGGGCGTCCAGGTGATCTCGAACGTATGCCCTCACCTCCTCGAAGCCGGACGGCTGCGTTGGACGGTGCCGGTGGTGCGCGGCCCAGGTTCCAGCGAGAAACACGGCTCCGGCGAGGAGGCCGACCGCCGCGCGATGCGTCGTGAGGCGCACGGGCCGCCACGCCAACTCGTGCATGAGGTGTCCGGACCACAGCACGACCAGCGAAAACGGAAAGAACGCGTAGCGAGACCAGCCGATGGACAGCCCGACGAACCAAAGGAGACTGGCGAGACATCCCAGGAGCAGGAGGGCTTCCACCGGGTGGGCTCGGCCGCGATACACGCGGTGGGCACCGTACACCAGACCCGGCAGCCCCCAGACGAGAAAGCCGCTGCGCCAGATCACTCCCAGCGCGTTTCGCGTGTGCGCCGGGCTGATGCTCAGCAGATGGGACGTGCCCCCGTGCAGGAGCACGTCCGCGCGCTCCGCCGTTGTCTGCCCTGAGAGCAGGAACTGAAGCGCGTGCCAGGCGAGGAGCGCGATCACCGGGAATAGACCGACAACGCCCAGGAGGGCAAGGCGCTCGCGCCGCCGCCAGGCTGGGTAGGCCAGCGCCCCGCCGATGCCCCCGAACATCGCGGGCAGCACCTGCAGTTTGGTGAGCGCCGCAGCGGACCACAACAGCGCGGCGGCCACGACCCATGCTTTGTGCCCGTCCTCCAAGGAGCGGGCCAAGGCGAGGGCTCCGAGCATCAGCAGCCCGAACGCCGCGGATTCGCCGAGCACCTGTCGGCCTAGGAACGCAAGCGACGCCCACGGCTCCAGGCCAGCCACCAGGAGCAGGCCCGACGCCCACGCGGCAGAGGACGGCCCCCAGAGCGTGCAGGCCAAGCGGATGAATCCAAGCAGCGCCAGGATCGACGCGCACGCGACGAGCGCACGAGCCGCCATCACCGACGGCCCCGTCAGGCTGAACGTGATCGCCAAGGGAATGATGACCGTCGGACCCGTCTGAATGGCCGGATCGAAGCGGTTCTCACCGAAGCGGTCGGGCAACCCGTAGATCCCTGACCGAGCCACGGAGGCGGCCGCCCCCATGTTCAACCCCTCGTCGAACCAGGGCGACGGGTTCGCGCGGAGGTCGTAGGTCAACAGCACGCAGCCGACCGCGACGATCAGGACCAACGCCATCGACGGCCCGTGGTGATGGACCAGCACTCGCCTCATGCGCACCGCTTCCCTCCCCACTGCGTTCGCCTCTCCCGCCACTCGTCGCGAGCACCCTCGTAGACCTCCACCAGCCGCCCGGCCTGCGCTGTCCAGGCGTGATGCTGCGTGACGAACCCGCGGCCGGCCTCCCCGATCGTGTGACGGCGGTGGGGGTGTTCGAGCAGATCCACCACATGGCCGGCGACCTGCCGGTCGTCCTCGCCGAGCAGCCACGTCTCTCCTGCGCGGGCCTTCATCGTACCGTCCAGCTCACGCGAGGCCACGACCGGTACTCCGCTGGCCATCGCTTCGAGCACCTTGTTCTGGATGCCGGCCCCGTAGACGAGCGGGCACACCGCGACGGCCGCCCTGGCGAACACGGGCCGGAGGTCCTCCAGGAAGCCGGTCACGGAGACCCGCGGATCGGAGGCGAGCGCCAGCAGTCTCGGCGACGGGTCCTTCCCTGCCAGCACGACGGGGACCCCGGGACACCGCGCCCACACGAGCGGCATGATGCGCTCGATCAGCCGGAGCGCCGCGGAGACGTTCGCGTGGTAGCTCAGCTTTCCCGAGAAAAGCACTGCGGTGCCGCCTCGTGCATCCACGGTGCCGAAGTACTCGGTGTCGACGCCGTTCGGCACGACCGCGAGGCGCGACGCCGAGCCCCGGCCCGCCAGCGCAGCGAAGGCGTTGGCCTCGTGAGGGGTCGTCACGATCACGCGCGCGAACCTCGACGTGGCCGTGGCTTCGAACCGCCGCGTGCGCGGAAGGTCCAGGCGCGCCACCCAGCGCTGCAGCCGCGTCGGGGCCAGGCGCGCAGCCCGCTCGAAGAGCGCGGCGATCGAATCCACGGCATCCCAGACGCAGGGAACGCCCATGACACGGTGGGCCAGGGGCACTCCGCGGAGGTGCTCGATGTGGACGACGTGGAACTCGCCGGTGGCGGCCAACGCCTCCACCCGTGCCCGAGCCTGCGGATGGGCCGCATAGGACGCCTGGAACGGCTGTCGCGTCGGCAACGCACGAGCCGCATTGGCCAGAGTCCTGACCCGTGAGAGGGGAAACACGTCGAGCGCACGCACCACGCCGCGCAGATCGGTCACCTCGGCCCGGCGGTCCTCCGGTGGCCGGACGGCCACTACGTGGACCTCGTGCCCGAGCCGAGCCAGCGCCCGGACCCAGCCGTACGGCCGGACGCGCACCGGTGACGGCACGTAGGGGCTCACGAAGAGCACTCTCATCGGACACCTGCGCGATCCCGCCTCACGGACGATGCCCGGAGGGGCGCATGCTGCGCCACCACGACGTCACGCCGTGCATCTTCGCCCGGTTCTTCTCGGGCTCGCGGCGCCAGTGCTTGAGGAAGCCGAGCACGTAGACCACGCTGACGGCCGCGGCCGTGAGCAGCCCTTCGTGCTTGCGGAAGTACCGGAGCTTGGTCTCGACCAGCAGGGCCAGCGACGCGGCCTTCACCTGGTCGCTGCTCCGGCCGCGCAGGTGCGTCATCACGGCTGACGGGCACGTGAGGATCTGCCAGCCCGCCTTGCGCACGGAGCGGCACCAGTCCAGCTCCTCCGAGTAGAGGAAATACTGCTCATCGAGCGGTCCCACCTGGGCCACCACGGCGCGGCGGATCATCAGGCAGCAGCCATCGACCCAGTCCACCTGCGCGGTCTGCGACGCCGCGGTGGGCGCGGGCTCGGAGCCCACGAGCCATCGCAGCATCCGGCCCACGTGCTTCGACTGGCGGATCTCGCCGGCGAGCGACGGATACCGGTACCCGCAGGACTGCACGGACCCGTCCTCGTTGAGCACGAGCGGCCCGACGATGCCGGCGTCGGCATGCCGCTCCAGGCAGCC
>CAYLZN010000016.1:22899-34075 GCA_964387935.1 uncultured Vicinamibacteraceae bacterium | reverse complement strand
ACCCGAGGCCGAGCCGGTCCATCACGTCGGGGCGGAAGTTCTCCACGAGCACGTCCGCGGTCGCGACGAGCCGCTTGAAGATCTCCTTGCCCTCCGGGGCCTTGGTGTTCAGCGTCAGCGACTGCTTGTTGGCGTTCTGGGCCAGGAAACTCGTGCCCATGAGCTGGTCGTTCAGCTCGGTGACGGTGCCCAGCTTGCGCGCCAGATCGCCGTCCTTCGGGTTCTCGACCTTGATGACCTCGGCGCCGAGCAGCGCCAGGTGCAACGTGGCGAAGGGCCCGGCGAGGACGTTGGTCAGGTCCAGGACACGGATGCCTTCCAGGAGAGGACGGGACATGGGATCGGCTCCGATGGCTACCCGGCCTGCGCGACGGGCAGCCGGTACACGTGGCCCGGCAGGTCGCGGCCGAAGAAGGCGGCGACATCGCGCGCGACCGCAACGAGCTCGGGGAGCTTCACGTCCGGGCGGACGTCGTCACGCTGGAGGGCGTGCACGAAATCCTCGGTGGCGACGTTGCCCGCGGCGACCTTCGTGAACGGGCAGCCCCCCAGGCCCGCACACGACGTCTCGACGGAGGTCACGCCGACGCGCAGCGCCGCGTAGATGTTCGCCATGCCGAGGCCGTAGGTGTTGTGGAAGTGACAGGTGCAGGCGGCGTCGGGATGACGCCGCAGGATCTCGCCGAAGAGCCGCTCGACCTGCGCGGGGTACGCGTGGCCGGCCGTGTCGGCCAGGCTGATCTGCGTCAGGCCGGCATCGACATACGCGGCGACCATCGCGAGCACGCGCGCCTCAGGCACGGGTCCCTCGAAGCCGCACCCGAACGCCGACTGCACTGAGACCTGCACCTGAGCACCGGACGCACGCGCCTCGAGCGCCGTCTGGACGATCCGGCGCAGCGCCTCGTCGCTCGGCATGCCGGTGTTCTTCCGGCTGTGCGTCTCGCTGGCGGAGGCGCCGAGGCAGAACATCTGCACGCCGCACCTCAGCCCGCGCTCGAGGCCCTTCTCGTTCAGCACGAGCCCCGACAGCACGCCGGAGGGGCGCGGCGAGGCGGACAGCCGACGGAACAGCTCGTCGGTGTCCGCCATCTGCGGGACCTTCTCCGGGTGCACGAAGGACCCGACCTGCACGATGTCGATGCCCGCCGCGAGGAGGGCCAGAATCCAGGCCTCCTTGCGTTCGAGCGGCACCGTCTGACGCTCCATCTGGAGCCCGTCGCGCGGCCCCACCTCGTGCAGCACGATCATCGCCATGGGCCCTCGTCCTCCCGTCTCACGCGAGCTTCGCCGCGATCGCCCGACCCATGTCGAGCGTCGTCGCCGAGCCGCCCATGTCATACGTGCGGACCGTGCCCTCGCGCACGACCTCCGCCACAGCGGCCTCGATCCGGGTGCCGAGCCCGGCCTCGCCCAACCAGTCGAGCATCATCCTGGCCGCCAGGATCGTCGCGATCGGATTGACCTTGTACATCCCGGAGTACTTCGGCGCCGATCCGTGTGTCGGCTCGAACACCGCCAGCTTCTCGCCGATGTTGCCCGAGCAGCCGAACCCGAGGCCGCCGACCATCTGGGCGCAGAGATCGGACACGACGTCGCCGTAGAGGTTCGGGGCGACCAGCACGTCGTAGTTGAACGGGTTCTTCAGCAGCCACATCGTGATGGCGTCGATGTTGGCATCGTCAACGAGGATCTCCGGATAGTCCTTGGCGACGCGTCTTGCCGACTCGAGGAACAGGCCATCGGTCGCACGCACGACGTTGGCCTTGTGCACGATGGTGACCTTCTTCCGCTTCCGCGTGCGGGCGAACTCGAAGGCGGCCCGGACGATGCGCTCCGAGCCCCTGCGGGTGTTGATCTTGCAGGACACCGCGAAGTCGTCGGCCCGGAGGTCCACGAACGGCTTGAAGTTCGGCGCCGAGTCCGAGAGCGCCTGCCTGACGCGGTCTGGCACCGGACCGAACTCGACGCCTGCGTACAGATCCTCGGTGTTCTCGCGGAATATGACGAGATCGATGCCTTCCTTGTAGTTCAGGGGATTGGCTGGGTAGGCCTTGCACGGGCGCAGGCAGATGTAGAGGTCGAAGAGCTGGCGCATCCGGACGATGGGCGATCGGTAGACGAGCCCCGTGCCCTGGAGACCCGGCGCGAGCTCCTTCTCGGCATCCTTGACGGGCTTGGAGGTGATGGCGCCGAACATGGCGGCATCCACGTGATGGAGCAGGTCGATGGTGCGGGCCGGCAGGGCGTCGGCCTCGGCACACCAGAAGTCCCAGCCGATATCCCCGTGGACGTAGTCCGCCTTGAACCCGACGCGATCGAGTACGATCTTCGTGGCTTCCATCACTTCCTTGCCGACGCCGTCGCCGGGCAGCCATCCGATCCGATAGGTCTTCATGAGGTCAGCCTCCAAGGGGGAGCGTTCCGGCGAACCTGACAGGATCAACGCAGAGGATGCCTGCCGCTGGGCAGGCGAGAGCCGGGACCCACACGACTCCGCGCGCTGAGCTGCAACTTCGGCGCCAGCACCGGAATGGGCGCAGCGCCGTCGAGATCGGCCGAAATGCGGCCTTTCTCCTCGCACGACGCTGGGCTGGCCGGGACCCCTGCCAGAAACCCGGCGGCGCACGTTACCCCGAGGGCCCACCTGCAGAGACGGGTACCCAGCGCTTGCCCCGACGGACGAACCGCGTCGGCGGGGGAAGCGCCGGCCCGCTGAGAGGTCCGTAGTCGGGGTCTCCGGGCAGCACGATCAGGGGGCCCTCCGGCGTGTCGATCAATCTGGGGAGGATCGGCGCCAGGGCCCGCTGAGGAGACGCCTCGCAGACGGCGGCCAGGCTGGCGTGTTCCGAAAGCTCCTCGAACGTCCTGACCGTCGGGGGCGCCATCACGAGCGCGTCCTCGTCGTACGCAGCGAGCGACGCGTGCGCGGTGTGCCAGGCTCCCGCAACGAGCTCGCCGGGAATCACCGAGACCCCGGCCTCCGGTGGGACCACGGCGAGCAGGAACCACGTGTCGAACCGTTTGGGCTCCCGCTCCGGCGTGATCCACCGCGCCCAGGGCAGCAACGCACCAAGCGAGAGCCGCGTGTCTGTCGACGTGCACCACTCCCTGAATGTCGCGCGACCGTCGAGCAGGTCCCGGCGGGCACGCGCGACCTCGGCGTCGCTGGCCGGCGTTTGCGCCAGCAGCAGGCCCGTCTCCTCGAACACCTCCCGGATGCCAGCGACGGCGTGGGCCACGGCCTCCGCCCGCGGCAGGTGCGCGACGAGTCGAGCGGCCAACGCCTCAACGCCGTCGCACATCGACGACCAGGCCGGGTCGTGGTCCTCGGGATCGACCCGCCCGCCGGGGAAGACGTGCGCCTTCGCCAGGAACGATGAGGTCGGCGCCCGCTCCAGCAGGCACGTCTCGAAGGTCGAGCCCGGGTCGGCACCGCAGGGCCGCAGCAGCACGATCGTCGTGGCTGGCAATGCGGGAACCGGCGCTGAGGTCGCGGTCATTGCCTGACATGGTGCCACAGCCGCGGCCGTACGCCGTGTTCTGTCCGTACGCCGCCGTACGCCGTACGTCGTACGCCGTACGCCGTCTAGAATCCCCCAATGCGCATCGGCATCGATCTCGGCGGCACGAAGATCGAGGGAATCGCTCTCGACGACGAGGGACACGAACGGGGCCGGGTCCGCGTGGCCACGCCCCGCGGAGACTACGAGGGCACCGTGGCGGCCGTGGTCGATCTCGCCGCTCGCCTCGAGGTGGGCGCCGCCCGGCCCGCGACCGTGGGCATCGGGATTCCCGGGACGATCTCGCCAGCCACGGGCGTCGTGAAGAACGCGAACTCGACGTGGCTCATCGGCCGGCCGTTCAAGGGTGACCTCGAGCACGCGCTCCGGCGACCCGTTCGACTGGCCAACGACGCGAACTGCTTTGCGCTGTCTGAAGCGGTTGATGGCGCGGGCAGCGGCGCCGAGGTGGTGTTCGGTGTCATCATCGGTACCGGCACCGGTGGCGGCGTGGTGGTGCGCGGTCACGTGCTGACGGGACCCAATGCCGTGGCCGGCGAGTGGGGCCACAACCCGCTGCCCTGGCCCGATCCCACCGAATGGCCTGGACCGCCGTGCTACTGCGGGCGGACCGGCTGCATCGAGACCTTCCTGTCCGGGCCGGGCCTCGCCGCGGACTACGGTCGTGCGACCGGGCACACCGTGCAGGCCGAAGACATCGTCAGCCGGGCGGGCGCCGGTGAGGTCGCGGCGCGCGAGGCGCTGGCTCGGTACGACTCGCGGATGGCGCGCGCGCTGGCGAGCATCATCAACGTGCTCGATCCCGACGTCATCGTGCTGGGCGGCGGCCTCTCGAATCTGGCGCACCTCTACGACGCCGTGCCGCGGTTGTGGTCTGCGTGGGTGTTCTCGGATCAAGTCGACACGCGCCTCGTGCGGCCTGTTCACGGCGACAGCAGCGGGGTCCGAGGCGCCGCGTGGCTGTGGGAGCCAGGCGAGGACGTACCGTAGCGCGCGACGTCGTGCTGGCCGTCCGGCCTCGTGGCGTTCCGTAATTCGCTTCGCCTCGGCGCCTGCGTGATCGGCCATCGGGTTTGGTCTAGAATCCTCTGGTCCACGCAAGTCTGTGGCGTTCGTGTTCGGTACGCCATTGCAGCCGCGCCGGCACACCTGCACGACGGAGGAGTGATGGCTCTCGCTCCCGGAACCAGGCTCGGACATTACGAGGTGCTGGGGCCCCTCGGTGCCGGCGGAATGGGGGAGGTCTATCGCGCGCGCGACCCGCGGCTCGACCGGACGGTTGCGCTCAAGGTCTTGCCTGGGGACCTCGCCAGCGATCCCGAGCGCCGCGAACGCTTCGAGCGCGAAGCCCGCGCGGCGTCGCGCCTCAGCCATCCCCACATCTGCACGATCCACGACATCGGCGAGCAGGACGGCCAGCCCTACCTGGTCATGGAATTGCTCAAGGGCCGCACGCTCCGGGAGCTGATGCAGGCGGGGAAGCTCCCGACGGCAGACAGGCTCAAGATCGGCGCGGAGGTTGCCGATGCGCTCGTTGCCGCTCACGCCGATGGGATCGTCCACCGCGACATCACGCCGGCGAACATCTTCGTCACCGAGCACGGCGAGGCCAAGGTGCTCGACTTCGGGCTGGCGAAGCTGCAGAAGGCGGACCGCCAGGCGGCACTCGCCTCCGACGCCCCAACGCGCGTCGCCAGCGATCTCACGGGCCTCGGCACGGCGCTGGGCACGCTCGCGTACATGTCGCCCGAGCAGGCGCTCGGCCGGCGAACGGATGCCGAGACCGACGTGTTCTCGCTGGGCGTCGTGTTGTACGAGATGGCGTGTGGCAATCGCCCGTTCCAGGGCGAGACCATCGGCGCGGTCACCGAGGAGATCCTGCACAAGGATCCCCTCTTGCCGTTGCGGTCGGATGTCAGTCTGCCCGCAGGCTTCGCGGCGCTGCTCGACGAGTGCCTGCGCAAGGATCCGCAGCAGCGCTGCCGGGCATCGGAGGTGCGGGATCGGCTGGCCTCCATGCTGGCGGCCGAGCGCAGTGGGCCCGTCGTGGTGCGGCCCAGCGTGGCCGCACAGGTGCGACGGCCGGTCGTGTGGGTACCGGCGCTCATCGTCGTCGCGGCGATCGCGGCCGGGGGCGCGTGGGCGGTGAAGCAGTGGCAGCACCAGCAATGGGTGCGGGAGGTGGCGCTGCCGGAGCTGCGGCGCCTGGCCGAGGCCGGCGGCCTCGGTCAGGGGGCGGAAACCGTGGCGGCCTACCGTGCCGCCGTTGCGCTCGAGAAGGAACTGGCCGGGGATGCCGAGTTTGCTCGCATCCTGTCGCAGGTCTCCATCGAGACCTCGATCGACACCACGCCGCCGGGGGCCACGGTGTACGCCAAGTCGTACGAGGAGCCCGAGGCGCCCTGGGAACTGGTGGGCACGACGCCCGTGTCCACGTATCGCGCCCCGTTTGCGCCCCTGCGCTTCAAGGTGGAGAAGGCGGGATACGAGCCCTTGTTCCGCGCAGTCATACCCGGCAAGTACGACGAGCAGACGAGGGCCCGCGTCGAAGGGGCGATCACCTGGACCCTCGATCCGGAGGGCACCACGCCGGAGGGCATGACCTGGATCGACGCTTCCGGCGAGCTTCCGCGGTTCCTCATCGACCAGCGCGAGGTCACCAACCGCCAGTTCAAGGCCTTCGTCGACGCCGGGGGGTACCGCGACCGGCAGTTCTGGAAGGTTGCGTTCGTCAAGGACGGCAAGCCGCTGGAGTGGGACGCGGCGATGAAGGAGTTCGTCGACCGCACGGGCCAGCCAGGGCCGAGCACCTGGGAAGCGGGCAGCTACCCGGATGGCCAGGAGGATTACCCGGTCACCGGCGTGAGCTGGTACGAGGCCGCAGCGTACGCAGCCTTCGCCGGCAAGGAACTCCCGACGACGGCGCACTGGCAGGCTGCCGCTGTCCGGCCCGGGACGACGGCGATGGTGTCGCTGAGCAATTTCAGCGGCAAGGGCCCTGTCAGAGTCGGCAGTGCCCCCAACTCCGGCCGTTTCGAAGTCTTCGACCTGGCAGGCAATGCCCGGGAATGGTGCTGGAACGAATACGCGGCCGGCCGGGCGGTCCGTGGCGGCGCGTGGGACGATCACAGCTACATGCTGGGAAACATCACGCAGGCGCTGCCCTTCGACCGATCGCCGAGAAACGGGCTCCGCTGCATGCGGCAGGACGCTGGCAAGCCGGCCCCGGCGAAGGTGTTCGAGCCCATCCCGCGGGCTCGCGTCGTCAGGGACTACTCGAAGGAGACCCCTGTGGCCGAGGCGGTCTTTGCCGCCTATCGCCACCAATACTCATACGATCCGCGTCCGCTGGACGCGCGCACGGAAGCCAGAGTCGAGGGTGCTGAGTGGATCCGGGAGAAGGTGTCGTTCACCGCGGCCTACGGCGGAGAACGCGTCATCGCTCAGGTCTTCCTTCCCGTCGGCGTCCGGCCTCCGTATCAGGTCGTCGTCTACTTCCCGGGCTCGACGGCCGTGACCGCTGGCTCCTCAGACTCGGTCGAGAAGGCGTTCGAGTTCTTCAACAACGTGGCGTTCGTGGTCAAGAGCGGCCGGGCCGTGGTCTACCCGGTGTACCAAGGCACCCATGAACGCCACGGTTCGTTCTCTCCGACCTTTCACTCCCAGTGCACGGAGACGCACGAGTATTCCTCGTACCAGCGGCAGATCGTCCAGGATCTCCGTCGCACGTTCGACTACCTGGAGACACGGTCAGATGTCGACTCGACTCGCGTGGCCTTCAGCGGATGGAGCTGGGGAGGTTGGGTGGCGCCTCTCGCGCTCGGCGTGGAGACCCGATTCAAGGCGGCGATCATCCTTGCCGGTGGCCTCATGTCGGCTTGTCGGGGCCTGCCCGACGCGGACGGCCTGAACTTCGCCCCGCGGGTGAAGACGCCGGTCCTCATGCTGCACGGCAGGTACGACGTGAGCGTGCCCTGGGAGACCGAAGGGAAGCCCCTCTACGATCTTCTCGGCACCCCCGCTCCCGATAAGGCGCTGAAGTTGTACGACACCGATCACTTCATTTCGCGCAAAGATCTGATCCAGGAGTCGTTGGCTTGGATCGACAAGTATCTCGGGCCTGTGACGCGGTGAGGTCGAGCGCCGGCCGAGGGCGTTTGCAGAAAGTGCCAGCGCGTCGCCCGGCCCTGTCGCAGAAACTGCCTGCGGGGGCGGCCTGAGCACGTGGTGAGACTCGCAGGGCCCTCATGGCGCGAGGACCACCACATGGCATCGTTCGTGCGATGCGACGATGTATGATGCGAGTCGTGCCGCGGGTGCCGCCACATGATCGGCTGGCCACATACGAGGATCTCCGGCAGATTCCCGATACGATGGTTGCGGAGATCGTTGACGGCGAGCTGCACGCCAGCCCACGTCCTGCGCCACGTCATGCCGTTGCCGGCGCGGGTGTGGGGGCGCTCATCGGCGGGCCCTACCATCACGGCCGTGGCGGGCCGGGCGGATGGTGGATTCTCTACGAACCGGAGATCCACCTGGGCTCGGATGTCCTGGTGCCTGACTGGGCTGGCTGGCGGCGCAGTCGCCTGACGCGCATTCCGGACACGGCCCACTTCACCCTCGCGCCAGACTGGGTGTGCGAGATCCTGTCGCCATCGACGGCTTCGTTCGACCGAGGGCAGAAACTCGCCGCCTATGCACGGGAACGCGTGGGCCATGCGTGGCTCATCGACCCGCTGGCGCGCACGCTCGAGGTCCTGCGGCTGCAAGGAGGGCAGTGGCAGGTGCTCGCGAGTCATGCGGGGGACGAGGTCGCGCGCGCGGAACCGTTCGCCGCGGTTGCCCTCGAACTCCGCGCCTTGTGGGTCGACTGACGGCGGCCAGCCGGGCCAGTTCTAGGAGGCAGCCCGGCGGTTTGGGGTGTGCCGGCCTCCTGTGGTAGATTGCGTCGACGCGCGGCGATTTTCCGCGACTTGATGGGCTGCGCCCCTTCCAGGGCCTTCATGACTATCTAAGTCGCAAACGAAGGCTCGCGACGTGTGTCCGCGGGCCTTTTGTGTTTCATCGCCCCCCGACTCTCACGGAGCCCTGTTGATGAGCGATTCCCACAGCTACGTCTTCACGTCCGAGTCCGTGTCCGAAGGTCACCCCGACAAGGTGTGCGATTTCATCGCCGATTCCGTGCTCGACGCCTGTTTCGAGCAGGACGTCCGGAGCCGGGTGGCCTGCGAGGTCCTGTGCAAGTCCGGCCAGGTCGTGCTCGCCGGCGAGATCACCTCGTCCGCCCATCTCAACTACGAGCAGATCGTCCGCGACGCCATCCGTGCCGTGGGATACACCGAGCCGGGCGAAGCCTTCAACGCTGACGGCGTGTTCGTGTCGAACTTCCTCACCCGCCAGTCTGGGGAAATCTCCCAGGGCGTGACGGCCGCGAGCAGCCTCGCCGGGGAGCAGGGGGCCGGAGACCAGGGAATCATGTTCGGCTACGCCACCGACGAAACGCCGGAGTTGATGCCGCTGCCGATCCTGCTGGCCCACCGCCTCACGGCGGGCCTCGCCGAGGACCGGCGGAGCGGCAAGTACCCCTGGATCCGTCCGGACGCCAAGTCGCAGGTGGCGGTCCGCTACGAGGGCAACGCGCCGAAGGCGGTGGTGCACGTCCTGGTGTCGACACAGCATGCAGCCGACGTGAAGCGCGAGCAGATTCAAGACCACGTGAAGAACGTCCTGTCCCCGCGGGTGCTCGGGACCTGGTACTCCAAGGACATCGCGACCGACGTCAACCCCACCGGGAGCTTCGTGCTGGGCGGGCCCACGGCGGACTGCGGTGTCACGGGTCGCAAGATCATCGTCGACTCCTACGGCGGCGCCGGTCGGCACGGCGGGGGTGCGTTCAGCGGCAAGGACCCGTCCAAGGTCGATCGCAGCGGCGCGTATTTCTGCCGGTTCGTAGCACGGCAGATCCTGAAGGAACGCCTCGCCGCCAAGGCCGAGGTCCAGGTTGCCTATGCCATCGGTCTTGCCAAACCGATATCGGTGAAGGTCGACACGTTCGGCACCGGGAACGACGCGAAGGCCGAGGTCTTCGTGCGGGAGAAATTCGACTTCCGGCCCGGGGCGATCATCGAGCGGCTGAATCTGCTGCGGCCGATCTACCGCTCGACCACCAACTACGGGCACTTCGGGAAGCCCGGGCTGAGCTGGGAGGCCTGAGGGCCGTCCCGCCGCTCACGCGACCAGTGAGACGAGGGTCAACGCCAGCACGCGCGTGGCGTTGACCAGGTCGTCGACCGAGCACCACTCGTCCGGCTGGTGCGCGAGATCCAGGATGCCCGGCCCGTACGCCACGCAGTCCACGATGTCGCCGATGCGCGTCACGTGCTTGTGGTCGTACGTGCCGGGACTCGCTACGATCGCCGCCTCCCGGCCGAGCACGTCGCGAATACCCCGCCGGAGCACGTGCACGAGCGGCGATGTGTCGGGCGTCTGCACCGGGTCCACCACCATCAGGTCGCGCAGCTCGTAGCGGAAGTCGGGCACGCGGGCCGCCGTGACCTCCAGCAGATCGACGACCTCCTGTCGCGCGTGTGCGAACCCTTCTTCGACGAGGAACCGCCGATCGATCACCGCGGTGCACCGATCGGCCACGCACGGGCTCTGCACGTCATGACCCACCTGGCCGCCGGCCACGGTGTTGACGTTGATCGTCGCGTACCGTGCGCCGTCGGGAACGACGGGCACGGCCGTGCGCCGGCTGGTCAGGCGCGGCGCGAGGCCGGTACGAATCGCCTCGAGCACCGCCCCCATATGGGCAATCGCGCTCGTGCCGAGAAACGGCATGCTGCCGTGGGCGATGCGACCGTGGGTCGTGACCTCGAACCAGTAGACACCGCGGTGGCCCACGCAGATGCGATCTACATTGAGCGGTTCGGGGATGATCACGAAGTCCACCGTGCGGCGCGTGAGCAGGCCCTGCCCGGCCAGCCAGGCGACTCCCGCCCAGCCACCGCTTTCCTCGTCCACCGTCCCGCTGATCTCGAGCGTCCCGAGCAACGGCACGCCCGCCCGCCGCAGCGCCTCGGCAGCGAAGATCGCCGCGGCGATGCCAGCCTTCATGTCGCAGGCTCCGCGCCCGTAGATGCGATTGCCGACGACCGTGCCCGCGAACGGATCCAACGTCCAGCCGTCCCCGACGGGCACCACGTCGAAGTGGCCATTCAGGTGCACGCACGGGCGGAGGCCGCGACCCACCCGACGACCGACGACGTTGACGCGCGGATGGGTGCGCGTGTGTTCGGGTCGCCCCGTGGCCTCGTGGTACTGCACGTCGAATTCGCAGGTGCTCAGCCAGCGACCGATCACCTCGGCGCACTCGGCATAGTGATCGCCGGGGGGGTTGACGGTCGGCACACGGATCAGGTCCCTGGCGCACGCCACGATCTCCTCTCGGGCAGCGTCGACTGCCGCGAGCACACGGTCCGTCGGTGAGGCGTTCGCCATGTCGCACCTGGCTGCAGGGGGCAGGGAAGGGGTGTACCGGAAGCGGGCGTCGGTTGTCAACCCTGGGAGCTTCGGGTAGGATCCGCTGCGTTTTCGTGCGAAGTGGAGCCAGCATGCGGAGTGGAGCGACAGCCGGGCTCGCCCTCGTGATC
>CAYLZN010000016.1:12761-22889 GCA_964387935.1 uncultured Vicinamibacteraceae bacterium | reverse complement strand
GGTTGCCTTCTTGTTCGCCTCCGAGGTTGTGACGACGTCGGCCCAGTCGCCGGGGGGGGCGCCGGGGGGAGGGCTCACCGCGGTAGCAGGCTTGAAAGTCGGACACCACACGCTGTCCGGCCGGCCGACTGGCTGCACCGTGATCCTCGCCGAGGGCGGCGCAGTCGCCGGCGTCGATGTGCGGGGCAGCGCTCCGGGGACGCGCGAGACCGACCTCCTGGACCCGCTGAACATGGTGCAGCAGGTCCACGCGATCGTGCTGTCGGGTGGCAGCGCGTTCGGGCTCGACGTGGCAGGCGGCGTCGTGCGCTACCTGGAAGAGCGGGGCGTCGGATTCGATGTCCGTGTCGCCAGGGTGCCGATCGTCCCGGCGGCAATCCTCTTCGATCTCGGCGTGGGCGACGCCAGGATCAGACCCACGGCCGACTGCGGCTACCAGGCCGCCAGCGCGGCGACGTCGGGACCGGTGGCCGAAGGCGACGTCGGAGCCGGTGCCGGCGCCACGGTGGGCAAGACCGGGCGGGCGAGCGGGCGGCACGCCATGAAAGCCGGTCTGGGCAGCGCGGCCATCGTGCTCGCCGACGGCCTGACCGTGGCTGCGCTCGTGGCCGTGAACGCCGTTGGCGACATCATCGACCCGTCCACCGGACGGGTGATCGCGGGTGTCCGCACCCCGGACGGGCGGGGACTCGCCGACGTCCGGCAGTTGTTGCGCAGCGGCCAGTTGCGGCCGAGTCCGACGCCGGGGGAGCACACCACGATCGGCGTCGTTGCCACCAACGCGAGGCTCACCAAGGTGCAGGCCTCGAAGATGGCGCAGATGGCGCACGATGGGTTCGCGCGGGCGATCTCACCCGTGCACACCATGGGCGACGGCGACGCCATCTTCGCGTTGGCGACCGGCACCCACGACACGCGTGAAGGCGACTTCACGACCATTGGCGCGCTGGCCGCCGAAGTCATGGCCGACGCCATCGTGCGGGCAGCGACACAGTCGGCCGGCCTGCCCGACTTTCCGTCGGCGCGACAGCTCGGGACCGTACCGAAGCAGTGAAGGTGAACATGAAGGACAGCGCACTCTTCAGGCTCGATGGCCAGACCGTCGTGGTGGTCGGGGCGGGGTCGGGCATCGGCGAAGCCGTGGCGCGACTCTGTGCGGTGCAGGGCGCCCATGTCGTGGCCGTGGACATCAACGAGGCCGGCGCGCAGCGCGTCGCCGCCGCCATCGCGCACGCCGGTGGTCGAGCGGACGCTCGGATCTGCGATGTGACCGACGCGAGCGCCGTGGGCCAGCTGTTCGACAGCCTCGACGCGCTGCCGCTCGCGGGCGTCGTGTCGACGCCCAGCATCAACGTGCGGAAGACGCTCCTCGAATACGGCGACGAGGAGTTCGATCGTGTGCTGCGGGTCAACCTGAAGGGCAACTTCCACGTGCTGCAGGCGGCCGGTCACGTCCTCACCCGCCGCGGGCGCGGGTCGATCGTGCTCATGTCCTCGATTCGGTCGCAGGTGGTGGAGCCCGGGCAGGGCGTGTACGCCGCGACCAAGGCCGGCATCCTCCAGATGGCCCGGGCGGCGGCGGCCGAGTTCGGACCGTCCGGCGTGCGGGTGAACGCGGTGGCACCAGGGGTGACGGACACACCGCTCACTCAGCCCATCAAGGCGCAGCCGGACTGGTACGAGGCCTATGCGCGCAAGACCGTGGTCGGACGCTGGGCGACGGCCGAGGAGATCGCCGCACCCACCGTCTTCCTGCTGTCGGAGGCTGCGAGCTACGTGACGGGGACGCTCCTCGTGGTCGATGGCGGCTGGCTGGCCGTAGACGGACGCTTCCAGCCGCCCGGCATGTGAAGTCCAGAAAGGAGAACGCCCGCGGCAAGACCGAAGCCTCACCACGGGCGGTGGACCGCTACCTCCGGGCGATCCGGTGTCCGGGTCCCTGCGTGCTCAGTGCAGGCGCGCGTACTTCGCTTCGAGGTCGTCCCGGCTCTCGGTGTGGTCCGGGTCGATGATGATGCAGCCTTCGACCGGGCAGACCTCGACACACTTCGGCGCGTCGTGAGCGCCGACACACTCCGTGCACTTGTCGGGGTCGATCACGTAGATGGGGTCACCGGCGGTAATCGCCTCGTTCGGGCACTCGGGCTCGCAGGCGCCGCAGCTGATGCAGTCTGAGATGATGAGCATGGCCATGGGGGTCGTCTCCGTCTCATGCAGTCCTAGGCCGGCAGGAACCACCGGGCTGGCTGCCTGCCGTCGATCCGTAGCAAGATACGGGCCGATGCGGTTTCCGGCACAATTCCACACGGGTGGCCGAGGGTCGGGGAACGCTGCCAGATCTCCGGCAGCCAACCCTGTTCGTCTGACGAGAATCCGGGCCGAAAAGCCCGCAAAACCCGACCAGAAGGGTCGGCGAACCTGGCCCGCCCGTCGCCGGGTGTGACACCGTGACAGGTTCCGAATCACTCTCACGAGGCGGTCGATGGCAGACAACCCCTTGCGGCTGAAGAGCATTCATCACGTCGAGTTCTGGGTCGGCAACGCGAAGCAGGCCGCCTATTTCTATCGCCAGGCCTTCGGCTTCTCCCAGGTCGCCTATGCCGGCCTCGAAACCGGTCAGCGCGACGTGGCGTCCTACCTGGTTCAGCAAGGGAAAGCACGCCTCGTCTTGTCCACGCCGCTGGGACCGGACGGCCCGATAGCCGATCACATCCGCCGGCACGGCGACGGCGTGCGCGACATCGCGTTCCACGTGGAGGATGCCGATGCGGCCTTCGGCGAGGCCGTCGCGCGCGGCGCGACCCCCATCCTCGCGCCGTACGATCGGCGCGACGCGCACGGCACCACGCGCCATGCGGCCATCGCGACCTACGGCGACACGATTCACTCGTTCATCTCCCTGCGCGACTACTCCGGGCCGTTCCTGCCAGGCTTCGTCGAGACGCGTGTGCCCGGACCGGACGCTGGCCTGCTGCGCATCGACCACATGGTGGGCAACGTCGAGCTCGGGAAGATGAACGACTGGGCGGAGTGGTACAGCCGCGTCCTGGGCTTCTCCCGCTACATCAGCTTCGACGACAAGGACATCTCGACCGACTACAGCGCGCTCATGTCGATCGTGATGTCCGACGACAGCCACGCGATCAAGTTTCCGATCAACGAACCGGCCACCGGCCGGCGCAAGAGTCAGATCGAGGAGTATCTCGACTACTACCGTGGGCCAGGCGTGCAGCACCTTGCGCTGCTCACCAACGACATCATCGCGACGGTCACGCGGCTGCGGGCCGGTGGCGTCGAGTTCCTCAGCGTGCCAGACAGCTACTACGACACCCTCGAGGGCCGCGTTGGCCGGATCGACGAGGCGCTCGACACGATCCGCTCGCTTCGCATCCTGGTGGACCGCGACGAGGAGGGCTACCTGCTGCAGCTCTTCACGAAGCCCGTGGAAGATCGTCCCACGCTCTTCTTCGAGATCATCCAGCGGAAGGGCAGCCGCGGCTTCGGCAAGGGCAACTTCAAGGCGCTCTTCGAAGCCATCGAGCGCGAACAGGCGCTCCGAGGGAACCTCTGATGCCCATCTATCACACGCTCGGCGCGATCCCGAGGAAGCGGCACATCCAGTTCCGGCGCGCCGACGGCGCGCTCTACTACGAGGAACTGATCGGCAACAAGGGCTTCGTCGGGCCGTCCTCGCTCCTGTACCACATCCGGCATCCGACGCAGGTGCGGTCGGTGCGGCTCGTGAAGGAGCTGTCGTGGGCCCCGGACCCTGACCCCGTGTTCCGCCATCGCCATTTCCGCACGGGCCGCCTCGCGCCGTCGAAGAGCCTCACGGCCGACCGGGTCCCACTGCTCTTCAACGGTCAGGTGGCCCTGTCCTTCGTGGCGCCGACGTCGCAGGACGACTATTTCTATCGCAACGCGCAGGGCGACGAGATCGTGTACGTCTCCGACGGTGCGGGCGTCCTCGAGACGTCGCTCGGCGAACTCGACTTCGGTCGGGGCGACTACGTCGTGGTCCCGCGCGGGATCGTGCACCGGTACCGGTTCACCGAGGCGCCGGTCAGGTGTCTCGTGATCGAGAGCACCGGCTACGTGCGCACGCCGAAGCACTACCGGAACGAATTCGGCCAGCTGATGGAGACGGCTCCGTTCTCGGAGCGTGACATCAGGAGACCGTCGCGGCTCGTGACGGTGGATGAGGCTGGCGAGTTTCCGATCGTCATCAAGAAGGACCGTCGCCTGATCGAGACCGTCCTCGACCACCATCCCTTCGACGTCGTCGGATGGGACGGCCACTTCTATCCCTGGGCGTTCAACATCAACGACTTCGAGCCCCGCGTCGGACGGGTGCACCTGCCGCCTCCGGTGCACCAGACCTTCGAGGGCGACGGGTTCGTCGTCTGCTCGTTCTGCCCGCGCCCGTACGACTTCGACCCTGAGGCCGTGCCGGTGCCCTACAACCACTCGAACGTCATGTCCGACGAAGTGCTGTACTACGCGAGCGCCGAGTTCATGAGCCGCAAGGGCATCGAGTACGGATCCGTCACGTGGCATCCCGACGGCATCCCCCACGGGCCGCACCCGGGGCGGACCGAGCAGTCCCTGGGGCAGTCCGAAACCAGGGAGCTGGCGGTGATGCTCGACACGTTCCGCCCGCTGCGCGTGAGCACGGCGGCCCTCGAGATCGAGGATCGAGAGTACTTCCGCTCCTGGATCGAAGGCGACCGCACGTGACGGGGCGGTCGCCCGACACGCTGCGCGATGCCTTCGACGGGCTGATTGACTATGCCGGGCTCTTCCCACCGGCGGCGCTGCCGCTGCCGGCAGTGGTCGAGCGCTACGCCGCGTACCGCCGGGGACCGCACGCGCGTGTGCTCGGCCGGCTGGTCGTGCCCGCCAGCCGCCTGCAGGAGGTGTCCGCCCTCGGGCCGTGGCGGGAGACTGGCGCAGAGCCCGGCTGGGCCATCGCGGCTGTCGCGGGCTCGGATGCGAGCGCCGATCTCGCGAGCATTGCGAGGTTCAACGCGGAGCACGCGCCGGTGGCGATGGTCGACACCTACGAGATCAAAGTCGCGACTGCCGAGGATGCCGGTCGCATGGCGGCGGCTTGCGGACGCGCCCTGCGCCTCGTGTGCGAGATTCCGCAGCCGACCGCCGACGGGTCCCTGCTCGACGCCATCGCACGAGCCGACGCGGTCGCCAAGCTCCGCGCGGGCGGCGTGGTGGTGGAGGCGTTCCCGACCGCGCGGGACGTCGCCTGGTTTCTCTGGGAGACGGCGCGCCGCGGCCTGCCATGCAAGGCCACGGCCGGACTGCATCATGTCGTCCGCGGGGACTACCCCCTGACGTACGAGCCGGGCGCCGCATGCACCGCGATGCACGGCGTCCTGAACCTGTTGTGTGCGGCGGCCTGGATCGCGCCGGTGGCCGGGCAGGTCGCGAAGGTCCCGGAGGGCCTCGTGGCCGTCCTCGAACGCCGCGAGGCGCCGGACGGGCGCGCCGACGGGGTGCGCCTGCGCTGGGGACACGACGTGGTCGAGGCCGCCGCGTTGGTCAAGGCGCGGGCCTCGTCAGTGCTGGCGATTGGGTCGTGTTCCTTCGAAGAACCCGTCGCCGAACTGCAGCGCCTCGGCCTGCTCTGAGCCGTACGCCGTACGTCGTACGCCGTACGCCCGCAAGGATCACCATGCTCGACGAGACCCACGACCCAGGACGTCGCAGTTGGGTGCCGTCCGCCCAGGCCACCGACACCGACTTCCCGATTCAGAATCTCCCCTTGGGCGCGTTCAAGCCCTCGCCCTCGGCTCGCGTGAGGATCGGCGTGGCCATCGGCGAGGAGGTCTTCGACGTGGCCGCTGCCCTCGCCGCCGGCCTGTTGGACGGCGCGACGAGGCCTGCCGCCGAGGCCTGCGCCGGAGAGACGCTGAACCCGCTCATGACCATGGCCCCAGAGGCGTCGCGCGGCCTGCGATGGCGGATCTTCCACCTGCTGGCCGATGACGCCCGCCAGGCCGAACGGGAGGCCGCCTCGCGCTGCCTGGTGGCACAGGCTGACGTGGACCTGGTGCTGCCCGTCGCGGTGGGAGACTACACGGACTTCTACGCGTCGATCCATCACGCGACCAACGTCGGGCGGATGATGCGGCCGGACAACCCGCTGCTGCCGAACTACCGGTGGGTGCCCATCGGCTATCACGGGCGGGCGTCGTCGCTGGTCGTCAGCGACACGCCCGTGGTTCGGCCGCGCGGGCAGGTCAAGCCGGAATCCGCCGAGGCGCCGGAGCACCGAGCCAGCCAGCGCCTCGACTACGAGCTCGAGCTCGGGGCCTACATCGGTGTGGGCAACGCGCCGGGTGTGCCGATCGACGCGGCCGACGCGCATCGCCACCTGTTCGGCCTGTGCCTCGTGAACGACTGGTCGGCGCGCGACATCCAGGCATGGGAGTACCAACCATTGGGGCCGTTCCTGTCAAAGAGCTTCGCCACGTCGCTGTCGCCGTGGGTCGTGACCGCGCAGGCTCTGGAGCCGTTCCGCCGTGCGCCGGCGCCGCGCCCCGAGGACGCCCCGGCGCCGCTGGCGTATCTCGACGCACCCTACGAGCGCGAGCGGGGGGCGTTGGACGTCGAACTCGAGGTGTGGCTGACTTCGGCGCAGATGCGGGCGGCGAACCAGCCGCCGGTGTGCGTGACGCGCAGCCACGCGCGACACCTCTACTGGACTCTGGGCCAGCTCATCACGCACCACGCGAGCAATGGGTGCCACCTCCGGCCAGGGGACCTCCTGGCGAGCGGGACCGTGTCGGGCCCCGACCCGGCGTCCCGCGGCTGCCTGCTCGAGCGCACGTGGCGCGGGACCGAGCCGCTGGTCCTGCCCGGCGGGGAGCAGAGGCGGTTCCTCGAGGACGGCGACGAGGTCGTCATCCGCGGGCGGGCGGTCCGGGCGGGACGGGCTACAATTGGCTTCGGTGAGTGCCGGGCGAGGATTGCTCCCGCCCGGGACGGGGCGTGACGCGTGGCCAGGGGGCCTGTTGCTGGAGGCGCTCGAACGTGCCGATTAGGCAACGAGAGAGGGTCATGACCCGCTGTGGCTTCTGCGGTTCGTCGTTTGTCCGGCCAGTGCGGCCTCGCTGGTGGCAGTGGTTGAGGGTCCGCTGGACCAGGCGACTCCCGCATGAGTGCTGGCACTGCGGGTGGGTCGGCTGGCTCGAGCCGGCGCCGCCACCAGAGCCCGGTTCGTTCGCCGCACATTCGCTGGACTCGACCCCACCCCAGAAGAGCGCAGAACCGCCGGCGTCTGCCGTGGAACCCCCGCACCGGGCGCCTGGCCACCCGTCGAGCGCGGCGTAGTCGCCCAGCGTCGGTTTCAGGGCCGGCCGGCCGGGCGACGCCCGAACAACGCCGCGAAGCGCGGGTGCTGCTGGTCTCGCCCAGAGAGAATCGGGCCCTGGACCGGCCAGGCGATGCCGACATCCGGATCGTTCCACGCGAGCCCACCCTCGCCGTCGGCGTCGTAGTAGTCGGTGCACTTGTATTCGATCTGCGCGAACGGGGAGAGCACGCAGAACCCGTGGGCGAAGCCCGCCGGGATGAACATCTGGCGGAAGTTGTCCGCGGTCAACTCCGTGCCGAACCAGTGACCGAACGACGTCGACTCGGGCCTGATGTCGACCGCCACATCGAAGATCGCCCCTTCGATGGCGCGCACGAGCTTGCCCTGCGGACGTCGCCACTGCCAGTGCAGCCCGCGCACGGTCCCCTGGACCGACCGGGACTGGTTGTCCTGAACGAACTCCGCGGGCAGACCCGCTTCACGGTAGCGGCCGGCGTGGTAGGTCTCGACGAAGAACCCCCGCTCGTCCCGATGGACACGCGGCTCGATCAGGAGAATGCCCGGCAGGGGCGCTTCAACGACGCGCATGGTCCTCCGGGCCCTGATCCGTCATCCTGAGCAGGTACTGACCGTAGGGGTTGTTCTTCATGGGCCGGGCGATGCGGTGCACCTGCGCCGCGTCGATGTAGCCCATGCGATAGGCGATTTCCTCGACACACGCGACCATCAGCCCCTGGCGCTCTTCGAGCGTCTGCACGAACGTCGAGGCCTGGAGCAGCGACTCGTGCGTCCCGGTGTCGAGCCACGCGTAGCCGCGCCCCAGTTGCTCGACGGTCAGGTCGCCGCGCGCCAGATACCGGAGGTTCACGTCGGTGATCTCCAGCTCACCGCGGGGCGAGGGCGTCAGCGCTGCCGCGATGTCCAGCACGTCGTTGTCGTAGAAGTAGAGGCCGGTGACCGCCCACGACGACCGCGGATGCTCCGGTTTTTCCTCGAGGCTCAGGGCGCGGCCCGTGTCGTCGAACTCGACGACGCCGTACCGCTCCGGGTCCCGCACGAGGTACCCGAACACCGTGGCGCCGCGCTCGCGCGCGGCCGCCGTGCGCAGGACATCCGAGAGACCATGGCCGAAGAAGATGTTGTCGCCGAGGGCGAGGGCGACGCGGTCGCGCCCGACAAACGCCCTCCCGATCAGGAACGCCTGGGCGAGCCCATCCGGGCTCGGCTGCACGGCGTAGGTGACATCGAGGCCGAGGTCACGGCCGTCGCCGAGCAGTCGGACGAAGCCCTCCTGATCCTGCGGCGTGGTGATGATCAACACCTCCCTGATGCCCGCCAGCATGAGCGTTGACAGGGGGTAGTAGATCATCGGCTTGTTGTAGACGGGCACGAGCTGCTTGCAGACCGCGCGCGTGAGCGGGTAGAGCCTCGTGCCCGATCCGCCAGCCAGGATGATGCCCTTCATCGCCCTTTCTTCAAGAGGCGGCACACGCCGATGGCTCCGGCCGGGTCCATGGCCTCCCGCCCCTGATCGATGTGGCGGACGACGCCGGCCGTGTCCACCACGAACGTCGTGCGATTGGCGAATCCGCTCTCTTCATTGAGCACGCCGTACTGGCGCGCCACGGCCTTGCGCGAGTCGCTGAGAATCGGGAACTCGATGCCGAGCTGTTCCCGGAACGCCTTGTTCGCCCAGCTGCTGTCGACGCTGACGCCGAGGATGACCGTCTCCGTCTCGTTGAACTCGCCGGCTTTGTCCCGGAACCGGGACATCTCGGTCGTTCAACCTGGCGAGAAGGCCGCGGGAAAGAACGCGAGCACGACGTTTCGCTTGCCGAGGTGCTCAGAAAGCGTGACCTGTCGGGTTTCGACGCCGCTGCCATCGGCCTTGGCGACGAGGTACGGCAGCTTGAAGTCCGGGGCCTTCTCCCCGACCTTGACGGCGGGTGGCGGAGGCGCCGGGGGAGCAGTGGGCTGGCCTGTCTGCGCCCGGGCCGCGGGTGGTACCGCGCTCAGGGCCCCGAGCAGGCAGATGAACCCTCTTCGTGTCATGCCATCACCTCACGAGACGTGCGACGCGCGCGAGTCGAGCCGAACCGATCTGCAAGCCCCACAATCTACCACAGCGGATTCGTGTCAACGGCCTCCTGGGTGCGGGCCGCGGCCTGCCGAAGGTACTCCTCGTCGAGCTCGATGCCGTCACACGGCACCCCCAGCCGCGCGCAGGCCACCGCCGTGTTCCCGAGGCCCAGGAACGGGTCGAGCACGCGGCCGACGCGGGCGAGGCCGTGCAGTCGCAGGCAGTACTCGGGGAGGCGCACCGGGAACGTGGCCGGATGCGGGCGTTCGCGGTCGCGGCTCTGAATGGTCTCATAGGGAAGGAACCAGGTGTTGCCCCTGCAGCGCCGTCCGTCGCGCGCGTTCGCCCAGCGGGTGACGTTGGACTTGTCCTGATACGGCACGCCAATCGCGCGCCGGTCCAGCAGGGTGTCGCCGCCAGGCGTGAAGTGGAACACGAACTCGTGGCAGTCGTTCACGTAGCGATCGCTGTTGATCGGCTTGTAGTGGCCCACGGCGAGCGTCGTGCGCACGGCAGCCGCCGTCCCCACCGAGTCGGGATCGATGGCGATCGACTTGACCCAGTGGAACAGGTTCTGGAGCGTGAGATGGGGGCGCACGGCCTGGGCCACGTCGAGCGCCACCCAGGGGTCACTGGGCTTGCTGCCGACGTTCAGGAAGAACGATCCCCGAGGGCGCAGCAGCCGGCGCACCTCCGCCGCCCACCGGCCGACCCA
>CAYLZN010000016.1:10418-12751 GCA_964387935.1 uncultured Vicinamibacteraceae bacterium | reverse complement strand
AGGACCGGTAGGCGATGCCGAGGTTGTAGGGGGGCGACGTCACGACGACGTCCACGGAACCGGCGTCGAGGCCGGGCATCACGTCGAGGCAGTCCCCGAGGTAGAAGCGATGCGGCCCGGACGGGGCCGACACGACCAGTGCGGGTTCGCGCACCCGCTCACCTTGCGTCAGCGGGCACACCAGCGTCAAGCGGCGCAGGTCAGGCGAGGGCCCGCTCGCGGTCTGCGGACCGTGGCGCAGCAAGCGCCTCGCGACGCACTACCTGATTGCGCCGGTGTCGGGTCGAGGAGCAGGCGGCGCCCTTCTCCTCGACGTACATCACCTCGCGCCCGCGGGAGACCTCGCGATAGCGGCCAACGATGCAGCCGCAGGCCAGCGTCGAGAAACCCAGAAGCTTGACGAAACCCATTCGCGCCACCTGACGCTGCGCCGCTGCAAGGAGCATTCCTGGGCGGCGATGCGCGCGCACGGCCGTCGCGCGCGTACTGCGTCGACCGACCGGGAGACTTTTACCGGCCTTCCGACGGATTCGACGCACCGTCGACAGTCCGGGATGCGGCGGCGCGTGCTGATCCGCGGAATCGGCAGCCGTCGCCTGCGGGATGAGATGGTCTCCGACGAGGACCCGTCAGGGCCCGACGAGGGCGCGAAGGCTGGCGGCGCGTGCGGTGTCCCCCTGCTTGTCGGCCACCGACGCGAGGCCGCGCAGGGCATCGGTGGCGTGAGGATCAACGGCGAGGGCCTCGGAGTACAGGTCGCGGGCCCGCGGCAGGTTGCCCACGCTCTCTTCCAGGCGGGCGAGGTTGAGCAGCGCCGTGAGGTCGCGGCCCTCGCGCCGGCGCGCCTCCTCGAGCGCGCGGCGCGCGGCCTCGGGGTCTCCCAATGCGGCGTGGGCGGCACCCAGGAGATTCCAGGTTCGGGCGTCGTTGCCGCCAAGCGTGACCGCCTGGCTCGCTGCGGCGATGGCACCTCGCCCGTCGCCCCGAAGGAATGCCGCCGTGCCCCGGAAATGCCACGTGGCAGGACGGCTCGGGAACCGACCGTCCATCTCCTCCACCACTCGCGACAGGGTCCCCGCGTCACCCGCATCGGCGAGCACGGAGGCCAGTTGTTCCCAGGCCTCGGCTGAATCCGGGTCGAGCGCGACGGCCTCCTGCGCGGCGCGCCCGCCGGCCTCGAACTCGCCGGTGGCTGCCCAGAACCGGGACAGTCCGAGGCGAGGAGCCACGGCAGAGGGTGAAGCGCTCGACGCGGCCAGGAGCGCCGACCTGGCCTCCTCGACGCGCTGCGCCGGGGCCGCCGCGCCGAGCAGCCGATCGACGGTCTCGAGACTGGACGGGTCCAGTTCGAGCGCCGTCCGGGCCGCCTTGAAGGCGCCCTCGTATGCGGCGGCTCGAAACAGGGTGGTCGAGAGCGCGCGCCAGTCGGACGCAGACGCCCCCCGGGCCGAAGCCTCGACGGCCGCGGGACGACCGAGCTGTGTCGCCTCTCGAGCGATGACCGCGGACAGGTTCTCGCCGGTGCGCCCGAGGATGAACCGGGGAGCCGCAAACTCGAGCGCGAGCCGACTGTCGCGCTCGATCGGGGCTCCCGCCGCCAGCCGTGTGGCCAGGGCTTCATCGCCGGCCACCAGGGAGAGGAGAGCGAAGGGACGCGACACCCCCACCGAGGCCAGGTCCGCGGCGACGGCAGCCGGCCACGGACCCGCCAGCGTCCTCACGCGTTCAGTCAGCGACGCCGACGCCCCCAGGAGCAGGACGTCACCGTCCCCCACCGTGAGCACGAGCACGTGCGGGAACACGGACTGGAAGGTCGCTACGATCGAGCCGAACTCTGCGCGCCCCATGTCGTAGGTGTGGGCCCACTGGCACATCAGCCCGCCAGGGGCGACGCGGGCGCGAACGGCCTCGAAGAACTCCCGCGTGAAGAGCGCGGCCATCCCGGCCATCCAGGGGTTGGAGGGCTCCGAGATGATGACGTCGTAGCGTTCCGACGTGAACAGGAAGTGGGCCCGCGCATCGCCCACGATCAGTCTCGTGCGAGGGTCGTCGAGCGGGCGGCCGTTGACGTGCGCGAAGTAGTGTGAGCCCGCGACGACCTCGGGCGAGATCTCGAGCACGTCCAGCCGGCGGACGTCGGCGTGCAGCAACGCGGCTCCCGGGGTCACGCCGCTGCCCAGTCCGATCACCGCCACGTCGCGGGCGGCCCCATGGAGGAGCAGGGGCGCGTGCGCCAGGAGGCGCTGCGTGAGCATGTCTCCGCCATCGCTGGCATCCACCTTGCCGTCGATGGACAGCGACGTGATCCCGCCCACGCGTCGGACCGTCACCGT
>CAYLZN010000016.1:0-10408 GCA_964387935.1 uncultured Vicinamibacteraceae bacterium | reverse complement strand
TGCCGCCATCGCGATAGTAGAGGAGGTCACCCGCCGAGAGACCGGCCCGAAGGTCGGTCTGGCCCATGTAGGCCGCGTACTTGTACGCGCCGCTCGAGAGGAGGCGGACGTCAGGCCGGGAAGAGAGCCACGAGGCGGTCACGGCAACGACCGCCACGGCGAGGCACCCGGCGAGCGCGGGGCCGCGACGCAGCGCGCTGAACAGGAGCAGGCACGAGGCGAGTGCCGCGACGATCCCGATGAGGACGATGGTGCCGTGCAGGCCCAGGTGGGGGAGCGCCAGCCAGCCGGCGCCGAGCGAGCCGGCGATGGCGCTCGCAGTATTGACCGCGTAGAGGATGCCCACCCGGGCTGAGCGGGTGCCACGGGTTCGATCGCCACCGGTTGGTGCCGCGAGCCAGCCGAGCGCGAGAGGGAACGTCGCGCCGAGGAGGAGCGCTTTCGGGAGCAGCACGGCGGTCACCACGAGGGCCTGGCCCCGCATCACGGCGGCCAGCGACGCGCCGGGTGCGGCGGCGGCAGACGCCACGCCCAGGACCAGGGGTTCCACGGCCCGCGGGGTGAGGAACGTCGCCGCGGCGGCCGCGCCGAGACTCGCGCCCATCCAGACGAGGTGGTTCGACACTCGCAGCGAGAGCCAGGCGCCGACGCCAGCGCCCAGGGCCAGCCCGGCGATGAACAGTGTGAGCATCAGGGCAAACGCCCAGGTCGTGGGTCCGAGGACCAGGGTGAGGATGCGCGTCCAGACCACCTCGAGCGCGATGGTGACGAGACCCGACACGCCGGCCGCGCAGAGCACCCACGCGAAGCCCGGATCGGCAGGGCCTGGCGGGAGGGGCCGCGATACGCCGCGCGCGGTGGCGGACTTCGCGCGGCGGCCGGCAGGCGTCGGGGGCGGCGCGGACGGTGTCTCCCGTGCGGGGCGCTTCTCCCGTCTGGCGACCACGAGCGCCAGCGCGGCGGCGAGCGCGTTCATGCCGACCCCGATGAGCAGGGTCGGTCGCACGCCGAGCCTCGGCAGCCAGATGAAGCCCGTGACGGCGGCGCCGGCCGCGGCGCCGAGCGTGTTCAGGGCATACAACGCCCCCGCGCCGAGCGCCGGGCGGAGACCACGGCCGGCGCGCACGGCAAACGGAAACGTGGCGCCGAGCGCGGCCGCGGGCATCGCAATGAGTGCGAGGGTCAGGGTCGTTCGCACCGCGCCGAACACAAGGCCGCCGACTGCGCCGTAGGTGGCCGGAAGCAGCAGCGACGCCCAGTGGAGCAGCGTCGGGAGCACGACCGCGTAGAGTCCGACGCCCGCCTCGAGCCACGCGTAGCGCCGCAGCGCAGTGTCCGTCGTGGCCGTGCCCGCCGGGCGATCGGCCAGCGCGGCTCCGATGGCGAGGCCGCCCAGGAACGCGGCGAGCACCGCACTCACCGCGGCGTGCGTGTGTCCGAATGCGAGGGTGAACTGTCGAAGCCAGGCCACCTGGTAGAGCAAGCCGGCCGCGCCGGAGACCAGGTAGGCGAGCGCGAGAAGGAGACGGGAGGGCATGCGACGCGCAAGGCCGAAGATACCACGGACGTTTTCGCGTATCATGCGCCGGTCTCGCCACGAGAGGGAGGGGCACGATGGGACACGGGCAAGGGGAGGCGCAGCGCATCGCCGTGTGGGTGGGGCTGGTGGCGCTCGCCGTGGCTGTCTCGCCACTGGGGGCACAGCAGGCGCCGGCGGAGATCGGTCCACGACTCTTGAAGGAGGCAGGCGTGGCCGAGGCCCTGAAGTGGGTACAGGCCAACGAGCCGCGCCTGCTGGACGATCAGGTTCGCCTGTGCGAGGTTCCGGCGCCTCCGTTCAAGGAGACGAAGCGCGGCGAGCTGTTCAAGCAACTGCTCGAACAGGCAGGCCTCACCAGCGTGCGTGTCGATCGCGTCGGCAACGTGATTGCCACGCGCCCCGGGCTTGCATCGACGCCGCACCTCGTCTTCAGCGCGCACCTCGACACGGTGTTTCCGGAGGGGACCGATGTTCGCGTGACGCGCGACGGGGCGATCATCAGGGGGCCCGGCATCGGCGACGACTGCCGCGGTCTCGCCGTCGTGCTCGGGGTGGTGCGGGCGCTCAACGAGCAGCGTCTGACGACGCCCGGTACCATCACGTTCGTCGGGACCGTCGGGGAAGAGGGCCTCGGCGACCTCCGGGGCGTCAAGCACCTGTTCGGCGAGGAAATGAAGGGACGCATCGATCGATTCGTCTCGGTCGACGGGACAGGCTTCGGCACGGCCCACATCGGCGTCGGCAGCCGCCGGTACCGTGTGACCTACAAGGGACCCGGGGGGCACAGCTTCGGCGCGTTCGGGCTGGCGAACCCGATTCACGCGCTGGGACGGGCCATCGCCAGGATCAGTGACCTCCAGGTTCCCGCGATTCCGAAGACCACGTTCAACGTGGGCCGCGTCGGCGGGGGCACCTCGGTGAACTCGATTGCGTTCGAGGCGTGGATGGAAGTGGACATGCGTTCAAGCGACGCGGCGGCCCTCAAGGCCGTTGACGCGAGCTTCCTCCAGGCAGTGGACACGGCACTGGCGGAAGAGAACGAGCGCTGGAACCACCGTGGACGCCTGACCGTGGTTACCGACCTGGTCGGCGACCGGGCGGCCGGGCGGACCCCGGAGACGGCCCCGATTGTGCAGGCAGCAGTGTCAGTGAGCAAGGCGCTGGGGCTGCCCGTGCTCCTGGACGAGGGCTCGACGGACTCCAACGTCCCCATGAGTCTGGGAATCCCGGCCATTACCATCGACGGGGGTGGGCGCGGCACCGGGGCGCATTCGCTGGGCGAAGCGTTCGATTCGACCGATTCGTGGAAGGGCACGCAGCGGGCGCTGCTGCTGGCACTGGCCTTGGCCCAGCAGTAGTTGACCGCGCTAAGTGCTTGCAAATTCAAGATCGTTGGCTACAATGCCGAGAACCTGACGAGAAGTCCCAACTCGCGACAGGTGCCCATGCTCGAGACACTCACTCGCTCCCGTACTCGTGCCGTCGCCTTGCTGAGCTCCGTGTTCTGGCTGACGGCTGGACTGGTGGGCGAGCCTGCCTTCGCGCGAACCGGTTCGTCAACCCGTGTCGCCAAGCCGACCAGGGCGCCGGCCGCAAGTCGTACGACAAGCGCCAAGAAGTCGACCACCAAGAAGACTACCTCCCGGGCAACGAGCCGACGCTCATCGAGCCCGGCGGTGAAGACGGGTGCGACCAGGTCGCGGCGGGCGAGCCTGGCGCGCTCTCGTCGGGCCAGGCTGGCCCGGGCGCGCGCCGCGCAGTATCAGCGGGAGCTGCGCGAGCTGGCGCTCCCCCGGTACAAGGTCGACGAGTCGGGCGCCATCGTCCCGGATATCCGCGCCGAGGCGGCGATTGTCTACAACCCCATCACCAACGAGGTGCTCTGGGCCGAAAACGCCAACGACGAACGGTCGATCGCCTCCATCACGAAGGTGATGACGGCCATCGTCTTCCTCGAGGATGAGGTGAACCTGAACCGGGAGATCACGGTGAGCGCTGCGGACCGGCGCGGGGCGTCCGTGACCTACCTGCGCAGCGGGGACCGCCTGACGGCCTACGACCTGTTGCACCTGCTCCTGATTTCTTCCGACAACCTCGCCGCCCGCACGCTCGCCCGCGCGTCGTCGCACGGGCCAGAGGGATTCGTCGACCGCATGAACGAGAAAGCCGCGGACCTGGGCCTCACGGCAACCCATTACGCCGACCCGTCGGGGCTCTATGCAGCCAACGTGTCGTCGGCCTATGACATGGCGCGCCTGATTGCCTACGCCGCGAGTGACGAGCGCATCTCCTCGATCATGAGGAAGAGCGATCACGTGGTCAGCACGCACCGGCGGACCTTGTCCATCCATACCACGAACCGACTGGTGAACTCGGACATCGAGGTGGTGGGCGGCAAAACCGGCTTCATCTCGAGGTCCGGATACTGCCTCGCCACGCTGCTGCGACTCCCGCAGTCGCCGGAACCGGTCGCCGTGGTCGTGCTGGGGGCCCGGTCCAATGCCGCCCGCTTCTGGGAGACGCGGCACATCCTGAACTGGCTCTCCTCGAAGAACTCCCGGTTCACCGGGACCCGCGCGCTCGAGCAGTTGCAGTAGTCGAGTTTGCGTCCCGCTCGTCCCGTCACGAGCCTGTCGCTGGGTGGTGATACACTCCCGGGTTGGCCGGTCGATTTTCGCCGGTCCAGGGATCACCAGCAGCGAGAGTCATGAAGAAATCAGCGACACCGGCCGTTCCGTCCAAGGTCCGCCCCAAGCCCGACGTTGCCAAGTCCAGAGCCAGCGTGCCTGCGGCAGCCGCGACGCCGCGGCTTCGCAAGAAGGTCTCCGCGACTGCCACCAGCGCCACGATGAAGGAAGAGGCGGCAGCGCCGCCCGTGCCGACCGCCGCACCGGCAGTTGAGTCGAAGGGTGGGGAGACACCTGCGCCACCGGCGCCCGCTCTGCAAAGCCCAGCGCCGAAGGCCACCACGGGCGGGTCGGCCAGGAAGCCGCCAGCGCGACGAACGCCCGCGGCCAGGGGCACCAAGGTGCCGGCGCGGACGACGAAGCGCGCGTCCGCCACCGTGAAAGCCAAGGGGCCCAGCTACCGCATTCTCATGGTGGTACCGGAGGCACTGCCGTATGCCAAGAGCGGCGGGCTCGGTGACGTGGGTGGGATGCTGCCCCGGGCCCTGGCGCGCGAAAAGCACGATGTGATCCTGGCGCTGCCGCGGTACCGTGGAGTCGAGGTCGCCGGGGCGCCGGCGGCCCGCGTGAGCGTCCGGCTCGGCAACCAGTCATTCGACGTGCCGGTGTACGAACAGGTCGTCGAGTCTGGCCTTCGCGTCTGGCTGATCGACCAGCCCGCACTGTTCGACCGCGAGCACCTCTACGGAGACCGACACGGCGACTACGTCGACAATCCGCTCCGGTTTGCCTTGCTCTCGAAGGCGGCGCTCGCGTGCGCCGTGGAGAGGGGCGTCGCGGTGGACGTCGTCCACGCGCACGACTGGCAGACCGGGCTCGTGCCCGTCTACCTCCGCACGGAGTTCCAGGACGCCGTGCCGCTGGCGGGCGCCGCGTCGGTCTTCACGATTCACAACCTGGCCTACCAGGGGTTGTTCGATCGCGGGTGGATTTCGGAACTGGGCCTGCCATCGAGCCTGGTGTCGGTGGACGGGTTGGAGTTCTGGCAGCGCGTGAGCCTGCTCAAGGGCGGGATCAATTTCGCCGATCGGTTGACGACGGTCAGCCCTCGCTACGCACTGGAAATCCAGCAGCCGATGCTGGGCTTCGGCTTCGAAGGCATCGTCCGGGGGCGGGCCGACGTCCTCACGGGCATCGTGAACGGGATCGACACCGACGCCTGGGACCCGGCGCGCGACCCCTTCCTCCCGAAGGTCTACACCGCCGCAACCCTGGACGACAAGATGGCCTCCAAGCGTGCGGTCCTCGAACGCTTCGGCCTGCCCGTCGATGAGGGGTCGCTCGCCCGGCCGCTCGTCGCGATGGTGTCGCGGATGGTGGACCAGAAGGGGCTGGACCTCATCGCCACGATCTCGCCGGAGTTGCCGCACCTCGGGGCCTCGATCGTCGTGGCCGGCACGGGCGAGCCCGCCTACGAGAGGATGTGGCGGCACCTCGCCGAGACCGCGCCAGACCGCATCGGCGTGAACGTGGGCTACGACGAGGCCCTGGCGCACCTGGTGACCGCGGGCAGCGACCTGTGGCTGATGCCCTCGCAGTTCGAGCCGTGCGGGCTGAGCCAGATGTACAGCCAGCGGTACGGCACGCTCCCGCTGGTGCGCGCCATCGGCGGCCTGGATGACACCGTGGAGAACTGCGACTCGGCGTCGGGGACGGGAACGGGGTTCAAGTTCCACGACTACCTGCCGTCGGCGCTGCTCAACACGCTGCGCTGGGCCCTCTCCGTCTACGGCACTCGAGAGGCGTGGCGCCGCATGCAGCAGGCGGCCATGAAGAAGGACTTCTCCTGGGCACGCTCCGCCAGGGCCTATGCCGAGGTCTACCGGCTGGCCGTGGCCCGGCGGCGGGCGGTGGTCGCGTCCGTGTAACCTTTGCCCACGCGCAGAGTCTATTCAGAGCGGGCCGGCACAGGAGCCGGCCCGATCTCGATCGAAAGGGGTCCTATGGCGAGCGACAAGGTCACGACGCTGACCGATAGCAACTTCGAAGACGTGGTGGTCAAGGCGGGCACGCCCGTGCTGGTGGATTTCTGGGCCGAGTGGTGCGGGCCCTGCAAGATGATCGCGCCGACCGTCGAGGCGCTGGCCAGCGAGATGGAAGGCAAGGTCGTCGTGGCCAAGCTGAACGTGGACGACAACCCGATGACGACCACGCGGTTCAACATCCGGGGCATTCCGACCCTGCTCCTGTTCAAGGGCGGATCGGTGGTGGAGTCCGTCGTCGGCGTACAGGACAAGAACAGCCTCAAGCGCCTGCTCGATCAGCACGTCTGAGCCGGCCGCCAGCAATCCCCTGCAGCATCGGAGCACAGCATGACCACCGTGGAGTCCCGTGACGTGGTGATCATCGGTTCGGGCCCGGCGGGGCTGACGGCCGCCGTGTACGCCGCGCGCGCGAACCTCTCTCCGCTCGTGATCGAGGGCTTCAGTGCCGGTGGGCAACTGATGCTCACGACGATGGTCGAGAACTGGCCGGGCTACCGTGAGGGCATCATGGGGCCTGACCTCATCGCGGAGTTGCGCGCGCAGGCGCTGCGGTTCGGTGCCGAGATTCGCACGGGGCAGGTGACGGCCGTGGACCTGCACCACCGGCCGTTCCAGGTGACGCTGAGCGAGGGCACGCCGATCGCGGCGCGCGCGCTCATCATCGCCACGGGCGCGTCCGCGCGTCTGCTGGGGCTGCCGACGGAGCGGGCGCTCATGGGGCACGGCGTGTCCACCTGCGCCACCTGCGACGGGTTCTTCTTCCGCAACCGGCCCATCGCGATCGTGGGCGGGGGCGATTCTGCGATGGAGGAAGCTATCTTCCTCACGAAGTTCGCGTCGAAGGTCTCCGTGATCCACCGGCGCGACAAGCTGCGGGCCTCGAAGATCATGCAGGACAAGGCCTTCGCGAACCCGAAGATCGAGTTTCTCTGGAACAGCGAGGTCGACGAGGTCAGGGGGGTGGGTCAGGGCGCCGTCAGCGGCGTCGTGCTGCGTGACACGGTCTCTGGCGAGACGCGCGAGCTGGCGGTGGACGGGCTGTTTGTCGCGATCGGACACGTGCCCAACACCGAGCTGTTCAAGGGCCGCCTGGACATGGACGCCAACGGCTACCTGCGGACGCACACCGGCACGCGCACGAACATCCCCGGTGTGTTCGCCTGCGGCGACGTGCAGGACCACGTCTATCGACAGGCGATCACGGCGGCCGGCTCAGGCTGCATGGCGGCGCTCGACGCGGAGCGCTATCTGGAGGGCCTGCCGGGGCACGTCGAGCAGACCGAGTCGGCGGCGGCCTCCCCGTCTGGGTCACACCACTAGCGCGCGCTCGATCCAGCCGCCGCCCAGCACGCGCGTGCCCTCGTAGCACACCACGGCCTGGCCAGGGGTGATGGCCGACTGCGGCACGTCGAACTGCAGCTCGAGGCGGTCTGTCTCCGCCGCGGTGATCGTCGCCGCAGCCGCCTGATGTCGGTGGCGGATCTGCGCGTGCACGCGTCGCGGAGTCGCCGGCGGTTCGCCACTGATCCAGTTCACGTCACGCGCTTCGAGGGCGCGCTGTTCGAGCGCGTCCCGTCCGCCGACCACCACCCGGCTCGCCTCCGCGTCGATGGAGACCACGTAGAGCGGCAGGGGCGAGGAGAGCCGGAGTCCCTTGCGCTGGCCGACCGTGAACTGGTGGACGCCGTGGTGTCGGCCCAGCACACGGCCCGCCGTGTCGGCGATCAGCCCGTCGGCCGGCGTGAGGGGGCCGGCGCGCCGCTCGACGAAGCCGGCGTAGTCGCCGTCCGGCACGAAGCAGATCTCCTGGCTGTCTGGTTTGTCGGCCACAGGAAGTCCCCGCTCGCGGGCGAAGGCGCGCACCTGCGCTTTGGTCCAGGTGCCGACGGGAAATACGGACCGCTCGAGCTGCGCCTGCGTCAGTGAGAACAGGAAGTAGGCCTGGTCCTTCGTCGGGTCGAGGCCTCGTTCGAGCGTGCAGCGACCAGTGGATGGATCACGCCCGATGCGCGCGTAGTGGCCGGTCGCCAGACGGTCGGCCTCGAGCCCGACCGCCCGGTCCAGCAGCGTCGCGAATTTGACGTCGCTGTTGCAGCGCGCGCAGGGAATGGGGGTGCGCCCTGCGAGGTACTCTTCCACGAAGTTGGTGACGACCGTCTCGCGGAACCTGTCCTCGAGGTTGACGATGTAGTGGCGGAGGCCCAGGAAGGCCGCCGCACGTCGGGCATCGTGCAGGTCGTCGATCGTGCAGCACGAGCCGAAGCGGACTTCGCCCTCGCGCTGGTCGTACAGCTGCATCGACAGTCCGATCACCTCGTGGCCCTCGTCCGCCAGGAGGGCCGCGGCCACCGTGGAATCGACGCCGCCGGACATCGCGACGACCACGCGCATCGGCTACCTCCGCGGGGGCACGCGCGTGACCAGGCGGAGCCGCTCGACCAGCCGCGGCAGCACGTCGATCACGGTGTCGATCTCTGTTGCGGTCGTGCCCGCCCCGAGGCTGAAGCGGAGCGAGTTCTGCGTGTGATGGGCCGAGCACCCCATCGCCTTCAGCACGTGCGACGGCTCGAGCGTGCCGGACGAGCAGGCCGACCCAGTGGAGACGGCGACGCCTTCGAGGTCGAGCGCGATCAGGAGGGACTCGGCTTCGATACCCTCGAAGCCGATGTTGGTCGTGTTCGGCACGCGGGGGCCGGGCCCGCCGTTGACCGTCGTGCCGTCGATGCGGGTGAGGATGCCTGACTCGAGGCGATCGCGCAAGCCGGCCAGCCTCGGGCCCTCGGTGGCGAGCCGCTCGCGCGCGAGCCGCGCGGCCACCCCGAAGCCGACCACTGCGGGCACGTTCTCGGTGCCGGCGCGGCGATTGCGCTCCTGGCGGCCACCCGTCTGCGTCGGGAACAAGCGCGTGCCTCGCCGGATCCAGAGCGCGCCCGCGCCCTTGGGGCCGTGGAACTTGTGCGCGGTGAGCGACAGCAGGTCCACACCGAGCGACGTCACGTCCACCGGGATCTTCCCCACGGTCTGGACGGCGTCGGTATGGAAGACCGCCCCCCGCGCGCGGGCCAGCGAGGCCAGCGCCTCGATCGGCTGCACGGTGCCGACCTCGTTGTTGGCGTGCATGATCGAGACGCAGGCCGTGTCGGGCCGCAGCGCGGCGTCGAGGGCCTCGACGGTCACGTACCCACCACGGGTGACGTCGAGCCGCGTGACGCTCCAGCCGCGTCGGGCCAGCGCCTTGACGGTGGCCAGGACGGCCTCGTGTTCGATGGCACTGGTCACGAGATGGCGTCGGCCCAGGGCCTCGGCCGCTTCCGCGACCCCGCGCAGCGCGAGGTTGTCTGCTTCGGTCCCGCCGGAGGTGAACACGATCTCCGAGGCCTCCGCTCCGAGCAGGGCCGCCACCTGCGCGCGGGCGTCGTCCATGAGGGCCTTGGCCCGCTGGCCGAAGACGTGGACGCTCGACGGGTTGCCGAAGTCGTCCCGCAAGGCCCGCTGCATCGCGTCGAAGGCCGGGATGGCCAGGGGCGTCGTGGCGTTGTGATCGAGGTAGATGGACATCGGAAAAGGCGCCTGCCCACGCCGGGCACGCTGCTGGCGGCACGGGGCGAGGTGGGGTTTCGTCTCTGGGCGTCGGCGGGCCGACAGGCTCGATCCTAGCATTCGACCCATAACTCAGCAATCGAGTGTGCTAGACACTCGAAAAGGGCGTTGCGTATACTGGCGCGTCAGTTGCTTTAGCAAGTTCGGGTCTGCTGATCGCCCTGCGCCAACCACGAGACAGGAGACGTCGCGATGTGGAAACGCGATGACAGTGTTCGCCCCAGTACTCCGCCGCCGCCGGCCCCGAGTGGTCCCACATTCCCCCCGGCATCGGTCGAACCCCCCGTGGCTGCCGCACGGCCGCCCGCACCCATGGAGAAGACCATCGTGAACATCGGCAAGTCGGTCGTGATCAAGGGCGAACTGAGTGGCAGCGAGGACCTGATCATCGAAGGCCAGGTCGACGGCAAGATCGAGCTCAGGGAGAACGTCCTCACGATCGGTCCCAACGGCCGGATCAAGGCGCAGATCTACGCCAAGGCAGTCATCGTTCAGGGTGAGGTGACCGGCAACATCTCCGCGACGGAGAAGGTCGACATCCGCGATGACGGGTCGGTCGATGGCGACATCTCGTCGCCGCGCGTCGCGATTGCCGA
>CAYLZN010000015.1:0-35169 GCA_964387935.1 uncultured Vicinamibacteraceae bacterium | reverse complement strand
CATCCAGTTGAACCACCGCAGCTCGAAGGCGCCGTTGTGACGGATGCCGTAGCGGCCCGTATTCGACATCGCATCCACGGGCACCATCGCCGCCAGGCCCGGCGCGTTGGCGATGGCCATCGCCAGCTGGGTAGCGCCCGCGTACGACGTGCCCACCGTACCGATCTTCCCGGAGGCCCACGGCTGCCGGCCGATCCAGCTCGCCAGGTCCACGCCATCGGGCCCGTCGTCGCGGATCGGCCGCCACCGGCCTTCAGAGCGGTAGCGACCGCGTACGTCCTGCACGACACCCGCGTAGCCGCGAAGAGCGAACCACGCCGGCCAGCCCTCCGCCTCGCCGTCCTTGTTGTAGGGCGTGCGCGTGACGATCACCGGGAACGGACCGGGCAGGGCCACGCCGCCCCGCGCGGGCAGGTACACGTCGGTGGCGAGACGCACGCCATCGCGCATCGGCACCATGACGTGCTTGAGGACGACCGCCCCATCCGCCGCACCGGCGGTCCCCTGGGCCCGCAGGGCGAGCACGGGCAGGGCCACGGCGATCGTCACCGCGATCGCGAGCGGTGCGACGCGCGACTGCAGGTTGCGCATGGGCATCATCGGAACCCCTCGACGAGCATCAGGTCCGTGCCCAGGTAGTCGATGGTCGTAAACAGGAGTGAGCGGCCGTCGGGCGAGAGCGCCAGACCGAGATCCGGGATCCGGTCAAGGGGGACGATCTGCCTGGTCTCGCCGGCCTTGAAGTCGAGGAAGTTCACCGAGGAGGTCCGATCGGCGCTGACGGGCGCGACGTAGTAGATCCCCTTGTCGGTCGGCACGAAGTTGTACCGGAACACGCGCTCGAGCACACGGCTCTCCGCGCCGCCGCCGGCGGGGATCCGCCAGAGCCCGTCAGCGCCGTCTTTCTTGGTGAAGTAGACCCACTGCCCGTCAGGCGTCACGGTGGACGCCTGCCCCCCCTCCCGCGTCACCCGCTCGGGCTCGCCGCCGCCTGCGGGCATGCGCCACACCTCGAGACGACCGCTCCGGTCGGAGGAGAAGTAGATCCACCGGCCGTCCGGCGACCAGGAGGCGATGAAGTTGCTCGACGCTCCCGACGTCAACGCGCGGGGCTGACCGCCGTCTGCGCTGATCTCGTAGATCTGATAGCTGCCGCTGGCGTTCGAGTCGAACGCGATGCGCTGGCCGTCCGGCGACCATCGCGGCGAACCCGTTGTCGCCATCGCATGCATGGCGGTGAGCGGAACCGCTTTCGAGCCGTCGACCTCCGACGTCCAGACCTGCACGGAGCCGCCCCGGTTGGAGAAGAAGGCCAGTCGCCGGCCGTCGGGCGAATACTGGGGAAACACTTCGCGGAACGACGATGACGCCAGTTGTGCCGGTGGCCCGGCGGCGGCGCCGCCCGGGTCGAGCGTCACCCGCCAGATGTTGGTGTCGCGGAAGTCGCGGGCGAACACGAGGCGATTCCCCTGGCGGGCGATCGCGGGACTCCAGGCGCCGGCACCGACCCAGGTCATGGGCGTGGGTTCGCCGCCCTCGAGCGCGTACCGATAGAGCGGCAGCGGGTTGTTCACGGAGACCGCGTAAACGAGTTGACGCCCATCCGTCGTCCAGCGCGCGCCGCCGACATTGGCCCCGAGGGCCTTCAGCTCCGTCGAACCCTCCCGGTCGAACGCGCTGGACAACGCGATCAGTTCCAGCCGGCGCGAACCGGACGAGTCGAGGCGCACCGTGGCCAGTGTCTTGCCGTCCGGCGAGAGATCGAGACTGGTGTACCCGTCCCCGATGCCCTCGACCGACGCGAGTCTCGTGATCTCGCCGGAATCGATCGCGACGCGGTAGATGTGGTTCGGCTCGTTCGCGCCCTGCCCTCCGCTGACGAACAGGTACTTCGAATCCGTGGACCAGCACAACGACGTCAACTGGGCGCCCAGCACCACGCGTGTCTGGAACTGCGCCACCTTCCGCTCCTGCCCGCCCAGCGGCGGCACGAGCATCACGGCCACGGTTTCGCGATCGACCCAGCGCACGAACGCCACCGTGCGGCCGTCGGGCGACCAGCGGGGCCCGAAATCCGGCGCTGGATCGGTGGTCACGCGAAGCGGTGGGCCCGGGCCGATCAGTTTGACGTAGATGTCGAAGTTGTCCTGCCGGTCGCCATCCCACGAGAACACGAGCTGGCTCCCGTCCGGGGAGAAGTTCCCCGGCCGCTCGATGCCGGGGTAGCTGGTGAGCGGCACGGGTTGCACCGTGGCATCCACGCGGGCCGGCGCGGGCGCGCGCGATCGCCATGCGTAGAAGCCACCGAGGATCGCCGTCAGTGCCAGTGCCCCAGCGGCCACGGCCTGCCAGGGACGTCGCCGTGTCGTGACGGCGGCGGTGGTGGTGGTGGTCGCCGGCATCGAGGACGGCACGGGCACGCCGGCCCGCACCTGAGACGTCAGGCTTCCCGAATCAGCTTCCTCCCGGAGTTCCTCGAGGGCGACCTTGAGGTCCGCCATGGACTGCACGCGCCGCTCCGGATCCTTGCGCAGGCAGCGCATGATCAGCCGTCCGAGCTCGGGCGGCAGGTCCGCGCGCAGGTCCCCAGGCGGCGGCGGTTCCTGCTTCAACACCTCCGCCAGGACCGAGGCATGAGAGTCGCCCTGGAACGGTCGCTTCCCGGTGCAGAGCTCGTAGAGCATCACACCGAACGAGAAGATGTCGGACCGTCCATCGAGCGGCTTGCCTTCGGCCTGCTCCGGCGACATGTACGCCGCCGTCCCAAGGATCGTCCCCGCCATCGTCCGCGTGACCATCGTCCGCGCGTTGTCTGCGCCAGGGGCCTCGAAGAGCTTCGCCAGGCCGAAGTCGAGCACCTTCACGCGCCCGTCGCGCTGGAGCATCACGTTGGCGGGCTTCAGGTCGCGATGGACGATCTGGTTCGCGTGCGCCCGGGCGCAGGCATCGGCGACCTGCGCGCCGATGCGCAGGACCTCGGACAGCCGCATGCCGCCCGGAGGCAGGAGCTGGTCGAGCGGCTGGCCGTCGACGAGCTCCATCACGAGATAGGCCACGTCGCCCTCCGTGCCGATGTCGTGCACGGTGACGATGTTCGGATGATTGAGGGCGGAGACGGCGCGGGCTTCCTGCTGGAAGCGGGCGCGCCGGTCGTCCCTCGACGTCGCTCGGGACGACCCTGAGCCTCTCGAAGGGTCGGGATCGGCCATCCCCTCGGCCCGCAGGACCTTGATGGCAACGTCGCGGCCGAGGCGCGGATCGCGGGCGCGGTAGACGGCGCCCATGCCGCCTTCACCGATGGGGTCGAGGATCTCGTAGGGACCGACGCGGAATCCGCGAGCGAGCGTCATGCGGTCCAGCATTATAGAGCCGGTCGGGGTGGCTGGCCCGGGGCGGTGGCGAACAGGTCGAACCTCCCGGAGAGCTGGTGTCAGTATGGTAGTCTGGTCTGACTATGCAGCCCAAGGCCACGTTCACGCTCGACGAGGAGACCGTCGCGGCGCTCAAGCGGGCCGCGCGCAGCACTGGCAAGGCGCAGAGCCTGATCGTGCGGGAGGCCATCGCCCAGTACGACGCGCGCGCGGATCGATTGAGCCAGGCGGAGCAGCGCCACCTGCTCGGGGTGCTCGCCGAGATCCGCCGCCACGGGCCCACGACGTCCCGCGCGGCCGTCACGTCCGAGATCGCCGCCATCAGGCGGGCCCGCCGGTCGGGCGGTCGCCGCTCGGGCGAGTAGCCTGATCGGACAGAACGGCGGGCGGCGATCGGCGGGCGACCAGCGGCCAGGTGGGCTAAATCGTTGTTTCCGTCGCGAGCCGTCACCTCACTGGAAGTGACAGGACGGATCGACGGGTTGTTCAAGACTTGCGCCGTGCTGGCCGCGCGCCGCCGGCCGCAGGCCTCAAGCCGATTGTCGGATCAGGGTCAGCCATGGCCATTCACCTCGATACGTCGGTCCTCGTCTCGGCGCTCGGAGAGGCCGGCGAGGTGCTCGATCGAGTCGAGGTGTACGTCCGCCAGGGCGAGCGCCTGACCTGCTCCACGCTCGTGCTCTACGAGTGGGCGCGAGGCCGGCGCACCCCGCACCAGCTCGCGTGGCAGAAGCGGTTGCTGGCAGGCACGCCACTCGCCGCCTTCGGCGAGGAAGAGGCCCTGGTCGCCGCAGACCTGTACCGCCGCCTGTCGCGGCCGAGGCGGCGCGAGATCGATCTGGCGATTGCGGCGTGCGCGTTGACCCACCGCGCCCGCCTCTGGACACTCAATCCCGACGACTTTGGCGACATTCCGGGCCTCGAGCTCGTGTGAGCGCGGCGCAGGACCGCGAGGAGGCCGACGGCCAGTGGTGATCGGGCCGGGCCAGACCGGTCTGGGCCTGACCGGTTGTGCGAGGGCGGGAACATCAGGTACACTACTGACTCTTCAATCTCGCTGATTGACTCGATCTGCCGAAGGATGAGCCCGATGCGAACCCGACCCGTCATTGTTCCGGGGTCCCTGCCAGCGTTCGCTGGTGATCGCCGCTAGCGCGCGCGACACCGCTCGTTCTCCAGGACTCCTCCTTTCGACCATCGTGTGACGCGGGCTGCGGCGCGCCGGCTGCGCGCGGTACGGCCGTGTTTTCGGGGTATTCGCCATGTCTCTGATTCCCCAGGGAGATGTCGCCGTCGGTGACGTTTCCCAGCCATCCTCGTTCCCGACCGGGGCCTGGGCCACGCTGCGCGAAGCGATTCGCGGCTCGTCGATCGACTACACCACCGCTCCGCTCGGCCAGGCCATCGTCATGCTGGCAGTTCCGATGGTGCTGGAGATGGCCATGGAGTCGATCTTCGTCCTGGCCGACGTGTTCTGGGTGGCGCACCTCGGTGCCGACGCGGTGGCGACCGTCGGACTGACGGAGTCCATGCTCACGATGATCTACACCGTGGCGATGGGGCTCTCGATCGGTGCGACGGCCGTCGTGGCGCGGCGCGTGGGCGAGCGGGATCCCGAACGGGCCGCCGTCGCTGCCGTGCAGGCGATCGCGCTGGGCCTCGGGCTGGCCGTCGTCATCGGCGTCGCGGGCGCGTGGCAGGCGCCGACCCTGCTGCGCCTCATGGGCGCCTCGGACGCGATCGTCGAGAGCGGCAGCACGTTCACGCGCGTCATGCTGGGCGGGAACGTGACCATCCTCCTGCTGTTCCTGATCAACGCCGTCTTTCGCGGGGCCGGTGACGCGGCTGTCGCGATGCGGGTGCTCTGGCTGGGCAACATCATCAACATCGTGCTCGGTCCCTGCTTCATCTTCGGCCCGGGTCCGTTCCCGCAGCTCGGCGTGACCGGCGCGGCGGTCGGCACCAACATCGGTCGAGGCACGGCGGTGCTGTGTCAGTTGTGGCTGCTGACGCGGCCGGATTGGCGGATCCGCGTGGCCTCACGACACCTCCGCCTCGATGCCGCGACGATGGTGAGCATGGTGCGCCTGTCGGGCTCCGCCACGCTGCAGATTCTCATCGGCACGGCCAGCTACGTCGGTCTGGTCCGGCTCATTGCCGCTTTCGGCAGCGCTGCGCTCGCCGGGTACACGATCGGCATCCGGATCATCGTCTTCGCGCTGTTGCCCTCGTTCGGCATCAGCAACGCCGCCGCGACGCTCGTGGGGCAGAATCTCGGCGCACGCCGACCGGATCGAGCCGAGGCGGTCGTGTGGAGGGCTGCCCTCTACAACCTCTTGTTCCTCGGCAGCCTCGGCACTGTGTTCGTGCTCTTCGCCCCGGCCATCACGGGCGCGTTCACGAGGGACCTGGCCGTGCAGCCGTACGCGACGGCCTGCCTGCGGATCGTCAGCCTGGGATTCGTGTTCTACGCCTATGGCATGGTCATCACGCAGTCGTTCAACGGGGCCGGTGACACCTGGACGCCGACGCTCATCAACCTGGTGGTGTTCTGGCTGTGGGAGATTCCGCTGGCGTGGATGCTGTCGCGGACCCTCGGCCTCGGGCCGACGGGCGTGTTCGTCGCGCTCGCCGTGGCCTACTCGACGCTGGCTGTGGTGGCAGCCGTGCTCTTCAAGCGAGGACGGTGGAAGGGCAAGAACGTGTGATAGCGCGGCCCCGCCCGGCCCGGCGGAACATGGGTCACTTGCGAAGGCGTAATTCGACGGTCGTCCGCTAGCCCCACTCGAATCCTCGGTCGCGGACCCGGAATCCGCCCTGATCCTCGCCCCGCTGGGTGCTGGCGTCGCTCAACCACCCGAACATCGCGCACATCCACGGCTTCGAGGACTCGGGCATCGTGCGCGCGCTCGTCATGGAGCTCGTGGACGGCCCCACGCTCGCCGACCGTATCGCGCAGGGCGCGATCCCCGCGCGGCAAAGCGGTCGATCGCCGCGCCGACATCTGGGCGTTTGGCGTCGTCCTCTACGAGATGCTCACGGGGCGGCGCGCGTTCGACGGCGACGACATCTCGATCACGCTCGCGAGCGTGCTCAAGGAAGGCGTGGACTGGCAGGCGCTGCCAGCCGACCTCGCTCCGCCCGTGCGCCGGCTGTTGCACAGCTGCCTCGAAAAGGACCCGAAGCGCCGGCTCAGTTCGATTGGCGATGCGCGGCTCGAGATGAACGAGGCCGTGGTGCCGGCCGGTGAATACCGGGCCGGCGCGGTCGCGCCGGTATCAGCACCGCTGGCCGCCGCATATCTCGTTCCGGCGTGGCGGCGCGCCTTGCCGTGGACGGTCGCCGGGACGCTCGGCGTGGCGCTGGTGTCTGCGCTCCTGGCGTGGTCGCCCTGGCGTTCGACGCCCGCGCCCACGTCGCGCACACTGCTCGCGGGCATCGGCGCGGACGCGTCGCTCGTGATAGACCGCGGCGCCGCGGCGATCCTGTCCCCGGACGGAACCACGCTCGCGTTCGTCGCGCAGCAGGGAGGACCGGCACGTGCCGGATTCGATCAGACCGGACTCGGAAACGGGTGCACCGCGAGTCTGGCAATCTGGTCCTGGGAAACGTACTTGCCGCTATCGGTGGGAGCGCTACGGCGGGTGCAGGTCCCGGACCGGAGCCCCACCAGCGACTGCCGCGGATTCTAGACATGTGATATCTTTCTAGACAAGAAGCTGCATCATGGCGCTGAGTCTGAAGGATCCCGAAGTCGACCGTCTGGCCCGGGAGGTCGCCGCTCGCACGGGTGAAACGCTCACCGCGGCCGTCGCCGTGGCGCTGAGAGAACGGCTCGCCAGGCTCAGGGGTCGGCGCAAGCGCCGGCCGCTGCGCGAGGACCTCCGCGAGATCGCACGGCGCTGCGCCGCGCTGCCGACCCTGGACGACCGCCCGGCCGACGAAATCGTCGGCTACGACGAGCGCGGTTTGCCTCGCTGATGGTCCTCGACACGTCCGCGTTGCTCGTGCTGCTGCTGGACGAGCCGGAGGCGGAGGCCTATCGCGCGGTGCTCGAAGACGATGCGACCAGGCTGGTCTCCGCCGCCACGCTGCTCGAAGCCGGCATCGTTGTCGAGGCGCGCAAAGGCGAGGCCGGGGGGCGCGAGCTGGACCTGTTGATCCACAAGGCGGAGATCGACGTGGTGCCTGTCGATGCCGAGCAGGTCGTCGAGGCGCGCCGTGCGTACCGCCGTTTCGGTCGAGGGCGCCACGCCGCCGGGCTGAATCTCGGCGACGTGTTCGCGTACGCCCTCGCACGTACGGCCGGTGAGCCGCTCCTCTTCAAGGGGGACGACTTTTCGAAGACCGACGTCGGGCGCGTGCTCTGACTGAGGAGCCGCCGTCATCGCGACGGCAGGACCGGGCGGTAGCGGTCGGCGTCCAGGCATGACGGGCCTTCCGTTGAGCACCACCCCCCGGCGGGCGATGCGAGCCATAGCCGCCACCCCCAGGCCGTGCGGGTGATGGCGGCCGCCAGCCCGGTATAGACTCGCCGCCGGAGGTCCGCCGTGTCCATTCGCCGCCTGCTCCGCGCTCTGGTCCTCTTCGTCCCGATCGTCTTCGCCGCCGGGCAGGAAGCGCCCGCCCAGCCCTTCGATCCGGGACTCTACGCCGGCATGCGCTGGCGTTCGATCGGCCCGCACCGCGGCGGCCGCAACAAGGCCGTCGTGGGGGTGCCGAGCCAGCCCGGTGTGGTCTACGTCGGTGTCTGCAACGGTGGCGTGTGGAAGACGAACGATTACGGTCGCACCTGGACCCCGATCTTCGATGATCAGCCGACGGGCTCGATCGGCGACATCGCGGTGGCCCCGTCAGACCCGAACACGATCTACGTCGTCAGCGGTGAGGGTCTGCAACGGCCGGACCTCTCGGTCGGCAACGGCGTCTACCGATCGACGGACGGCGGCCGCACGTGGGCCCATCTCGGCCTCCGCGACGGCCAGCAGATCCCGCGCGTGATCGTCGACCCACGCGACCCCCGCGTGCTCCTCGTCGCCGTCCTCGGCCACCCGTACGGCCCCAATCAGGAACGCGGCATCTTCCGGTCCACGAACGGCGGCGAGACGTTCGAGAAGGTCCTCTACAAGGACGAGAACACGGGCGCCTCCGACCTGGAGTTCGACCCGTCGAACCCCGACGTCGTTTACGCAACGCTCTGGGAGGCGCGCCAGGGTCCCTGGGAGAACGCCGCCTGGAGCGGCACCGGAGGCGGCATCTTCAAGTCCCTCGACAACGGCAGGTCGTGGCGTCCGCTCACCGGCGGCGGGCTGCCAGACGGCTCCGACGGCGTCGTGCAGGCCGACGTCGCCATCGCGCCGAGCCACCCGTCGCGCGTCTACGCGACGATCGCCACGCCGCGCGGCACGGGCATCTGGCGATCGGACGATGCGGGCGCGACCTGGACCCGCATCACCAACGACGCGCGCCCGGCGGCGCGCATCGGCGGCGGTGACCTCCCGGTGCTCACCGTTCACCCGAAGAACCCCGACATCGTCTTCAGCGCGAGCATCGTCATGTGGAAGTCCACCGACGGCGGCAGGACCTGGATGGGCCTGCGCGGCGCGCCGGGCGGCGACGACTACCAGCGCATCTGGATCGACCCGAACAACCCGGAGGTCATGGCCACGGCGGCCGATCAGGGCTCCATCGTGAGCGTCAACGGAGGACAGACGTGGAGTTCCTGGTACAGCCAGCCGACGGCGCAGCTGTACCACGTGGCCGCCGACAACGCCTTCCCCTACCGCGTCTGCAGCGGCCAGCAGGAGAGCGGATCGGCGTGCGTCTCGAGCCGCGGCAACTACGGGCAGGTGACCGTGCGCGAGTGGACGCCGGTGGGCGTCGACGAGTACGGCTACGCCGCCCCGGATCCACTCGACCCCGACATCGTCTACGGCGGGCGCGGGCCAACGAGATTCGATCGCCGCACCGGGCAGGTGCAGAACATCGCCCCGACGCCGATGCGCCGCCCCGACTTCCGCGTGCTCCGCACGGCGCCGGTCGTCTTCTCGCCCGTCGACGGCCGCGTGCTCTACTACGCCGCCAACACGCTGTGGAGGACCACGAGCGGCGGCAGGAGCTGGACGGAGATCAGCCCCGACCTTTCACGCAAGACGTGGGACGTGCCCGCGTCGGTCGGCAAGTACCGCGACGCCGAGACGGCCAAGCCGACGCAGCGCGGCGTCATCTACACCGTCGCCCCGTCGTACGTGGACGTCAACACGATCTGGGCTGGCACCGACGATGGGCTGATCCACGTCACGCGCGACGGAGGAAAGACATGGACGAACGTGACGCCGCCGGACCTGAAGCCGTTCATGAAGGTGTCGCTCATCGACGCGGGCCGGACGGACGCGTTGACGGCGTATGCCGCGGTCAACGCGCTGCGACTCGACGACCTGCGCCCGCACATCTACCGGACGCATGACGGCGGCAGGACGTGGACGCACATCACCGAGGGCATTCCTGATGGCGGCCCGATCAACGTGGTGCGCGAGGACCCCAGGCGGAAGGGTCTGCTCTACGCCGGCAGCGAGCAGACGGTCTATGTATCGTTCGATGACGGGAACCACTGGCAGCCGCTGCGGCTGAATCTGCCGCCGTCCTCCGTGCGAGATCTCATCGTCAAGGGAGACGATCTCGTCGTCGCGACGCACGGGCGCGGCTTCTGGATCCTCGACGACGTGACGCCGCTTCGCCAGATCGATCGGCAGGTGGCGGCGGCTGACCTGTTTCTCTTCGCGCCGCAGGCGGGGCTCCGCGTCCGCTGGAACATGAACACCGACACGCCATGGCCGCCGGACGAACCAGCCGGGCAGAACCCGCCCGACGGCGCCATCATCGACTACTGGCTGAAGTCGGCGCCGGGCGGGCCGGTCACGCTCGAGATTCTCGATGATGCCGGCCGAATCGTGCGCACGTTCTCCAGCGCGGATCCGGTCGAGTCGATCGATCCGAACCTGTCCGTGCCGCTCTACTGGCCTCGACCGGCGCAGGCCCTGTCAGCCGACGCCGGGATGCACCGATTCGTATGGGATCTGCACTACCCGCCTGCACCAGGGTCGCGCCCGAACTACCCGATCGCCGCGGTTGCGGGGAACACCGCGCCGTCGCCCACCTCCCCGTGGGTGATGCCAGGCGCCTACGCCATCAGGCTCACCGTCGCGGGCCGGAGCCAGACCCAGCCGCTCACGGTGGTGATGGACCCACGGGTGAAGACGTCCAGGGCCGACCTCGAGCGGCAGTTCGCGCTATCCAGGCAGATGTACGAGGGGGTTGTCACGGCGCAGGCGGCACTGAAGGAGCTTCGGGCTCTGCGTGCGCAGGTGAAGGACCGGCAGGGCCGCGGGCAAGGCGCGGCAGCGGAGGCCCTGGCGGCACTGGACAAGGACCTCGCGGCGCTCGAAGGGACCGCGGGCGGTTTCGGACCAGGTGGCCCCGGCGGAGGCGCGCCCGATACGCTTGCCGGGATCAGCGGCGCGTGCAGTCAACTGATGAACCTGCTGCAGGGCGCCGACGAACCGCCAACATCGCAGGCCGCGGCGGCGGTTGCCGAGCGAGCGAAGCAACTGGCCGCCGTGATCGAACGGTGGAAGGCGCTCGACACGAAGGGCCGGGCCACGTTGAACAGCGCGCGCGAGTAGGCTCACCCAGGAAGGAAGGCCACGCCCGGGTACGAGCGGACGATCGGGTCCCGCGTGACGAAGATGTGGGTGTCGAGGAGCAGTCTCACGACCGCCCCTCGAACGACTCGAGCAGATCCTCCGGAAGCGGCGCGTCGAAGTCCGCGGCGATGCGCACCCGGCCCTTCCAGGCGCCCGGCTTGCGCGGGGACTGTCGGCGGCCGAGCGGCATCAGCCGAGCCCTCGGGTGCCCTGCCTTGGCGATGACGATCACCTCACCCCGGGCCGCCCGCTCGACCAGGTCCGACCGTGGCCTACATGTCGCCCGAACAAGCGCGCGGGGAGGCGATCGATCATCGCACGGACGTGTTTTCGTTCGGGGTCGTGCTGTACGAGATGGCCACAGGAGCCCTGCCGTTCGCCGGAAACACGTCCGCCGTGGTGTTCGAGGCGATCCTGAACCGCGCGCCGGCGCCGCCCGCCACGGTGAACCCGGAGGTGCCACCCGACCTCGACGCCGTAATCTCCAGGGCGCTCGACAAGGATCGCCACCTGCGCTACCAGGCGGCAGCCGACCTGCGCGATGATCTCGTATGTATCAAGCGCGCACTCGATTCCGGCTCCGCCCCTTCGCCGCGCCCTTCGGCCTCCAAGGACGCGCGTCGCGGGCCGCGAGCCGCATCACGTCTCGTGCCGTGGATCCTGGCTGTCGTCCTGCTCGCCGCGGGCGTGTATGTCTTCTGGCCGAAGGGGCGCGGCCATGATGCAGCGCTCGAGGCCGCACTTCCAGCGCTTGCCGCCGCGGCCCGTGCCGGCAACGTCGATGATGTGTTTGCACGGCTGCAGGCGGCGGGCCTGGACCTGTCGGACCCGCGCCTCGGCAAGATCGCCGCGCTGAGTTCGGGCACCCTCCAACTCGAGTGTGATCCCACGGGGGCAGGCGTCACGCTTGCTCGCCTGCAGCTCGAGGCGGCCTCCCCGTCCATCCCGCTCCCGGGCTCCGATCGCGCACCCGTGACCCGCGTGCTCGTTCCCGGCGAGTATGTCGTCGAGTTCGCCGCGAGCGGGATGAACCCGCTGACGCTGCGGGCGGCGGTCGCCAGGGGCGGAACGACGTCGGTGTCGGCCCGGCTGGCGCCTGCTACGGGCGGCAGAGCTGGGATGGTCCTCGTGCCGGAGGGTGACGTCGTCCTCGCGTCCGGCCGGCAACAGGTACCGGCGTTCCTCATCGATCGCCACGAGGTGACCAACGCCGAGTTCCAGAAGTGGATCGGCGCCGGCGGGTATCAGAACGTGTCGCTCTGGCCAGAAGGGATGCGACTCGGCGGCCGCGCCCTTGACAGGCAGCAGGCGTTGTCCCTGCTGGTGGACCGGACCGGGGTGCATGGCCCGAGGTTCTGGTCGGATGGCACCTTCCCGGACGGTCAGGCGAAGCATCCCGTCGTCGGCGTGTCGTGGTTACGAAGCGGCCGCTTTCGCCCGGTGGAGCGGCAAGCAGGTGCCCACCCTCGCACAGTGGCGTCGGGCAGCGGTCGGTGCGACGGAGCACGGGTTCCCCTGGGGTGACGACACGCGCTCGGCTGAAGCGAGAGCCAACTTCGACCAGGCGTCGACCAACCCGGTCGGGTCGAGCCCCGCCGGCCTGAGCCCGTTCGGCTGCTACGACATGGCCGGGAACGTCCGGGAGTGGCTCCTTGACGCCAGGGATGCGAGCGGGCGCCACGGCGTCGCCGGTGGATCGTGGATGGACCCAGCTACATGTTCGAGCTCTCTCACGTCGAGTGGTTCGACGCGGGCTACGCGAACGAAGCCATCGGGTTCCGGCTGGTGGTCGCGCCGCCGGGTCCTGCAACGAATGAGGTGAAATGAGACTCTCGTTCTTCTCGATGTCGCTCGCGGTGGTCGTCCTGTCGGTCAGCGCCGCCGCGTCGCAGCCAGGTCCGCCGGGCGGCCCTGCGGATCAGTGGCTGACACGCCCGGTGGACGACCGGACGTTCAAGACCTACCTCGAGTTCTTCACCTACGACCGTGCGCTGCCGATGGACACCCGCGTGTCGAAGACGGAAGAGAGCGACGACGTCCGCACCGAACGACTTTCGTTCCAGAGCACTCCCGGCGTGCGCGTGACCGCCGTGCTCAAGCAGCCCTTGGGACACACGCCGGCCACCAGGCCCGCCGTCCTCGTGCTCCACGGCGGCACGAGCCCGGGCAAGGACGGCCCCGGCCCCACGAGACTGATGGATCTCCTGGCTCGAGCCGGGTGGACCGTGCTGGCGATCGACATGCCTCACTTCGGCGAGCGCACGACGGATCTGCTGGTGACGTTCTCGGAGCAGGAGAAACACGAGCGGCTCTACAACCAGCCGTCGACCTACCTCACGTGGATGACCCTGACGCGTCGACCGTCGGGGCCGTGGAACGACGGTTCGCTGGCGTGCTGCTGCTCCACGCGGGACACGTCGACGCCCTTGAAACCAACCACTTGCCCGCTGCCTGCCCGGCCAACTACGTCGGGCGCATCGCGCCGCGGCGCCTGCTCATGATCAACGGCACGCAGGACTCCGACATGATCCGCGACCGTGCGGTCGAGCCGCTGTTCAAGCTCGCCAGGCAGCCCAAGCAGATCGTCTGGGCCGAGGGGGGCCACATGTTCCTCACGGAGGAACACCGGGCGGCCATTGTGCAGTGGCTACGTGACACGACCAGGTGATAACGCCGATCCAGGCGCGCTGGACGGCCTGCGGCGCGCGGCCAGCACGGCGCGAGTCTTCACGAACCCGTCGATCCGTCATCTCACTTCCAGGGAGGTCACGGTTCGCGACGGAAACAACGATTCAGCCCGTCAGGCCGCTGGTCGCCAGCCGATCGCCGCCCGCCGTTCTGTCCGATCGGGGTTAACCCCCTGCTCCCGCCTGCGCTGGCAGGACCATCTCGTAGAACACCTGGTGGCGTTCGTGATCGCAGGCGATACGAACGGTGCCGCCCCATGAGGTGACGAGGCCATCGTGGGTGGCCGGTTCGGGCAAGGGCTGTTGTCCGAACCCGAACGGGGTGACCGTCAGGACGACCTCGTCGGCATCCGACGCCAGAGCCCCCCGAACCGCGAGCGTGCCTCCGACCGGCAGCGCATCGGCCGCATCGGTGACGAGTCCCACGATGACGCGCGCCAGGGCCTCTGCGGGAGCCGGCACGAAGAGCCGGCCCTGGCCGGCGTCGAGGGTCAGCCGGATGCTCCCGCCGGCGAGTTGGTGCAGCAGCGGCCGCAGCGACTCCAGCGTGTCCGCGAGGTCGATCCAGTCTGGACTGCTCAGACGCTCACCGCTGAAGCGGAGGAACTGCTGTGCCAGGTCACGGGCCTCCGTGGCGCAGTCGAGCACCGGGCGGAGCTCAGGTGGGCCTGGCTGCGATGGGGCATCATTCTGGAGCACCTGACCGGCCAGCGCCTCGATGCGAGCGAGCCGCCGTTCGAGTTCACTGACGAAGTGCGCGGCCGCGCGGCCGACGGTCTCGGCACCCCGGTGGCACCGGATGCGATCCCCAGGCCGCGGGTCGGCCGCGGGGATCCCCTGGCGACGGTCGTGCGCCCCTGTGCTCGCACCCAGGTCCTTGCTCATGGTCCGCCCCGGGAGACGGCGTCGACGACCGCCATGATGTTCGCGGCACAATCCCGCGTGACCGTGGACGCACACGTCCCGTTCTCGAAAAACTTGCTCGACGGGCAGCCGCCCCCGCACACGTCGAAGTACGCGCAGGTCGTCCGGCAGCGTTCGATTCCTTCGTCGATCTCGCGCGCGATGGCGACGCAGGTCGGGTGGGCGAGCAGATCATCGAGCCGGTCCGTCAGGACGTTGCCGAATCGGATCGGTCCGAACCGGGTCTCCTGGCCCATGAGCTCCGGTGAGAACGTCGACACGTCGCCGTTGACGTTCACGTTGACGATCCGGAACGGCGCGGCAGCCGGGTGACGGGCGGACAGTGACGGGCGCGTCCTGAGGACCGCGGCCGCTTCCTCGAGCTCGCGAATGCGGAAAGGCAGGCCCTGCGCGTGCCGCTCAACGAGGCGGTCGAGAAAGCGCGGAAGCGCCAGGTGGATCTCGTCCCAGTCCACCGACGAGCCTGCGTGGACGCCCTCCTGGTTCTCGACGTTGAATCCCACCCGGCGCGCCCCGAGGCGTGCGAAGAAGTCCAGGAGCGCGTCCGCATGCGGCAGCGTCTGTCGGGTGATGACGGCCATGGCGTCGAACGGGACGCCGGCCTGGCGCAGATGGGAGATGCCCCGCATCACGGCCGTGAACGAGCCGGCACCGGACCGCGTTCGTCGATTCACATCGTGGAGGAACGCCGGACCATCGATGCTCACGCCGACTCCGAAGGCGCGTGTCTTGAGGAAGGCCGCCCACCGGCCGTCGATGAGGGTGGCGTTGGTCTGGACCCTGAAGGTGACCTCGACACCTCGTCTGTTGTATGTCTCGCATCGGTGGAGGGCCTCGGTGTAGAACGCTCTTGGAACCACGAGCGGCTCGCCGGCGTGCCACGCGATCTCGAGCCGTGGTCCAAGGCGAGCGCTCTCGAAGACCCGGCGAAACAGCGCGTCGAGGACCTCCGACGACATGACGCGCCGGTTCAGACGTTCGGGCAGGTAACAGTAAGAGCAGTTGATATTGCAGAAGGCGGTCGGTTGCACGACGAGCAAGGCAAGCGCCTCCGCGGGCCTCCTCGTCATCGGCGGGCAGCGCCGTGCTGGATGCGCGGCCACCTCGTCAGCCCCCTCAGCCGCCCTTTTTCCAGGTCCAGCCGAGCGTGTTCTGGGAGGTTCCGCCCTTGTCGACGTTGAGGCCCTTCAGCGGGTCGCCCGAGGCGCCCCCTCGTACATGCGCGCCACTCTTTGGTCTGAGGTCCCTGACTCGACCGGTCGCCTTCGCCGGGACGGTCCGGCCCTTGGTGGTTGCAGGCGCCTTCCTGCCCATGTGACCCTCCTCGTTGCCTGACGTTCCGCACCCTCATGCGCGGGCCGTCAAGTCCTGACGCAGGATTCACGCCAAGGGAGAAGTCTCAGCTAACGACTGGTTCCGAACCCCCGCGCCCGCGTGACGCACAGGCGGACCCGTCTCGAGACCAGGCCGGCCCTATTCTGGAGACGGCGCACACCCATGCGGCCCGTCTTGCCCCACCTCACCCTTCTGGCCGATGATGGGGCGTCTTCCGATCAGGCAGACTTCGCGCAGGAGATCCTCGTGCCCAGACGTCTCTCGTTCGCCGTGTGCGTCGCAGCGGCCCTCGCCGTCGGCGTGCCGACCCTCGATCGCGTGCTGGCGGCCCAGCAGCCCGCCGTGCCGGCCACGCCCGCCGCCCCGCAGACCGGCGAGGCCTCGAAGGCCGAGGCGCCCCGCCCAGCAGGCCCCGGCGGTGCGTACCGGCCCGACGACGACCCGTTCCCCAGCACCTACAAGGTCCCGGTCTCGCGAGCGCTGGCCATCCGGAACGCCACGGTGATGACGGCCGCGGGGCCGTCGATCAGGAACGGCACCGTGGTCGTCCGCGACGGGAGAATCGCGGCCGTCGGCGTGGATGTGCCGGTCCCTCCCGACGCGGTCGTGGTCGACGGCACCGGGAAGTTCGTGACCCCCGGCGTGATCGACGTGCACTCGCATCTCGGCGTGTACCCCGCCCCGGGCGGCGCGGCGCTCTCGGACGGCAACGAGGCCACCAGCCCGTCCACGCCGCAGGTGTGGGCGGAGCACTCGGTGTGGCCGCAGGATCCGCAGTTCCCGCGCAACCTCGCCGGCGGGGTGACCACGCTGCAGGCGCTGCCGGGCTCGGCCAACCTGATCGGCGGCCGTGGCGTGGTCCTCAAGGTGGTGCCGGCGCGCACGGTGCAGGAAATGAAGTTCCCCGGGGCGAAGTACGGGCTCAAGATGGCCTGCGGCGAGAACCCGAAACGCGTCTACCAGCAGCGGGGGCCCTCGACGCGCATGGGCAACCTGGCCGGCTATCGCGACGCGTGGATCAAGGCCGAGCGGTACCGCCGCCGCTGGGACCAGTGGCTCGCGAGCCCGAAGGGCGATCCGCCGGATCGCGATCTCGCGATGGACACCCTCGCCGAGGTGCTGCGCGGCAACATCCTCGTGCAGAACCACTGCTACCGCGCCGACGAGATGGCGCAGATGATCGACGTCGCAAAGGAGTTCGGCTACGCGATCCGCTCCTTCCACCACGGGATCGAGGCTTACAAGATTGCCGACCTGCTCGCGCGCGAGGGCATCTCGGCGTCGGTGTGGGCCGACTGGGGCACGTTCAAGATGGAGGCGATGGACGCGGTCCAGGCCAACGCCGCCATGATCCACGCCGCCGGCGCCCGGGCCGTGATCCACTCCGACGATCCGTCCGGCTCGCAGCGCCTCAACCAGGAGGCCGCGAAGGCGATGGCCGCGGGCCGCGCCGCCGGCATCCCGGTGACCGACGACGAGGCGCTGACGTGGTTCACGGCGAACGCGGCGTGGACCCTCGGCCTCGAGGATCGCATCGGCACGATCGAGGCCGGCAAGAACGCCGATCTCGTCCTGTGGTCCACCAGCCCGTTCAGCGTCTACGCACGGGCCGAGAAGGTGTGGATCGACGGCGCGCTGCGCTTCGACCGCGCCTCGCCGGATGACTGGTGGCGCACCGATTTCGAGCTGGGCTTCGTGCCCCCCCAGCAGAAGGGACAGCCCTAGCCATGCGCACCCGACCCAACGTCCTGACCTCCAGGGCCTGCCTCGCGGGCGCGCTCCTCGCCACGGCGCTGACGGCCGCACCGGCCGGGGCGCAGACCGTCGCCATCACCGGCGGCAAGGTGTGCCCGGCCTCTGCGCCGCCCATCGAGAACGGCACGGTGCTGATCGTCGACGGCAAGATTGCCGCCGTCGGCGCCAACGTCACGGTGCCTGACGGCGCGACGCGCGTCGACGCGCGCGGCCGCTGGATCACGCCGGGCCTGATCCACGCGTCGACGCGCCTCGGACTCGTCGAGATCGACATGGTCGAGGACAGCAACGACGCCGGCGCCGCCGGCGAGCGGCAGGTGGCCGCGGGCTTCCGGTCGTGGGAAGGGCTCAATCCCGCCTCGGTGCTCTGGGCACCCGCGCGCAACGACGGCATCACGACGGTGCTGTCGCTCCCCACCGGCGGGCTGTTCGCCGGCCAGGCTGCGCTGATCGACACGCGGGAGGGCGACCGGCCGTCGATGGTGCGCAAGGCGCCGGCAGCCATGGTGGCGAACGTGGGCCAGGCGGCCTCGGCGGGCACGAGGGCGCGCGGCGAGATGTGGATGCGCGTGCGCGAGATGCTGCAGGACGCGCGCGCATTCGCGGCCAGGCGCACGGCCTTCGAGAACGCCGCCACCCGGCCGTTCGCCGTGGGCCGCATGCACCTCGAGGCCCTCGCCGACGTCCTCGCCGGGAAGATGCCGCTGCTGGCCGACGTCGATCGCGCGGCCGACATCGAGACGGCCCTCGACCTCGCTGGCGAGTTCAAGTTCCGCCTGATCGTCCACGGGGGCGCCGAGGCGTGGCAGGTGGCCGACCGTCTCGCGCGCGCGAAGGTGCCCGTCCTGACGGGCGCGCTGGCCAACATCCCGTCCAGCTTCGCCACGCTCGGCGCGCGGCAGGAGAACGCCGCGCTGCTGAGGAAGGCGGGCGTGCAGGTCGTGCTGACCTCGGACCCGGGCGAGACGTTCCGCGCCCGCACGATCCGCCAGCATGCCGGCAACGCCGTCGCCTACGGCCTGCCCTGGGACGAGGCCCTGCGGGCGGTGACACTGACGCCCGCCGAGGTCTTCGGCGTGGCCGACGCGGTCGGATCGCTGCAGGTGGGGCGCGACGCGAACGTCGTGGTGTGGAACGGCGACCCGTTCGAGTTCACGACGCGCGCGACGCACGTCTTCGTCAAGGGCCGCGAAGCCCGTTCGACATCACGCGAGGACCTGCTCACGGAGCGCTACAAAAAGGGGGCGGCGCGCTGACGGGGTGAGCAGCGACGGAGCCAGGAGGGGCGCATGTCTCTCGTCTCACGCATGGCGAACTACTGGCGGCGGACTGGCCAGCCTCCGCTCGCCACCGGGGAGGCCGACAGCGTCACCTTCCACACCCGGTGGGGCCAGGAGGAGCGCTGGTCGCTGCCCGTGACGTCACCGGACGGCCCTGTCGCCGAACGCGTGGTGCACGCGCGCGGCGCGACGTTTCCCCAGCGCGATCGCCTGGCGGTCCGCGTGTTCCTCAGGGATCAGGTGCTGCGGTTGTCGATGCCGCGGACGGTTCACCCAACTGTGGAGTACGCCTTCGGCGAACCGTCCGCGCGCGGGAAGAGCACCCCCCTGCTTCCTCACCTCCGGCCTCACGCCCCGTTCGTGAGCGCCGGAGAGTTGCTCGTCAAAGCGAAGCAGTTCGACGATGGGCTGATGGCCGCCGTGGAGATGGCAAGCCAGGAGGCGTGCGGGTCGTTCGGCGGCAGGCGCCCTCTGCTGCGCGCCCTGCTGGATCATGCGGCGGGCGAGGGGCGGGCCGCGGCGCACGTGGCGGCGGCCTGTGATGCCGGCGGCGTGCGACCGACGCGGACTGCCGAGGCAGCGCAGGTGCTGCGCGAGTTCCTGTCCGACGAGTGGCGCAGCAAGCCCCTTGGCTTCTACACCTGGAACGACGAGCTCGGTCGGATCTTCCGGCAGGATCGACTGCTCCAAACGGATCTCAGCGAGGCGGCAGACGCAGGCGACCTGGCCGGTGCCCTTGCGGGGACCCCGGGGTTGCGGGCGCGATACGAGCAGTGCCTCCGCCTCGCGGAGCGCTGCACGAACGGCCCGGCCTGCGCGGACTTCCGCGAGTGGATCATCGCCATCGATCGTGGGGACCCGCCACCGCCGATCATCCGTTCCCACCCGTTCCCGCCGTGGCTGGCCCTCTTTCCGCCCTCACGCGCCCACGAGACGGATCTGGCGACGCGACTGTACGGCGACCGTCCCATCCCCGATGACGCCGACCTGCTCCGCGATCTCATCCAGGCTGTGCGCACGGGACGTGTCGTGCTCGCGCCGCGGCCCGACTCCGGGTGGTACGACTGGCAGACCTGGGCGCTCGAAACGCTCATCGCGCCGGAGCGGGCGGAAGAGACTGGGCGACTCACCCTGACGAAGTCCTACCGGGAGCACCTCGAGCACCTCTTCCGCACGGCCCTTGCGCTCGCGCGCGAAACCCATGTCAAGCAGCTCACGGTGCCGATGCGTGGCGCCGCCTTGGGGCCGCCGGTCATCGTGCGGCCGGAGCTGCACCTGGAGCCGCTCGTCACGCACTACGCGCGCCGTGCCGAAGGCTACCGGTTCATTCGGGCCGTGCTCGCGGAGGCGTTTGGCGACGCGGCCCTGGGCCATCTCCATCGCTTGCGCCCGGACGGGGTTGTCGAGCCGACGCTGGCCGAGGAACTCGAGTTCATGACGGCGCTCTTCGAGGGTGCGGCCAACGTGGCGCACCTGGAGCTTGGCGCCGCGTCCGGCGCGGAGACCGGCACGTTCCTCCGGTGGATGGCGACGCGGCACGAGGACGAGGACCTCGTGGCCGACCTGCGGATGATGGTCCCGGTGTATTACGACGTCGGGCGTCAGCAGGTGAAGGTCTGGATGTTCCTCGGATGGCTCGGGGACTCCCTCGACGTGAGCTTCGAGCGTCCACCAGCAGTACGGGGAACCGCAGGTCAGCGCGTGGTGTTCGAGGACTCGTCGTATCCCATCGCGGTGCCGGTGATGGTCGAGGCCCTCGTGTCCCGGCTCCTCGATCGGGAGGAGTTTCGCGCGTTGTGCGATCGCTGCGGCACACCGGACGCCATCGTCCAACGCGCTGCAGTGAACGGCGGGCCACGAGCGCCCCGAGCCGGTACGGCGGGCGGCGATCGGCGGGCGACCAGCGGCCTGGTGGGCAGAATCGTTGGTTCCGTCCCGAACCGTCACCTCACTGGTAGTGAGAGTACGGATCGACGCGTTCTCGAAGACGCGCGCCGTGCTGGCCGTGCGCCGCAGGCCGCAAGCCGATTGGTGGACTGAGGTCAAACGAGCGCCCTCTCGTTCGGCCCGCAGTCGGCGCATCATGGAGCCCGATGCCCGTCGCGCTGGCCCTCCTCGCCTCCGTGCTCTACGGCACCGCCGACTTCCTCGGCGGCTTCGGCTCGCGGCGCGTGGGCACCTTCGCCGCCTCACTCGTCTCCCAGTGCGCCGGCCTCGTCGTGATCGTGACGCTCGCGAGCGTCCTGGGCTGGCGTCACGTGAGCATCCAGGACGTGCTCTGGGGCGTCGCCGCAGGCGTGACCGGCATCGGCGGCCTGTTCCTGCTCTACCGCGGGCTCGCCATCGGCCCCATGACCATCGTCGCGCCCACGACCGCCCTGTGCGCGATGGCCCTGCCAGTGGTCGTCGGGCTCGCGCTGGGTGAACGACCGGGCGGCCCCGCTGTCGCCGGCGTCGTCCTCGCGGCCGCAGCGGTGCTGCTCGTCAGCTATCAGGGGGGAACGGCGAACGTGCCCGGGGCTGGCCACGCGCGGGCTGGTGAGGCCATCACGATTGCGCTCCTCTCGGGCGTGCTGATCGCGATGTTCCTGGTCTGCTTCCAGCGCACGTCACGCGACGCCGGCTACTGGCCGCTCGTCGTGGCACGGCTGACCTCGCTCGGCACGCTGCTGGTCGCGGCGTCGGCGTCCGGCCAGCGCGGCCTGCTCGTGCGCTGGGTGCACGAACCGCGAAAGACGATGGGCCTGGTGGTGCTGGCGGGGGCGATCGACAACGTCGCGAACGTCTGCTACACGACGGCGGCCCGCGCGCACTACCTGTCGATCATCGCGCCGGTCGTGTCGCTGTATCCGGCCGCAACGGTCCTGCTCGCGCGGTACGTGCTCGGCGAGGAGCTGCGGCGCGTGCAGCTCCTCGGCCTGGTGGTCGCCGCCGGGGCGATCGTGCTGATGGCGTGGCAGGACCCGCTACCGTGAGCCGTGCAGGCCCAGGATCTCGTCGGCGAGCGGGCCGGCATCGTAGATCTTGCGCAGCGCCTCGATCACGGCGCGCGAATCCACGGACACGGTGCGGTTCGCGGTCCCGTCGTAGCTGAAGTACCCGGGAAACGACTGGATGTTGCCGTCGAACGCGATCCCCACGACCTCGGCGTTGCGGTTGATCACCGGCGAGCCGCTGTTGCCGCCGACGATGTCGTTGGTGCTGACGAAGTTGAAGGGCACCTTCGGGTCGAGGGCGCCCTGTCTGGCGTGCCACACGGGCGGGAGATCGAAGGGCGGCTTCCCGCCGAACTGCTTCTCGCGCACGTAGAGGCCGGCGTAGTCGGTGAACGGCGGCACCGGCTTGCCGTCCTCGACGTAGCCGGCAACCTTGCCGAAGGAGAGGCGCAGGGTGGAGGTCCCGTCCGGATACGCGCTCGTCCCCCGGGTGGCGAACACGGCCTGGGCGATCTTCGCGTAGGCATCGCGCTCGACGCTGGCCACCTGGTCCTCGGTCTTCGTGCGGATCGCGCGGCTCTGCGCGTCCACGGCGCGCGCGAGCAGGATCATCGTGTCCTTCGACGCCTCCACGGCGGGCAACCCGCCGTCGATCAGGGCCTTGCGAGCGGCAACGTCCGCCAGCGACGTCCCGGCGACGAGGCCCGCGGCGCGCGCCTCGGGCGACTTCCCGTCGAGCACCTGTTTCACGAGGGCGTGGTCGGCGCCGAGCTTCTCCCGCATGAAGGCGAGCGAGTGGGCGAGCTTCGCGCGTTCCGCGTCCGCGTAGATCGGGGCCGGGGAGGTGAGCTGCCGCATGAGCGATGGCATGCGCGCATCGGTGAACTCCGCCAGGCGCTCCCCGTTCGGCTTCCCGCGTTCCTCGACGAGCCGGACGATGCCCCGCGCGATGTCGAAGAGCCGCGTGTCGAAGCCCTGGGCGCCCTCGAGGAAGGCCGCGTCGGTGAGCAACTGCCGCGCCGGCGCGCGTGAGGCGGCGATCTGGTCCCAGGCGCCGCCGAAGGACGCCTGGGCCTTCGGATCGGCCGCGACCGCCTTGCGAAGCGCCGCTTCCTCCGCTTTCTTCTTCGTCATCAGGTCCGCGCTGTTCAGGCCCGCCAGCCGTCCGCGAAGGCTCTTGAGGCTGTTCTCGAGACCGAAGATCTCGGACTGCACCTGGCGTGACTGCTCGGCGCCGAGCGCGCCGTAGCGGAGGCGCGCCTCGCGCGAGCGTTCCAGGCGTTCCTTCGTCATCGGCAGGCTCACGTCGCGGAGGAATTCCAGGTGCGCCACCGTGTAGAGGCGCTGGGTGGGTCCCGGATGACCGGAGGTGAAGACCAGCTCGCCGTCGCTCGCGCCCTTCGCCGACCACTTCAGGTAGTGCTCGATCTTCGCCGGCTGGTCGTTCTCGTACACGCGGAACAAGGTGATGTCGAGGTTGTAGCGCGGGTAGGTGAAGTTGTCCGGATCGCCGCCGAAGAACGCGATCCTGTTCTCGGGCGCGAAGACGAGGCGGACGTCGGTGTAGCGCTTGTAGCGATAGAGGTGATAGAGGCCGCCCTGATACAGCGTGACGACCTCGCTGCGGAGCCCCGTCTTGTCGGCGGATTCCTTTTCGATCTGCGCGATGGCGGCACGGCGGGCGGCATAGGCGTCCGCCTGGGACATCTGCGCGGTGACGGCGGCGTTGACGCGCGCGGTGACGTCCTCGATGCTCTGGAGCACGTTCAGCTCGAGCGCCGGCACCTTGAGCTCCTCGCCGCGCGTCCGAGCGTAGAAGCCGTCGCGAATCAGATTCCGCGCGGGCGTGCTCAGCTGCTGGATGGCGCCGCGCCCGACATGGTGGTTCGTGTAGACCAGGCCGTCGGCCGAGATGAACGACCCGGACGCGCCACCGAACCGCACCGAGGACTGCTGGACGTGATTCAGCCACTGGTCGGTGACGTCGAAGCCGTAGGCCTTCCTGATGGCCTCCCGCGGCACCGTGTTGAACGGCCAGAAGCCTTCGTCGCCGCGCAGGGACGCCGACGCGAAGACGAGGGTGAGGGTGATGACCGACAGGATTGCTGCGCGGGCGCGGACGGGCAGTGTCATAAGAACTCTCGCAGGGGCAGGGAATTCGGGCTCCAGGCTCGGGGCTCAGGGCTCGGGGCACAGGGCGCAAGGCCCGGGGCCCGCTGGTGATTATGGCTCAAGACACTGGCGCGCCGGGCTGCGGGGCCGGGAGCGCTCACAGCTCCAGCCGGAGCCCGTCGAAGGCGCACGCGACGCGCGGGTCGTCGATCTCCTGAGCCCGCGCGAGCATCGACGTCCCCATGTGCGTAAGCAGGATGCGGCGGGCGCGCAGCTCCGCCAGGTGTTCACGGATCGTGGCGTAGCTGAGGTGCCCAGGCCGGGTCTCGGCCTCGTCCCAGGCCTGGCACTCGACCAGGAACAGGTCGGCGCCGTCGGCGAGATCGACCAGCACCCCGGTCCACTCGGTGTCACCGGAGTACGCGAACACCCCGCCGGCCGATTCGACGCGCACGCCGTGGCAGGCCACCGACGAGGAGTGGCGGACTTCGAGCGCCACGAGCTTCATCTCGCCGACGGCCACGGGCGTGCCTGGCGCGTACTCCTGGAAGGTCGCGAGACGGTCGTGGTCGATCGCCTCTTCGACCTTGCCCCGCGCCCCTTCGAACAGGAGGTCGAGCGTCCCGAGCACTCGTGTCCGGATCCCGGCAGGGCCGATGATGCGGAGACCCCGCGGATTGCGGGCCACATGAAGCGCGTGCAACAGCATCCACGGGATGCCCGCGAAGTGATCGCCGTGGAAGTGGGTCACGGCAATGGCGTCGATGGCGTCCGGGGCGATGCCGGCGCGGCGAAGGGAGGCGAGCGCGGTGGCGCCGCAATCGACGAGAAGCCGCTGGGAGCCGGTCTCGAGCAGGAGGCAGGTCTGGGCGCGGCCACCCGAGCCGAACGCGTCACCACTGCCGAGGATGTGGAGGTGCATGGCGATCCGTGCTGGCGTACGGCGTACGACGTACGGCGTACGGCGGGCGTACGGGCGGGGCGGCTGACTCGGCTCGCGGCGGCTGGCCGACTGGTGGGCGGGCGGCATGCCGAGCATTCTGACGCAGGTTGGGCCGCCGGACTTGGCCCGGTCGCCGGGGCACGGTAAACTGGAGGCCCCTCTCGCGCGGAGAGATGTCCGAGAGGCTGAAGGAGCGCGCTTGGAAAGCGCGTATACGGGGAACCGTATCGCGGGTTCGAATCCCGCTCTCTCCGCCATCACCTCGCCTTCGCTCGGTTCAGACGGAGAGAGCGGGATTCAGGCGCTCGCCCGTCGCTCCGCTCGGGCTTCAGGCTCGAATCCCGCGTCAGGCACGCGCACACTTCCCCGACCTTTCGTCGGTGCGGCGGCGCACCCGCGGCAGCGAGCTGGCACTGGCGCAGGCAGTACTCGACGGCCGGGACGACCGGCTGTGAGCGCACGGCCACGGTCATCGCCCATCGGGCCACGGTGGCCCGAACCCATCTACCTCGACGCCAGCGCGCTCGTGAAGCTCTTCGTGCCGGCAGCAGAGAGCGACGCCCTGAACGAGGCGCGCGTCGGCGCCAAGGACGTCATCGTCTCGGACCTCGCGCTCACGGAAATGGCATCGGCCCTGGGGCGGCGCGCGCTCGACGCCCTCCAGGTCGCCTCGGCCCTCGACGCCGATGCGGCCACGGTCGTGACCTTCGACCCGAAGCTGCGCGCCGTCGCGGCAGCCCAGAGTCTGCACGTCGCCCCCGAGGCGGAGTAGCGCCCGCCTCACCCCCGCGGCGCGGCCGCCAGCCTCGCCCGCGCCAGCTCCACGTCCGCCGGATCGCCGGACAGATACAACACGTCCCCTGGCGACAACCCGAGCGACGCCTGCGGCGGCGCGATGAACCGATCGCCCTTCCGCACGGCAATCACCGTCGCCCCGGTCGCCGCCCGCAGATCGATCTCTTCGAGCGTGCGCCCGGCTGCCCAGTCGGTCGCCGCCAGCTGATACGTCGCGAGCGGCATGTCGCTGATGCCCTGCGGCGCGGCCCCAAAGGGCACGGTCGCCGCCCGCACGGGCCGCGACGAGGTGCCCTGCCGTCGGATCCCCTCGAGCAGGATGTCGCTGACATTGCCCGGCACGTGCAGCCGCGCGAAGAGCTGGGCGACGACCTCGATCGACGCCTCCAGCTCCTCCGCGACGGCCAGCGTCGCACCCGCCTGCTGCAGACGCTCCGCCTCGGCACGAAACCGCGTCCGCACGATGATCGGTACGTCCGCCGCCAGCGCGCGCACGATTCGAGTCAGCCGCATGGACGCGTCCGCGTCGCTCAGCATGGCCACGACCGCCGCCGCGTTCTCGATCCGCGCCGCCGCGAGCGCCTCCGGATGGCTGGCATCGCCGAACAGGATCGACTCGCCAGTCGCACGCGCCTCGCGGACGGTCGCCGCGTTCAGTTCGACGACGACGTAGGGCTGGCCGATGTCCTTGAGGGCGCGAGCCAGCAGCCGCCCGCCAATACCAAACCCGAAGATGACGACATGTCCGGCGAGATCGTGCGTGACCGCCTCGTCGGCTGTCACACCGCGCCATCGCCGGCCCACCCACGCACCGACCTCCGGGGCCTTCGCAATCAGGGCGGGCGCCGCCACCATCGTCAGGATGCTCGCCGACAGCAGGACCTGCCAGAGGTCCCCGGGCAGGATGCCCGACTGGACGCCAGACCGCCCGAGCAGGAAGGAGAACTCGCCCACCTGCGACAGGCCGAGACTGCTCAGGACCGCCACGCGGAGCGGCGCCGAGGCCAGGGGAAGCGCGATCATCGCGGCCACGAACTTGACGATGACGAGGCCGCCAGCGAGCAGAAGCGTGGGTCCGAGGCCCGACCAGAGCTGGGCCGGTTCGACGAGCATGCCGACGGATATGAAGAAGAGGCTGGCCAGCAGGTCCCGGACGGGCCGCAGTTCAGCGTGGATCTGTGAGTTGAATTCGCTCTCGCCGAGCACGAGCCCGCCCAGGAACGCCCCGAGTGCCATCGACACGCCGAGCAGGGAGGTGAGCCACGCCGTGCCGACGCTGGCCAGCAGCACCGCCAGCGTGAACGCGTCGCGGCTGCGCAGCCCCGCCACCAGGCGCAGCAGGCGCGGCAGCACCAGCCAGCCGAGCCCGCCGACCAGTGCGAGCGCCGCGAGGCTGCGGAGGATCGAGGTGACCGCGTCCATGGGCCCGAGCGACCCGACCATCACGGGCTCGAGCGCAAGCAGCAGGATGATCGCCAGGTCCTGGAACAGCAGCACCCCCGTCATGAGCTGCCCGTGCACGGTGTGGACCTCGTTGCGGCGGGCCAGCTCCCGCAGGACGATCGCGGTGCTCGAGAGGGCGACGAAGACGCCCACGAAGACCGCCAGCCGCATGGCCGGGCCGAACAGCGCCATCGCGAGCGTGGCAACCAGGGCGATGGTGACCGTCATCTGCAGCGTGCCGCCGGCGAGCACCTGCCACCACGCACGTCGCAGTTCGGTCAGCGAGAACTCGAGGCCCACCATGAAGAGGAGCAGGACGATGCCGATCTCGGCGAGCAGATCGACGTCTTCGCGCGAGCTCACCACGCCGAGCCCCGTCGGCCCGGCGAGCAGGCCGGCCAGGATGAGCGCCACGATCGACGGCACGTGGAGCCGGCTCGCCAGCAGCAACAGGCCCAGCGCGAGGGCGTAGGTGATGAGGAGCGGCGCCAGCAGGGAGTCGGTGTGCATCAGGGCACGCGCACGGTCCGCTGATCGGCACCGCCCTTCTGGGACTGCACCCGCACCGTCACCTCGCCAGCGCCGGCGACCACCCACTCCACGGTCCGCCGGTTGGTGCCCCCGAAACTCTGCGACCCGAACGAGTACGTCTTGACCACGGCCGGCTTGCCCTCGAGGTGCCCGAGTGGCTGCTGACGCTGGCTGGAGACGAGCGACACCCCTCCGCCCACGTCGAGACGCGCCGTGACCGGCACGGCCAGGCCCGCGCGCCTGGCCTGCTCGGTGACGTTGGTCGGCAGGAACCCCTGATTGATGATCGACGCAACGACTCGATACACCCCGGCGACCGGGATCACGCGGACATCGTCGATACGGACACGCGGCAGCATGGATGCGTGGTGGAGGATGAAGCGCATGTTCGGCTCCAGCATCTCCCGCTCCATGAGATCGGGAGGCGGATTGCGGATGCTGAAGGGCACCCACCCGCCGATCTCGACGTCGCGCAGGTGCGGATGGGCGAACCGCTTCCAGCGGACGAAGTGCCGGCCTCCGAAGCGCGTGTCGTTGGTGGCCAGCTGTTCCTCCGGCGTCTGGTCTCGCCACGCGCCAACCGGCCCGATGTTGCCGATGTAGCGCCACTGTTCGGTCGTGAAGGTGACGGCTCCGACGTGCAGATAGCCCCAGTCGAGCTGCACCCCAAAGCGTGGGGCGTCCTTGTTGCCAGTGAAGTCCTCGAAGACGTCGATGTAGCCGTAGCCCGTGATCTCACGCCCGCGCGCGGCGATGGCGTCGTAGTACACGCGGTCGTGCAGGGGAAACCGATCCGCCGGCAGGTTGGAGAACGGTCTGAGGATGGCACCCGCGTAGTGGTGGAGCGACTGCATGCCGCCGATGTTCCGATGCGCCGTGACGAACTCGACGGTTGCCCGCGTCTCCACCTCCTGCACGGGGTAATCGCCCTGCCCGCGCTGGGTCCCCGTCTCGTTGGTCCATCGGGCCGGATAGTTGCGGTTCGACGAGAAACCGATCTGGGGCGGATCCTCGTTGACGCGGCCGTCGCCGTCCTCGTCGGTGCCCTCCGGCATGACGCGATAGAACGGCCCGGCGTCGCCGGGGGCGCGCGCCACCATCAGGCGCGGGTCGGCGCGTGACATCACCCATTCCCCGTCCGGATCCGGGACGCGCATCTGCAGCACCATCCCGTCACCATCGGCGTCGTCCGGACCATCCTCCCCCTTGCGCCCGTCGTCGTCTCGATCCATCGCGCCGGGCGTGCGCGCCGGGTCGTAGTCCAGCTTTCCGGTGAGCTGCACCTCCATCCCGTCCACGTCCTTGCGGGGCATGACGTAGACGGCCCGTGTGTCGAGCAGGTGGGTCACCGCGGCGTCCCGGCCGTACTGGGTCGCCAGGTACCACGCCGTGTAGAGCGCCGTCTCCGAGCCGCCGAATTCGCCGGCGTGCGTGCCTCCGTCGAGGAAGAAGGCCGGTTTGTCGGAAGCAGGCCCGGTGTTCGCATTGGTGATCGTCAGCACCCAGATGTCGCGCCGCTTCATCGTGCTGCGGCCGGCCGACTCCAGGGTCACCAGCTGCGGGTGCCGTTCCGCCAGATCGCGTACGTATGCGGTCACTTCGTCATACGTGTGGTAACGGTTCCAGCGGAATTCCACGGCGGAGGATCCAGCCTGGCCGGAGAGCACGGGAGTCTGACCGAGCAGGAGCACCCAGGCGCCACACCACGTGACGACGTGGCGAGTGATCGGAACGATGAAGCGGAGAGCGATCGCGTGCCGCATGGACACCTCGTGTGGGAGCGGAGGGTTCTGGGACAGGACGTCGAGTGGCGCGGATTATAGCGACGGGCCAAGTCCCGGGCAACGCTCGACCGGGTTCCAGCAGCCCGCCGGATCCGATCGCCGCGGATCCGGCGCCCCTTGCCCGCCGTCGCCTGTTGTCCGGTGCCCGGACTCGAGGGTAGCCTCTAGGGCGACTGGAGACCCGATTCATGCTGACCAGACGCAAGTTCGTCATCTCTGCCGCCACGTCGCTGGGCGCCGCGACCGCAGGGGCCACACAGCGCCGCGCCGGGCCGAGTGGCGCGCCCCAGGTGCTCACGCCGCGCACGGTCCGTCCCATCGTCATCTCCGACTACTCCGGCTTCCAGTTCAGGAACGGCGGCAAGGAGAACGCGGTCGAGTGTGCGTTCCGGCTGATCACGGAGGGCAAGGACGTGCTCGACGCCCTCATCGCCGGCGTGAACATCCCGGAACTCGATCCCCTCGAGACCGGGATCGGCTACGGCGCGCTGCCGAACGCCGACGGCGTCGTCCAACTGGACGCCTCGTGCATGCACGGCCCCACGAGGCGCGCCGGAGCGGTGGCCGCCCTCGAGGGCGTGCGTACGCCGTCGCTCGTCGCCAAGGCCGTGATGGACTACACGGATCACCACCTGCTCGTCGGCGCGGGCGCGCAGCAGTTTGCGCGCGCCCTCGGGTTCCGGATCGAAGAGGACCTGAACACGGAGACCTCCCGGCGCCTGTGGCTCGAATGGAGGCGGCGCCTCGACCCCGGCCGCTGGCTCGATCCCAAAGGCGAGGGCCGCACGCCCAGGCCGCCGCACGAACGGGATCCCGGCGACGCCGCGAGCGAGGCGGGCGCGCACCTGCTCCGCGACGCGGCCTGGGAATCGCGCGCGCTCGCCTCGGGCCGTTCGATGGTACGCGACGGCCTGGTGAGCGAGGGCAGCTTCTGGGGCACGATCAACTGCGACGGGCTGGGGCCGACCGGCGATCTCTGCGGGGTGACCACGACCAGCGGGCTCGCCTGGAAGATCCCGGGCCGCGCCGGCGACTCCCCCATCCTGGGCGCGGGCCTCTACGTGGACAACGAGGTGGGCGCTGCCGGCTCCACTGGCCGCGGCGAGGCCAATCTCTACAACCTGTCCTCCTTCCTCATCATCGAAGCGATGCGTCGCGGCGCATCGCCGAAGGACGCGGGCCTGGAGGCGCTGCGGCGCATCAAGGCGAACACCGTGGAGCGGCGCCTGCTCAACACGAAGGGCCACCCGAACTTCAACATCCGGTTCTTCGTGCTGAACAGGCGCGGCGAGTACGCCGGCGTGGCCATGTACCACGCCGGCGAAAAGAAATACGCGGTGTGCACCGAGCACGGGGCGCAGACGCCCGATCTCGAACCCCTGCTGAAAGGCACCCCCGACGACTGACGCCGCTGGTATTGGTCAGCGACGACTCGCCAGGGGGTTGACGCGCTCGACGGCGGGAAAGCGCTCGAAATCGCCGTCCGTCGAGCAGATCGAACCGCCCAGCTCAATCGCCAGGGCCGCGAGGTGGGCATCGGACGTCTGGTTGCCGGCGCTGCCGGAGTCACGGAGGAGCCTGCGCAGCACTGCCCAGTGACCTTCACCTGGCGAGACCGTGCGGACGCAGGCCTGAGCCAACCACTCGTCGACGAACGCCAGCGCACGCTCGATCGGCAGCGGCCGGAGCAGGATGCCGGGGCGCGTGGTGAGGCGCAGGAACGCGAGGACGACGATCCAGGCGAACCCGACGGGCACCGTACCCGACAGCGCAGCTTCGAGCCAGGCGCGCGCGGCGCGATGATGCGGCGAATCCGCGTCGATGGCGTAGATGAGGACGTTGGCGTCGACCAGGATCACTTGCGCAGCTCCAGCTTGCGTCCGATCGCCTCGTCTTCCAGGGCTTCGGCCAGCCGCAGCGCCTTGTCGAGATCGATGCCCGGGACCACGCCGCCGAGGGACACAGGCGAGAGGCGGTAGCGGCGCGCAGGCCGTGCCCGGCCCGCGGCGAGGCCCGCGCGCAGCGTGTCGTTGACCACCTGCTTCAGGGGCCGTCCGCGGCGTCGGGCCTCGTCCCTGAGATGCCGGGCGACGTCATCGTCGAGCGTCAAGGTGGTTCGCATTGAGGCATCATAGCATCAATGCGTTGAAGCCTCGGCGCTCGGCGCGACGTCGCCATCAGGTCGATTACTGCTGCGGTGAGGGCTTGGCGGCCGTCGCCGTCGGCTTCGCCACCGGCTTCTTCGGGGTCCAGAACGACGGGTCCTGCGCACGGGTGGCCTTCGGCACGTAGCTCATCTCCGGGCTCAGTTGGAACCGGTGCGTCTCGTAGTTGACGAGACCGTCGAAGAACTTCCTGAAGACGGCCATGTCCTCCGGCGTGAACCCCTTCATCGTCGCCTGGTCGGCGAGGAACATCTTGTCGAACTCGGCGAGTCCAGACACCGAGGAAAAGATGAAGTACGTGGGGCCGGGCATGCCGCCGGTGACTTCGTAGATGCGGAAGGCGGTGCTCGCACCGCTCCGACCGGTCGCGGCGCCGTAGGCCTTGGCCGCGGCGGCAAACGCCTCTTCCTGGCCCGGACGGACCCGGTAGATCGAGATCTCCCAGAACCGCTGCTTCGCGAGGTCCGGGTACGCGCCGTGGCTGAGATCGGCGCGCGCGCGCAGTTCGATGACCCGGTAGTTGGCGAGCAGCTCGCCATCGGCGCGCGAGAGCCGCGACAGTTCGGCCGCGAGCGCGGGTTCCGCCTCGCGGGCCGCCGCATCGGCCATGGCGGCATACGACTCGAACGGCACCACGAACCACGCTTCGTTCAGCCCCGTGAGCGAGGTCATGCCGAGGTAGTAGAACGGACTGTTCGTCTTCTCGTAGGCCGCCGGCCACCCCGACTCGGTCCGGGTGTGATCGGCACTGCGCCCGGGCTTGATCTCCTCGCGGTAGATCTTGAGGATCGGCGGCTGGGATGTCGGGAGGTTCTGGGCAAAGGCGGCGCCGGCCGCTCCGACGAGCAGTGCAGCCAGGAACCCGGATGTGCGCAACGTCATGGGGACCTCCGTGCCGCGACACGCGAGGACACCCCACGCGGGAGCGTCGGGTCGACCGCACAGGGCCAGGGCGGCCCGGTGTGGCGCTCGTTGAATTGTCGCGTGCGCGCATCCTGTCCCGTCTGCGCAGGGAAGTCAAACCGAACAGGCACCCCACTCCCCCGGTGTGACCATGGGCATGTAGATTATTTTTGACATCACGTCGCGTTTTTCTTACATTCGCTCCACGGTCGAGCAGATGGCACACGCGACGCTCCTTGCGATCGTGGTCGCCGAGCTCGTGAGGTTCGGCGCGCAGATCGTGTCCTTCCGCCGGGACGCCTGACATGGGCACCCTTCCCATCACCAACCAGATCCGGCGCCTGCGCTTCGATCAGGGCGAGATGACGCAGCAGGAACTGGCCGATCGCGTCGGCGTCACCCGCCAGACGGTGAACGCCATCGAGCTCGGCAAGTACTCACCGTCCCTCGAGGTCGCGTTTCGCATCGCCGCGGTCTTCGACGTCCCGCTCGATCGCGTGTTCCAGTTCTCGGAGGCCCCCAAATGAGCTTCTTCCGCTACGACTTCGGCTATGCCTGGCCCTGGACGTGGGGCCATCTGATTGCGGCAGGCTTCTTCGGCGCGATCGCGCTAGTCCTCTGGCGCCTCGGCCGACCCCGCTGGCTCGCAGCGCTGTTCAGCGCGGTCACGGCCTGGGCCCTGAGCGGCGCCTTCCTCCTCCACGTCGTCATGCGCTTCAGCCTGCCGCTCACGCTGCCGACACAAGCGTTCCTTGGTACACACACAGGCCGCGTGCTCGACCTCGGTGCCGGCTCTGGACGCGCCACGCTGATGGTCCTGCTCGAGCGTCCTCGATCCACGGTGGTCGCGCTCGACATCTTCAGCGACCAGTACGGCATCACGGGCAACACGCCAGAGCGATTGCGCGCCAACGTGGCCGCCGCGGGAGCCGCAGACCGCCTCGAGGTGCAGGCGGCAGACATGCGCCAGATGCCCTTCCCGGACGCCTCGTTCGACGGCGCCGTCAGCGCCTACGCGATCGACCACCTGAATCGCGACGGGATCTCGCGCGCACTCGCCGAGACGCGGCGGGTGCTGAAGCCGGGCGGCGACTTCCTCCTCCTGGTCCTCAACCCCGACGTGTGGATCCGGGTGGCTCTCCCGATGTTCCACGAGCACGGGTACTTCGGCCGTCAGCCACCAGCCGGAGTCTGGCGCGAGCGCCTCGTGACGGGTGGCTTCGACGTCGTCGAGGTGGGCACCACACCAGGCACGCTGTATCTCCTCGGTCGAACACCAGCAGGCGCCGCCAGCAGGTAGCGGTAGAATCGTTGCCCATGCCCCTGCTGATCAGAAACGGCGACATCGTCACCGCAGACTCGCGCGCCAGAGGCGACATCTACGTCGAGGGCGAGACCATCACCGCGGTCGGCCCGTCGCTGGAGGCCCCGCCCGGCACCGAGGTCATCGACGCCACGGGCAAGATGGTCTTCCCAGGCTTCATCGATCCGCACGTCCACGTCTACCTGCCGTTCATGGCGACGTTCGCGAAGGACACCCACGAGACCGCGAGCATCGCCGCACTGGTGGGCGGAACCACGACCTATATCGAAATGTGCTGCCCCTCACGCAAGGACGATGCGCTCGAGGGGTATCAGCTCTGGAAATCGAAGGCGGCCGCCGGCAGCGCGTGCGACTACACGTTCCACATGGCGGTGTCGAAGTTCACCGACGTCACCGAAGGCCAGTTGCGCGAGATCGTCGCCGACGGCATCACCTCGTTCAAGATCTTCCTGGCCTACAAGAACTTCTTCGGTATCGACGACGGGGAGTTGTATCAGACGCTGATGCTGGCGCGGCAGCTGGGCGTGATCGTGACGGCGCACTGCGAGAACGCGGAACTGGTCAGCCGGCTGCAGCAGCGGCTCGTCGCGGAGGGCAGGACCGGCCCCGAGTGGCACGAGCCGAGTCGCCCGGAGTCGGTCGAGGCCGAGGGCACGCAGCGCTTCGTGACCTTCCTCGAGAACACCGGGGCCGCCGGCTACATCGTCCACCTGTCGTGCGAACCAGCGCTGCGCGCGGCCGTGGCGGCAAAGGCGCGTGGTGTCACGCTGTCGGTCGAGTCGGTCGTTCCCCATTTCGTGCTCGACAAGACGTATGCCGAGCGGCCAGGGGTCGAGGGGATGAAGCACGTGATGTCGCCGCCGCTCCGGCACAAGCGCAACCAGGCGGTGCTCTGGCAGGCCCTGGCGGACGGATCGATCGATACCGTGGCCACGGATCACTGTCCGTTCGACACCTCGCAGAAGCTGCTCGGGCGGCAGTCGTTCGTCGACATCCCGAACGGGATCGGCGGGATCGAGGATCGCGTCAACCTGCTGTACACCTGCGGCGTGAGCCGCGGCTCGCTCGGCCTGCACCGGTTCGTGGACGCCGCGAGCACGCGTGCCGCGAAGCTGTTCGGGCTCTACCCTCGGAAGGGGACCATCGCGGTGGGCAGCGACGCCGACCTCGTGGTCTAC
>CAYLZN010000014.1:0-37817 GCA_964387935.1 uncultured Vicinamibacteraceae bacterium | reverse complement strand
GGGGGGCTGGAGCGGGCGGCGCCACGGGGCCGTACGTGATGACCGGAGGATCCGTCGTGTAGTAGTCCTTGAGCGTGATGGTGCTGGTGCCGCCCAGTTCGAGGACGAGATCCGCGCCGGCCGGGACCTCGCGCACGTCACCGGGCGCGAACGCGGAGAGGTCGACGATGTCCGCCCGCCCTGCGCCGTGGATGACGTCGCGCCCCGTCTGCGTCGCGGGCGCGTACCCAGCGAAGGTGTTGCGGGCGGCGTTCGCGAAGATCGTGTCGTCGCTGACGGAGTTGATCACCGTCTGGACCTCGACGCCGGGCCCAATGACCGTGCCGCTCACGAGGTAGGTGGGGCGGTAGTCCGCCCACGAAGACAGCCACCCGAGCGGTGCCAGGTCGAGCCGGTATCCGGAGGCGTGCCAGGGAAGCCGGGACAGATCGAGCGTGTTGGGCCCGCCAGTGTCCCAGATCGTCTGCTTCGTCAGGAGCGCCGTGTCGAGGTGCAGCCCACCGTCGCGCACGTACTGGTCCAGGGTGCTGCGCGTGAAGAGATAGGTGTCGCTGCCCGTCCACGAGGGGCGCGCGCCGTACAGGAACTGCAGGGCGAGCAGATCGTACGGCATGAGCGTCGAGGGCGACCGCCCGAGAAACTGGTAGGACATCACGGTGACCGTGTTGGTGTCCTCGGTGGCCGGCAGCGTGGGATCGCCCGAGTGCGGGTGCTTCAGGCCGAGCGCGTGCCCGATTTCGTGGAGCAGCGTGAGATAGCCGTGGCTGCCGGGTGGCTGCTGAAACCCGTTGGTGTTGGCCGCGCTGTCATAGGCCGGGCTGAGGTGGATGTCGCCGGCGACGTGGAACGCGCCCGGCGACGTGGGGTAGTAGGAATAGGCGTAGCTGGGGTTGTCGGACAGCATGATGCGAATCTGGCCGACCGAAGATGGCGTCTCGTCGACTTCGACCAGATCCAGGCCGAGAACCGACCGGCACCAGGCCATGACGGCTCGCACGTTCTGCTTCGTGCCGGGGCTGACCTCGCGGACCCCGGTCTCGGCGCCGTAGTAGCGGCCGTCGAAGACGCTGGTCGAGTAGAAACTCCAGGTGATCGGCGTGGTCGTCCACGCGTCCCCCGTGAGCAGGGCGTCGATCCGGAGATCGCCGGTGACGTGGGCTTCGGGCCGCGCGCGATCCCAGGCATCCGGCGGCAGGCGCCCATCGTCCTCGTCGAACGGGGGAGGCGCGACTTGCGCGGGCGTGACGGAGGAGTGGTTGGTAAGGCCTTGCGGCGCAGAGGCGACTGGAGCCAGCGCCGAGGCGAGACAGGCGAACGGCAGGAGCCCTCTCCACCGCACATGGTGGCCCAGTCCCATGGACCCTCCCCCCCCTCCCGAGTTGGCGGCCCGGGAGCTGACTTACGTCACGGCATTATAGACCTTCCTTTCTGATTGGAGACATTAGTTCTCCGGATTGGCAGTCTTTGTCTTCTTCAGACAATAGACGCCCATTCGCCGGCATGGAGCCGGACAGGCTGTAAGTCTCGGTGAGTGGGTGCGCACGACGAAGCGAAGACCGCCGGGAGGTCGCGCTCGAGGTAGGCGCTGAGGTCCTCCATGACCTCTGAACATCGCAGGCCGGCAGCGGGGCGTTCATCGGGCCGCATCGATCCCCTCCTCTCTGACGGCGCCGAGCAGGGCCAGTCGCGCGCGGTGCAGCCGGCTCTTCATCGCGGCCAGCGAGAGGCCGTGGCTGGCCGCGCGCCGTGCGCCGCAGGCCGCAAGCCGATTGTCAGATCGAGGCTAGGCCCTGGGCTTCACCGGGCACGTGTTGATGCCGAGCATCGTGTAAAGCGGGCAGGAGCCGAGTGCGCCGGTCAGGATCGGGATCACCCCGATGTAGCCCCAGGCCCCGATCGTGCCCATGGCGGCCAGGGCCACCAGGCCGAGGCCCAGGCCGACCCGCACCACGCGCTCCGCAGGATGTTCGTTGACCTTCAGCAGGCTGCTCATCGTTTCCTCCAACCTCACGCGCATGGTTTCCAGCGGTTCGTAAGGATAGACTACCGGCACGCCAGAAGGATTCACGTGGACCCCACGACCCTTGCCCAGGCACCGCTCTCCTCGGGGCTGTCGACCACCCGCCCCACCCGTGACGGTGGCCGGTTTGCGCCCGGCACCATCCTCCTCGATCGCTACCGCGTCGTCGGGTTGCTGGGCCGCGGGGGCATGGGGGAGGTGTATCGCGCCGACGACCTGCGGCTCGAGCAGGCCGTGGCGCTCAAGTTCGTTCCGGAGTCGGTGGCCGGCGATCCCTCCCGACTGGCGCAGTTCCACAACGAAGTGCGCGTGGCCCGGCAGGTCACGCACAAGAACGTGTGCCGGATGTACGACCTCGGCGAGGTGGACGGCGTGCCGTTCCTCTCGATGGAGTACGTGGACGGAGAGGACCTGGGTTCGCTGCTCCGCCGCATTGGCCGGCTTCCGCAGGACAAGGCCGTCGAAATCGCGCGCCAGCTGTGCGCGGGCCTCGCGGCGGCCCACGACCGTGGGGTCATCCACCGGGACCTGAAGCCGGCCAACGTCATGATCGACGGGCAGGGGCAGGCGCGACTGACGGATTTCGGCATCGCGGCATCCGCGGAAGGCGTCACCGACGTGCGGTCGGGCACGCCCGCCTACATGGCCCCGGAGCAACTGGCGGGCAAGTCCGTGTCCGTGCAGAGCGATCTGTTCTCGCTGGGGCTGGTGCTGTACGAGCTGTTCACGGGAAAGCGCGCCATCGAGGTCCAGTCCATCGCGGACCTCGTGCAGCTTCACGATGAGGGCCTGCGGCTGCGCGCGACGGCCGTCGTCACGGACCTGGATCCCGCCATCGACCGGGCGATTGCGCGCTGCCTCGCCCGCGATCCGTCCGATCGCCCGACGTCGGCCCTCGCAGTGGCCGCCGCGCTGCCGGGCGGCGATCCCCTGTTGCAGGCCCTGGCCGCCGGCGAGACGCCGTCGCCCGAGATGGTCGCGGCTGCCGGCCGGACCACCGCCGCTTCCACGACGACCGCCGTGACCCTGGGCACCAGCTTCGTGGTGCTGCTGGGGCTGATCGCCGCGACCAACGACCGAACCCTGCTCATCCGCCAGGTGCCGTTCGACAAGCCGCCTGCGGTCCTCGTGGACCGCGCGCGCACGCTGATCGAGGCCGCGGGCTACCAGGCGCGCCAGGCCGACAGCGCGTGGTCGTTCGAGTACAGCGGTGACGTCCTGCGCTACGTGCGGCAGGAGCGCCAGGGGCCGGATCGCTGGGCATGGCTCCCGACGGGTCGAACTCCGTCGGTGCACTTCGCCTACCGCTCGAGCCCGCGCCTCCTGGTGCCCACGGGCACCGACGCCCGCCCGACACCGGCCGACCCCCCGATGACCGTGTCGGGGATGATGTCGGTGATCCTCGATACCGATGGGCGGCTTCTGGAGCTGCACGTCGTACCGCCCCAGCGCGACGAGGGGGAGGCGACGGGTGCGGTTCCCGCACCGGATTGGGGCCCGCTCTTCGACGCCGCGCGGCTGCCGCGCGACCGCTTCACCGAGGCGTCGCCCACCTGGACGCCGCGCGCGTTCGCCGATACACGCGCGGCGTGGACCGGGACGGCGCCAGAGCTCCCCGACGTTCCTCTGCGCATCGAGGCGGCCGCCTACCAGGGCCGGCCCGTCTTCTTCAGCACGATTGGACCCTGGACGCGCCCGGCGCGCATGTTGGAGGCGCCTGAGACACCCGTGCGGCGAGCGGCGGTGGCACTCGCCGCCTTGCTGACGCTCGCCGTGTTCATCCTGGCGGGCGCGGTCGCGCATCGCAACCTGCGCAGCGGAAGGGGTGACCGCACGGGCGCGGTGCGTCTGGCGGCGCTGGTGTTTGCTGCGTCACTCGCGGGCTGGCTGCTGCAGGCGCACCATGTCGCGGATGCGGCGAGAGAGGTCGATCGCCTTCTGACGGCCGCGGCGTTCGGCTTGCTGGGGGCGGGACTTCTGTGGATCGCGTACATCTCGCTCGAACCCATCGTGCGCCGCCGGTGGCCCGAGAGTCTGATCTCCTGGACGCGCCTGCTCGGAGGACGCTGGCGTGATCCGCTCGTGGGCCGGGACCTCCTCATCGGGCTCACGGCCGGGGCGATCATGCACCTGGTCGTGCGCGGCGCTGGACACGTGCCGACCTGGTTCGGCGAACCGCCACCCACTCCTGCGATGATCAACCCGGATCCGCTGCTAGGCACGCATCTGCTGCTCGGGTCCGTGCTGGGGGCGGTCGGCGGTGTGCTGTTGTCCGCGCTCGTCGTCTTTCTCGTGTTCACCCTCATCAGGCTCAAGGTCCGGTGGACCTGGCTGGCCTTTGCACTGTCCACCGTGGGTTTCGCCCTGCTCATCTCCGGCGAGTTCATCGGTGGGGAGCGCCTCTGGTTCGAGGTCCTGATGAGCCTCGGCGTGTCGGGCCTGCTCACGGCCGCGGCCTGGTGGTTCGGCTACACCGTGCTCGTCGCGATGCTGGCCGTCAACCAGTTGCTCTACCGCGTGCCCATCGTGACGGACCTGTCCACGTGGTACGCCGGCACCACGGTGGCGGGCCTGCTCCTGCTGCTCGGGCTGGCGGCATTCGGCGTGGCGACGGTGACGGGCTCCTGGCGCTCGGCGCCACGGGCCCTGCAACCTGAGCCTTGAGCCCTGCGCCTTGCGCCCTGCGCCCTGAGCCCTGGGCCCTGGGCCCTGAGCCCTGGGCCCTGGCCCCTGAGCCCTGGGCCCTGGGCCCTGAGCCCTGAGCCCGCCCTTCAGAGGTATCCTGAGTCGATGGTCTGGCGCCGAGCGCGGGTGGGAGTGGCTGCGGCCGGGCGTCGCCTGGCGCGCCTTTTCGAGGGGCGTCCGCGGACGACCGCCGGCACCCTGCTGGTCCTCGCCCTGGGCGTCTGGACGGCGGGCGTGGCCATCGCGTGGTTTGCCTTCGACGTCGCGTTGCGGCTCCCCAGGTCGGCCCAGATCCGGGAGATCGGCGACATGGCGCGCGCCACGACGCTCTTCGACATCGAGGGCAGGCCCGCGTTCCGGATCTTCCGCGAGCAGCGGATCGAGATTCCCCTCGTCCGCATGTCGCCGTATCTCGTCAAGGGCGTGGTCGCCGTCGAAGACCAGCGCTTCTACCAGCACCGGGGCATCGACATCATCCGTGTCGGGGCGGCGGTGCTGGCCAACCTGCGCTCCGGGCGCAAGGCCCAGGGCGGGTCCACGATTACGCAGCAGCTGGCGCGGCTCAGCTTCCTGTCGCGGGACAAGACCTTCCGCCGGAAGCTGAAGGAGATCCTCCTCGCCGCCAGTATCGAGCAGTCGTTCTCGAAGGACGAGATCCTCGAGATGTACCTGAACAAGGTCTACCTGGGCGACGGGTTCTACGGGGTCGAGGCCGCGTCGCTCGGCTACTTCGGCAAGCACGCGCAGGACCTGACGCTGGCCGAGGCGGCGCTCGTGGCGGGGCTCATCCAGTCCCCGTCGGCGTACGCCCCATCGTCGCACCTCGCGCGTGCCGTCGCCCGTCGCACGGTGGTGCTGGCCGCCATGCGGGACACCGGGGTCATCGACGACGCCACGTTCGAGGCGGCGCGGCAGGCGCCGGTGGAGCTGCGGAACGGCCTCGAGCAGCTCGAGGGATTTGGTTTGTACTTCAAGGAAATGGTGCGCCGCGAGCTGGTCGACCGGTTCGGGTGGGAGCGTGTGTCGGAGGGCGGCCTCAACGTGTACACCACCATCGACACCAGACTCCAGCCTCGCGTCGAGGTCATCGTCGAGGAGGCGCTCTCGACGCTCGAGTCCCGCCGCGGCTACCCGCATCCGAGCCGCGCCTCGATGCTGCCGCTGGGCGACGACGACACGCCGGACTACCTGCAGGCGGCCGTGGTCGTGCTCGACCCGGCGAGCGGTGAGGTGCGCGCGCTCGTGGGCGGGCGGAACTTCGCGGAGAGCCGGTTCAACCGGGCGGCGCAGGCAAAACGCCAGGCCGGCTCGGCGTTCAAGCCCTTCGTGTACGCCGCGGCCCTCGAGCGGGGACTCTCGCCGGCCTCCCTCGTCGCCGGGCTCGACGACCCGGTGCTGACCGCGCAGGGCGAGTGGATGCCGGAAGACGAGCATTCCTCGGCCGACGCCCTGTCCCTCCGCAGCGCGCTGCGCACGTCCAGCAACCGCGCGGCGGTGCGCCTCCTGCAGACCGTGGGCATGGAGCACGCGATGGAGTACGTGCGGGCCTTCGACTTCACGGAGGTCCCCGCCGTGCCGTCCATGGCCCTTGGCGCCGGGGAGGTGACGCTCACCGGGATGACCGCTGCGTACGCGGCGTTCGTCGCCGGCGGCGTCATGCGCACGCCGATCCTGGTCCGGCGGGTGGAGGATCGGGACGGGCAGGTGCTCGTCCAGGCCGACAGGGCCCCCCGCCGCGTGGTGAGCGAACAGACCGCGTTCCTGCTCGCCAGCATGCTCACCGACGTCATCAACGCCGGCACCGCCTGGAAGGCCAGGGCCGCGGGCTTCACCCTGCCGGCCGGCGGCAAGACCGGGACGACGAACGACTATCGGGACGTGTGGTTCGTCGGCTTCACCCCGCACCTCGTGACGGGCGTCTGGGTCGGATTCGATCAGCCCAAACCGATCATCGCCAATGGCTACGCCGGGGAGCTCGCCGTGCCGCTCTGGGCCCAGGTGATGAAGGCCGCCACCGAGGGCCACGAGCCGGACTGGTTGCCGAGGCCCGCTGGCCTGGTCGGGATCCAGGTGTGCCGCGTGTCCGGCAAGCTCCCGGCCGAAGGGTGCTCGGCCGTCGAGGTCATGCGCAGCTCCGGCGACGTGGAGGTGCGCTCGATGGTCTACACGGAGTACTTCCGGAGCGGTACGGCGCCCGCGGAGATCTGCGACCTCCATCCGACGCCCGCGTGGTTCGCCCCAGCCGCGGAGGTCTTCGTGGCCGGCAGCGACCGCCCGGTGCTGGAGAACGAGCTGGCCCTGCCGCCGGCGCCGGCCGCGCCCCTGCCGCCGTCCCCTGCTGCGCACCCTGAGGCGCTCTCGCCGGCTCCTCACGTGACGGCCACCGACGGCGGCGCGCCCGTACCGGCCAGGAAGCCGGGCTTCTGGTCGAGGGTGTTCGGCAAGCGCGAGCCAGCCAGGCCGAAGCCGGGAACGCCCAAAGAGCAGAGGTGATACGATTTCGTTACACGGTTTCCGTCCATGCCCTTCCGCGATCTCATCGGCCACCGCCACCTGGTGAGCCTGCTCGTTCGCGCGGCCTCGCGCGACACGCTGCCACCGAGCTTGATCTTCGCGGGTCCCGATGGCGTGGGAAAGGCTGCGGTGGCCGTGGCCCTGGCCCAGTTCCTGAATTGTGAAGAAACTGCCAGCCCGGCCCCTGACGTGGCGCCGGATGCGTGCGGCTCCTGCCGCGCCTGCACCAGGCTGGCCCGCGCCGCTCGCGCGTTCCGCGCGGGTGAGCCCCAGGCCGTCGATTGCCTGCAGTGGCTGCAGCCGGACGAACGGGCGTCCATCAAGATCGAGCCCGTGCGCGAGGTCCTGAGCCGCGCGGGTTATCGGCCGTTCGACGGCCGCCTGCGTGTCGTGGTCATCGACCAGGCGGAGACCCTCGAGGTCGCCTCTCAACAGGCATTGCTCAAGATGCTCGAGGAGCCGCCGCCAGCGACCCGGTTCCTGCTCGTCACCGCACAACCCGACGCGCTCCTGCCCACGATCCGGTCGCGCTGCCCGGTCCTGCGGTTCTCCCCGCTGCCGGCCACGGACCTCGCGCAGGCCCTGGTGGAGCGCTTCGGCTGGAACCGCGACCAGGCCCTGGCCGCAGCGGTTTCGGCCGATGGCCGCCTGGGCCGGGCCCTGGACCAGGGCGACCCGGAGCGTCTCGAGGCTCGCGAGGTGGCGGCCACGGTCCTGGAACAGGTCCTCGGCAGCCGGGGTCCGGTGGAGCGTCTCGAGGCGGCGCAGGCGCTGGTGGGGCGGTCCGATCGCGGGGCCGGTCGAGGAGAAGGGGGGCGTTCGCGACGCGACGCACCAAGTCGCCAGGACATCTCGGCGCGGCTCGAGGCGCTGGCCGCGCTGTTGCGTGATATCGGAGTGTTGTCAACCCGTGCGGATCGGCAGCGACTTGCGAACGCGGACCTCGCGCCCCGGCTCTCGGGGCTCGCCTCCACGCTCCGCGGGGATCGGCTGGTGCGCGCGTTTTCCACGGTGGCACGAGCGCAGACCGCTCTCGAGCGCAATGCGAGCCAGAAGGTCGTCGCCGACTGGCTCGTGCTGAATCTCTGAGCGGCCGCGTGGCCCTGTCGGGGCCTGGTGCCACCGATAGACGGGCGTCATGGGGGATGCATCCCGCCCGCTCGTGGGCGTCAAGTTCACGCCCACCGGGCGTTCACATACGTTCGGGTCGCCCGAGTTCGCCCGCGAGGAGCCGCTCGCGCCGGGGGACCAGGTCGTCGTCCGCACGGCCCAGGGGCCGGCTGTCGGCGAGGTGGTGCCGCAGCCATTGGCGGTCGCCGACCGGCGACGCGACCATGCCGCCGGCAACGGGTCGGTCATCCGACTCGCGACGCGCGAAGACATCCTCACCCGCCTCAAGCAGGTGCATCGTGAGCAGGACGCGCACCAGTTCTGCCTGCTCAAGATCAGGGAGCGCGGGCTGCCGATGAAGCTCACCAAGGTCGAGCAGCACTTCGACGGCTCGCGCCTGGTGTTCTACTTCACGGCGGACGGGCGAGTGGACTTCCGCGAGTTGGTCCGCGACCTCGCCGCCGAGTTCCGGACCCGGATCGAGATGCGCCAGATTGGCGTGCGAGACGAAGCCCGCCTGCTGACGGGCTACGGGTCCTGCGGCCGTCCGCTGTGCTGCACGACGTGGCTCCAGTCGTTCGACCCGGTGTCGATCAAGATGGCGAAGCAGCAGAACCTCAGTCTCAACCCCTCGAAACTCTCGGGGCTCTGCGGCCGGCTGAAATGCTGTCTCCGCTACGAGCTGCCCAACGGGAAGGGCGACCAGTACGCCGGGTGCGCCCACGAGGGGACTCCCTCGTGCGGCGGGTGCTCGAGCCAGGGTGCCGGCTGCAGCGGCGGTTGCGGTGGCGGCTGCGGGTCCCGCGAGCCATGATGCCTCGGGCGGTCCTGCCGCGCGTGGGCATCACGGCGGGCGACCCGGCGGGGATCGGTCCGGAAATCGCGGCCGCCGCGGCCTGCGACCCGCGGGTGCTGGACGCGTGTGTTCCGTTGCTGTACGGAGCCGTGGCTGGTGCGGTGCGCCCGTCAACAGCGGTCCGCCCGGGGACCCTTCCCGTCGGACGCGTGTCGGCCGAGGGCGGGCGCGCCGCTCACGAAGCCATCGTCGCCGCCGTGACGGACGCCAGGGCCGGGCGGCTGGACGCGATCGCCACGGCCCCGATCAGCAAGGAAGGCTTCGCGCTGGCCGGACTGCCCTGGCCCGGCCACACCGAACTCCTCGCCGAGCTCTGCGGCGCGCCGCGCGTCGCCATGCTCTTCCATGCCCCCACCCTGCACGTCGTCCTGGCCACGGTGCACGTCCCGCTTCGAGCCGTCGCGACCGCACTCACGCGCGAGCGGCTGATGGACGTCGTGGCCCTCACCGTCGAGGCGATGCCACGCTTCGGGTTCGCAAAGCCACGCGTGGCCGTCGCCGGGCTGAACCCGCACGCCGGGGAGCACGGCGTGCTGGGCACCGAGGACGACGAGCTGATCGCTCCGGTCGTGGCCGACTGGCGCGCCCGCGGTGTGGACATCACCGGGCCCATCCCGGCCGATACCGTGTTCGTCCGCGCCTCGCGCGGCGAGTTCGACGTCGTCGTGGCCTGTTACCACGACCAGGGCCTGATCCCGGTGAAGCTGCTCGCATTCGGCACGGCCGTCAACGTCACGCTGGGTCTGCCCATCATCCGCACGTCGGTCGATCATGGCACCGCTTACGACATCGCCGGCCGCGGGCTCGCGAACCCGGGTAGCATGGTCGCCGCCGTGCTCCTCGCCGCACGCCTCGCCGCGCAGCGCCGGCACGAATCCCGGGCCCCGAGCCCTGAGCCTTGAGCCGTGAGCCCTGAGCCCTGAGCCTGCCCCCTGAGCCCTGAGCCTGATCCCGTGACCCAGAAGCCCGATCCCCGCCGCCCGAAAGACCCGAAGGAGAAGTCCGGCGACCGTCCCCTGGCGGACAACCGCAAGGCCTCGCACGACTACCATTTTCTGGAGATCTTCGAGGCGGGCGTTGCGCTGCTGGGAACCGAGGTGAAGTCCATTCGCGAGGGGCGCGTCAACCTGCGGGACAGCTACGGGCTGGTCGACCGCGGAGAGGTGTTCCTCGAGAACGTCCACATCAGCCCGTACAGCCACAAGGGGTACGCGGACCACGCCCCGCTCCGTCGCCGCAAGCTGCTGCTGCACAAGGAAGAGATCCGCAAGCTCATTGGCCGCGTGGCCGAGAAAGGGCTCACGCTCGTGCCGGTGCGGATGTACCTGAAGAACGGGCGGGTGAAGATCGCAATTGCCCTGGCCAAGGGCAAGCAGGCTCACGACAAGCGCGAGACCATCAAGCGCCGCGAGATCGACCGCGAGACCCGCGCCGCCATCAAGGAACGCCAGCGCTGACTACTTCGCGCCGCGCCGGAACAGCACCGCCGGAATCGTCCGCACCGCGATCTTCAGGTCGAGCCAGAGCGACCAGTTGTCGATGTACTCGAGGTCGAGGCGCATCCACTCGTCGAAGGTGAGATCGCTGCGCCCGCTGATCTGCCAGAGGCACGTCAGCCCGGGCAGCATCGACAGGCGTCGCCGCTGCCACGGCTCGTACTGCCGGACCTCCTCGATGACCGCCGGCCGCGGACCGACGAAGCTCATGTCCCCGCGCAGGATGTTCAGGAGTTGCGGCAGTTCGTCGAGGCTCGTGCGCCTGATGAACCGGCCGACGGGCGTCACGCGCGGGTCGTTCGTCATCTTGAACGCCGGGCCGTCCATCTCGTTGAACGGGGCGAGCGACGATTTCAGCGCCTCGGCGCCCACGCGCATGGACCGAAACTTCAGGAAGGTGAACGAACGCCCATGCAGCCCGCACCGCTGCTGCCGGAAGAGGATGGGCCCGGGCGACGTCACCCGGATCAGCAGGGCGATGGCCGCGAGCAACGGCGACAGGATCAGCAGCAACGCCAGCGCGACGACGACGTCGATGCATCGCCGGACGAAGAGAAGCAGCTCGTCGCGCGGCGCGGTCGAGAAGGTGAGCAGCGGAATGCCGCCGAACTCCTCGAAGGACACATCGGACAACGACTTCGGCAGGAAGTTGAGCACGAGCCGCGTGGCGATGCCGAGTTCCTCCAGCCGCAGCAGCACGGGCTCGATTTGCTTCAGTTCCTCGATGTGCCCCGACGCCGGCACGAACAGCACCTCGTCGACGACCTCGCCGTCGAGCACGAGGCGCGGGATCAGGTGATAGGCGCCCCGCACGGGGTACGGCAGCCTGCCCGGGTCCGTCCACGTGCCGTCGGTGATGAAGCCCGCGATCTCGAGCCCCCAGTCGCGATGGGCGTCCACACGGGCGGCGGCCTCCTGCACTTCCTCGAGGCCGCCGGCGATCAGCACACGCCGCGGCATCACGCCCTCGACGACGAGCCCGCGGACGACGCTGCGGCCGCCCTCGATGAACAGCGCGTTCAGGAGGATGAAGAGCGCGACGATCGGGCGGCTCACGTAGTCCAGCTTGGCCGCGAAGAGGACCAGCGTGAACAGCAGCGTGGCAATGGCCAGCGCCTTGGCCAGCCGGGACACCTCCGTGCGGAGCGTCCGGATCGATCGCCACCCGTACAATCCGCTCGCGTAGAAGATGAGCGCCCAGAGCGGCAGGATGAAGAGGAGCAGCGGCAGGTACCGGTCCAGCGGGTAGACGGGCCCGAGAAAGTCGTTCAGACCGGTGACGGCGGACCGGGCGGTGTGCGCCGCCACGAGCGCCGCCGCGGTGGCGACCGCGTCGCTGATGACGTAGAACGTCGTCACGACCCGCGCGCGTTCCGAAATCACCGCACCTGGCTCCTGCGCCCGGCGTGCAGGCGCTCGAAGAGGGCTTCGTATTCGTCCGTGACGTGCTCCCAAGAATATAACGCGCGGGCGCGCTCGAGGGCGCGGGTTCGGAGTGCGTCGACCAGGGCCGGATCCCCGCCCAGGCGGCGCAGGGCCTCGCCCAGCGTCGAGGGTGTGCGGGCATCGAAGTACAGCGCCGCGTCGCCGGCCACCTCCCGGTTCTCCGCCACGTCGTTCACGACCACCGCGCTGCCCCTGCCCATGGCTTCGACCAGTGCCGGGTGCGTGCCGCCCACCTCCGTGGCGTGCACGTACACGAAGGCGTGCGACTGGAGTTCACGATATCCCTCGCCGTAAACCCCGCCCGTGAAGAGGACACGGGGGCCAGCCATCTGGCGAAGCCGGGCTTTGTACTCGTCCGCATACGGCGCGTCGCCGACGACGACCAGGCGCCGGTCGAGCCCGGAGGACTCGAAGCCGGCGATGACGGCGTGGGCGTTGTTCTCCGGTTCGAGCCGGCTGACGTAGAGCACGTACTCCCTTGGCGTCAATCCGAAGCGGTCGAGCGTGGCGGTGCCGCAATCGGAGCCGATGTCGCACCCGTACGGAATGAACACGGACGGGCAATGATAGCGCTCCTGGTAGTACCGCTCGATGACCCGGGCATCGGTGACCACCGCGTTGGCCACCCACGTGGCCAGGCGCTCGGACACGCGATACCACGCCCGGCCCAGGCGGTTCCATTTCTTCCGGTTCCGCTCCAGCCCGTCCACGTTGAGAGCAACGGGCGTGCCAGCCGCGCGCGGGAGCGTGCACACGAGCGCGTTGGCCGCATTGCACATCAGGATCGCGTCGTACCGCTGGCCTGTCGCGTGGGCGGCTGAAAGTCCGGCGTGAATCACGGTATCCAGGTACTTATGCCGAACCGTCGGGAGGTGCGCCAGGCGGACCCCTCGATGCTCTTTCAGTTCCTTCGGCACGTAGTGGGGCCGGCAATACACCACCACCGCGTGACCGCGCGCCGCGAGCCTCGCGCCCAGCTCTTCCGCGAACGTCTCGAAACCACCGTAGTTGGCGGGGATGCCGCGGGTGCCCAGAATGGCGAGTCGCATGGGTTCCGGCACGCACGCCCGACCGGCGCCGGGCCGCGTGCCAGACCCACTATTCTAGCCCGAGCCCGACCAACTGGCGCTTCTTACACGGTCCGCGTCAGAAGTTCCCGCGGCGAATCGGCCAATCAGGCCGCTCGCCGCTCGCCGCTCGCCGCTCGCCGCTCGCCGCTCGCCGCTTAGACCGGCTTCGGTGCGCCCGGGTTGAAGCGCTACGGGCCGGGAGGCTGCTCACGAACCACGACGACCGGAAGGTCGCGGTTGGCCAGCGCCTCGTTCCCGGCGATGTCCGCCGCGACGATGCGCACCGTGTAGTCCCCGGGCGGCAGCGCGCGGGTGTCCCACGCGCCGCGCGACGCCACGCCGTCGCGGAACTCATTGGTGACCTGGTAGATGAAGCGGGTGACTCGGGCGCCGTAGAAGGGGATGCCGCTCCCCCCGGCGTAGGCCAGCAACGGGGCCTCGGGATCGGCGCCAAGCCGGGCGAACGCCTGAGTGATTCTCGGCTGCTCGAAGCCGGCGACCGGGTGACCGCCGGCATCGAGGACCTGGTACCCCAGTCTGAACAGGCCAAGGCGTCTGCGCGCCAGATTGCCATCGACCTGGTCGTACGCCTCGACCGTGATGTTGACACGCCCGAAGACGACCGTCCGCCTCCGGTCCACGCGCGTGAATTGGCGACCCGCGTCGTCGAAGAGCCGGATGCCGCCCCTGGGGATGGTGGGCGCCACCGAGTCCCGGAAGTACGGCAGGCGGAACTTCAGCGGGTTGTGCTCCTCACCCAGCCAGCCCACGTTGAGGTGCACGTGGGCGAACCGGTTGACGGTGCCGAGCAGGTCGCCGGTCCGGAACGTCGTCCCGCGCCTGACGCGCACGCGGAGGTCCTCGTCGCGGCCTTGTCCGGTGATGACGAAGCGGCGCGGATCCAGCGGCGCGTCGAGATGATTCCGCCCTACGCGCACGTGCACGTACGTCACCGGGCCGAGGGTGAGCCACTCGTTCAGGCTGCCGGTCGATCCCGTGGCGACGGGCCGGGACACCACGGCATCGCGGACGACGCGGACTGGCGTGCCCACGGCTTCGCGGATGTCGATGCCGGCGTGGAAGCGTTCCGGGCCGCCGCCGGCGGCCTCGCCACGGGCCTCGCCCATGGTGCCGGCGATTTCGTGGGACCCGGCCATCGGGTCCAGCGGCCAGAGCAGGGGCACCCAGGCGAAGCGCTCCGCGTCGAACCGCGGCGCCAGCCGCGGCGAGGCGGGCGGCCGGAAACCCGTGCGCCCGGGGGCGGCGACGACTCGCACGAGCGCGTTGACGCTGTCGGCAACGACGAACTGTCCGTCAGCCACCCACGCGAGCCCGGCTGGTTCCCTGAACCGCGCGGCCTCCCCGGGGCCGTCCGCGAATCCTGGCGCACCGCCTGCCAGGTGCCTAACCCCGGCTTCGGGGTGGATCTCGACAACGCGGCCGCGCCCGTCGGTCACGTAGGCGACGCCGGCCGGCGAGACATCGATGCCCACCGGTCGCCACACCGAGGCGCCCGATCCGCCGGGCACGATCGTCGCGACGTCACCGCGGCTCGAGATGACACGGACGGCGTCGTTGCCGGTGTCTGCGACATACACCGAGCCCGCGGCATCCACGGCCACGTCGCTTGGCGTGTCGAACGCGGAACCGGCGGCTGGGCCGTCGCGCCACCCGGGCGGGCCGCCGCCTGCCAGGGTGACGACGCGTCCCCCGGGCAGGATGGCTCGAATGCGGTCGTTGTAGGTGTCGGCGACGAGGATACGCCCGGCAGCATCCACCACCACGCCGATCGGCCCGTCGAACTGCGCGTCCTCCACCGGACCATCCCGATGTCCGGGCTCGCCATTGCCGGCGAGCGTCGTCACCATGCCCTCGGGGCTCAGCCGGCGAATGGCGTGGTTTCCGGTGTCCGCAATGATGATTCCGCCCGCCGCGTCGACGGCCAGCCCGGACGGTGTCCGAAAACGCGCGTCCCTTCCCGGGCCGTTCGCAAAGCCTGGCCCGTCGCCCGCGATGGTCGTGACGACACCGTCCGCTCCGAGCCGGCGGATCCGGTGTGCGTCGCCGGCATCGGAGACGAAGATGGCGTCGCCTGACACCGCGATGCCGAACGGCTCCGAGAAGCGGGCACGCTCGGCGGGACCATCGACGGTACCGCGGGTGCCGTCGCCCGCGAGGGTGTGGACGTTGGCCGTCCAGTTGGTGGCGAGGGGCGCAGGGCGGGCGCGGAGCCTGACGAACGTCACGCCCGCACCAGCGAGGGCGAGCAGCGCGAGGCCCGCCATCACCCATGCCACGCTGCGCTTGTCCAGGCGGGCGAGGGGCTGGTTCATGGCGCGGGTCGGGGCGACGGTCGAAACCAGGCCGCGAGCTCACCTGCTGTCGTGGTGCGACGTCGCATGATGATCCGTCGCTTGCGCAACATCCTGGGCAGGAGGCGGAACACGTCCAGGAGTCCTGGAATCGACGACCACTCGCGCAGGAACACGTAGCCCACGACCTGCGCATCGCGGGCAAGCGTGGGCAGCAGGAAGCGCAGCGCGTGGCCGAACGGCTGGTTCTTGATCCGCAGCAGGAACCGATTGCGCACGGAGTAGCGGTTGATGTCGGCTGGCAGCGCGCCTCGGCGTTCGGGGGTGACGCGCCTCCCGTGCCAGGCCTGGGCGTCGGGCACGTAGAGGCAGCGCCATCCGCGCAACTGCGCGCGCCAGGCGAGGTCCGCGTCTTCACGATAGGCGAAGAAGTCCTCGTCGAAGTACTCGCCGAGCACCTGCGTGTCGTCCAGCATCGCGCGTCGATACATCGCGGCGGCCCCGGAGGCGCCGAACACCTCCTCGACGTGCGCGAACTGCCTCGTGTCCTGCTCGCCCGCGCCTCGGTCCAGGTGTCGCATGGTCGGCAGCATCACGATTCCGGTCGAGTCGAGCGTGCCGGGTTCGTCGTGGCGCAGCAGGCACCCCGAGGCCGAGCCGGCTCGTGGCGTCGCCTCGAGGTGCCGCACCACGCGGGTGAGGAATGCCGGGTCGAGGATGACGTCAGGATTGAGGCACAGGTAGTACGCGCCGCGGCTGCGCGCGATCAGCGCGTTGTGCGCGGCCGAGAAGCCGAGGTTGCGGCCGAACCACACGCGCTCGCGGGGCTCGGTCAGTCGGCCGAGGATCGCCCTGGTGCCGTCGGTGGAATCGTTGTCCCCGACCAGCACCTCGATCGGTTGATGATCCTGCGCGCGAACGGCGGCCAGACAGACCTCGATGTCGGCCGCGGCGTTCCAGGTGACGATGCCGATCGAGACGAGCGGGGCCGGTGCGGACACCGTTCCCAATTATTGCAGCTTGACTGCGGTCGCGTTCGTGCCGCCCCAGCCCCAGGGCCGCCCGCTGCCGCCGCGCCAGTACATGGCCCGCTCGACGACGATGGGCTGGTCGGCCTCGACGATCGCGCCGAAGTTCGCGTTGGCGAGCCGTGGGTCGTCCAGCCAGTCGACGAAGTCCGTTCGCCCCGGACCTATCGTGCGCGTGATGCGAATCGGGCCCGAGTGGAACCCGTGCCCTTCCACCATGTAGCTCACGGTGACCTGGGCGGGTTCGCTGCTCGTGTTGTAGACGAGGACGTAGGTTTCATACGCGCGGCTCTGGCCCGCGCGCCCCTCGGCCAGCGCCCACTTCGTGCCGGTGCCGGTCAGGCCGAAGCTGTTGTGGGCCTCGTACCACTCGACGGGCGTGCCGGGCCAGTACATCGCGCGCTCGGCCACGACGGGCTGGTCGGCGGAGATCCGCGTCGAGACGGCGACGTCGGCCAGATCCGGCACGCCGTCCACGTAGATCGTGAAGCGGCGCTTGCCGTCGATGAGCACCGGGCTGCCCGGGTACGGCACGACCGTGCCGCTCGAGGTGACGAACTGCACGTCCACCAGGGCGGCTGCGTCGTTCGGGTTGCTGATGAGCACCCACTCGTCGAACAGCGGGCCCGTGCGTCCCTCCGCGAGGAACCAGTCCGCGGACGGAGTCGTCACGCCAGCAGACTCGTGGCCCGCGGTCCAGAACGGGTCCGCGCCGAAGTACATCGCGCGCTCCGCGATGATCGGCTGATCGGCTTCGACGATGATGCCGAACGAGGTGAGCTGCAGTTCGGGGTACTGGCAGGTGCAGAAGCCCCCGCGCGCCGTCGGCCCGACCTGCAGGGTGATCACGAACGGGGTCGTGTTCTCGAGCAGGAAAGTCACCGTGACGTTGGCCGCGACGCCGTTCGAGTTGGCGAGCAGCACATAGGTGTCGAAGAACCCCTGCGAGCCCTCGGCGAAGTACCACGTGGTGGCTGGCGACGGCACGGCGGTATCGGTGTGCCCGCCGTAGGCGCTCCCGTCCCAGAACATCGTCCGCTCGACGGCGAGGGGCAGCCCCGTCGTGGACTCGACGACCGTGGAGACGTCGGCGTTGTCGAGGCCCGGGAAGGCATCGACCTGCCACGTGACCCTCGCGTAAGGCAGCAGGATGTTGTCTTCCAGGACGACGGTGCCGTCCGGCTTGAGGAACGAGACCTGGATGGGCGCCGACTGGTCGTTCGGGTTCGCGATGGCGATGTCGAGGTCGAAGAAGCTCTTCGTGGCGCCCTCGGCGAGGTAGTAGAAGCGAGGCGTCCCCTGTTGCGCGAGGAACGCGCTGACACCGATGAAGGCGGGTTTCGGCTCATCCGCTTCGTCGAGCAGGCCGAAGTCCAGCGGGGACGTGTTCTTGAGGCGATAGACGAAGGTCTTGTCGATCCACGGGCGACCGCGGATGCCCTGGAGCATGTCCTCCAGCCAGCTTCGGGCCACTTCATCGGCGACGCCGCCGTCGCTCTGGAAGCCGAGCTCGGTGAGCCAGAAGGGCCGGCCGCGGCGATGGGTCTCGACGAGCGGCTTCAGTCGGGAGTCGAGAGTGGAGGCGTCCAGCCAGCCGGACTGACGCAGGACGTGGAACGACAGCACGTCGAAGGCCTTGACGCCGCGAATCGTCTCGAGCGTCATCACCTCGTCGAACGACCACTCGACGTCATCGTCGGGGCCGACCACCGTGAGGCCGGGATCGATGGCCTTGGTCACCTCGTAGCCCGGGCGCAGGATCTCGTCGAAGAATTGCGGGATCGAACCCTGCCAGAAGACGCGGCTGTGGACCTCGGTGCCGAAGCCCCAGGCGCGGACGCGGTCCTTGTAGCGGCGGATGGCGAGGTCGATGAATCCGCGGAAATCGCCGCTGCGATCGTAGCCCGGGGGCTGCGGCGTGGACCGGAAGCCGGGTCGTCGCTCGGGGTTCTCGCAGTTGGCGGGATCGTCGGTGCGGGGCGCGTCGGTGGCCGGGTCGTAGCAGTAGTACGGCGCCTGGTCGTTGGGGAACGTCGCGCCGGTCGTCCACGTGGGCGGAAAGGCCACGCGGACGTAGATGTTGAACCCGAGGTCGGCGAGCCGCTGGATCTCGGTGTCCGGCGCGGTCCAGTCGAGGTTGCAGTCGCCTGTCGGGTCCGGCGTGCCGTCGCCGTCGCAGTCGCTGTTTGTGGGATTGGTGCCGTTCCAGTAGAGCACGTAGAGCGCCCAGCCGAAGCCGGCCTCGCGGGCTTTCTGGAGTGCGACGGGCGACGTCTGCACGTAGTCGTGCACGACGCCGTAACGGATCGCCTCCGGCGCGCGTGGAGTGTCGGCGGCGAGAACGGGCGGCGCAAGGAAGAAAAGGAAGAAGACGGCAGCCAGCAAGGCCCACCGCTGGCGCGAGCAGAACGATGTCATACGGCTCTATTATCGACCGCTGATCGCCACGGCTCAAGCGACGGTCACCTCATCAGGGTTCGTGTTCCGCTGTAGACTCACCGGTCGTGACGTCATCGTCGCGCATGGATCTGACGGTCGGGCTCGCGGTGGCGGTGCTGTCGGTGGTGCCGCTCCTGCCAACGCTCGGTGCCGGCTTCCTTGCCGACGACTGGTTTTTCGCGGAGGCCTACTGCCACGATGCGCGGTCGCTGAGCCGTGTGGCCTGGCAGGCGCTCACCTCGCTCGAGGGGGCACCGACGACCTTCTACCGGCCTGTGCCGTTTCTCAGTCTCGCGGTGCAGTTGCGCTGGACCGGGTGCGAGCCCTGGGCGCTGCACGCGGGCAATCTCCTGTTGCATGGACTTGTGGGGGCGGGGCTGTTCCTGCTGGCGCGGAGCGCGCCGGTGCCGCGGGCGTCGGCTGCGCTGGCCGCCCTGCTGGTGGCATGGTTCCCGCGTCGCGTAGAGGCGGTGGCGTGGTTGTCATGCCGTCCCGACCTGTTGGCGGCGGTGTTCAGCGTGGCGAGCCTGCTGTTTTTTCAGGTCGGATTGCAGAAATTGCGAAAAGGACTCCCGACCCCATTTCTCCCCCCATTTCTCTTCTCCCTCCTCGCGCTCTGGCTGGGGCTCTTCAGCAAGGAATCGACACTGCTGCTGCCCGCCATGCTCGTCGCCCTCACCTGGCACGCCGCGCCCGCCGCCCGACGCGCCGCAACGCCATGGCTCATCGCACTCGCCAGCTCCGTTCCCCTCTTCCTGCTGTGGCGGAGGACGGTCCTCGGCACCTGGGCCGGCGGCTACGGAGCCGAGGTGCTCGCGGTGACGCCGGGCACGCTGGCCTCCGCCGCAAAGCACCTGGCCTACCAGGGAATCCCTCCCCTGGAGTGGCTCGAGACGATCGTCAGCCATCGAGCGGGGTCGGCCGCCGTGGCCGCCACTCTCGCCGCTGTCATCTGCGGCATTGCCATCCTCGCCTGGCGCCGTCGCGCGGATCCCGCCGCGCGGATCGGCATCGTCTGGTGGCTGGCGGCGATGCTGCCCGTCGTCACACTGCCGATCTCGCTGACGACCACGTTCAACGATCGCCTGCTCTACCTGCCCGCACTCGGGGTCGGCCTGCTCGTGGCGGCGGCGTTGCACCGTGTCAGGTCACGCGTCGGCCTGGCCGCCGCCGCGATGCTGTGCCTCGTGTTCGGGATCTGGTCCACGACGCTGTCCCTGCGCTGGGCGCGGGCGGGGGAACTCACCTCACGCGCCGTGTCGGCCCTCGCGGACGTCGTCCGCGTCGCGCCCGAGGGACGCATCTACCTGGCGGCCGCGCCGGATTCGCTGGGCGGCGCCTACATGCTGCGGAACGGGATTCGCGAGGCGCTCGCCCTCCAGGGCGTCAGCGACGCGGAGCGGGTCACCTTGCTGTCGTGGTACTTCGTCGCACCCGCCGCGGCTGAGCGCTCGCCCGTGACCGCCACGTTCGCGCCGCCGGCGTCGATCGACCTGGTGAGTGAGGACGCGCGGCCGCAGGTCATCGTCGGCACGCCCGACAGCCGTGCGCTCGTCGAGATCGAGGCGCCAGCCACGCTCGATCGATTCGGACGACGTCAGTCCGCGCGCCTGCGCCTGCGCGAACCCGGCTCGGTCTGGCTCGTGACACCGGGTGGGGTCGAGCGGGTCCACACGCCCTGAGACCATCTGCCCGCCCGTACGCCGTCTCTGTCCGTACGCCGCCGTACGTCGTACGCCGTACGCCGTACGCCCTCTTCCTATCGCAACCTTACCGCCGTTTCGTTCGTGCCTCCGCCCCAGAACTGGCCGCCACCGTTCCAGTACATTGCGCGCTCGACGACGATCGGGATGTCGTTGATCGACTCGACGAGCAGGCCGAACTGTTCGCCGTCGAGGGCGCCGATCATGGACGCCTGCTGCGTCGCCCGCGAGTTGGCCGGGACGACGAACTGGAAGTCGGTGGGCGCGCCGCTCGCGCGCAGCACCTTCACCTTGACGATCGCATCGGTGGCGTTGGGATTGGCGAACAGGAAGTAGGTGTCGTAGGAGAGGCTCCCGCCCAGTTCTCCGTCAGCCAGGGCCCACAGCGTTCCGGTCTGTGTGACGCCGGCACTGGCGTGCGCCTCCGTCCAGACCTCGGGCCAGTACATCGCGCGTTCGACGATGATCGGCACGCCGTTGGTCGAGGTCACGCGAGCCGAGACGTCGGTATCCGGGAAGCCGAGGTTGGCCAGTTCCACGTCGAGCCAGAGGTTCTCGCGGCTGAACGGCAGCAGCGGCCTCGAGATGTCGCGGTAGACGCCACCCGGGAGCAGCAGCCGGGCGGTCACCTGCGCCGTCTGCGCGGAGGGGTTCGCGAGCAGCAGGAACGTGTCGAAGAACGGGCCCGTCCGGCCCTCGGCCACGAACCACTCCACCGCGGGGGCTTCGACGGCCGCCGCCACGTGGCCGCCGTTCCAGAAGCGGCCGTCGCTGCTGAAGTACATCGCGCGCTCGACGGTGATCGGCACGTTGCTCGAGATGTCGCCGGAAAACGACTTGCCCGCGAGCCCTGGCACCTGGTTGGCGTAGACCGTGTAGCGCGAGTTCGGGTCCACGGTGTACTGCCGGACGATCGTCCCGCCGCCCGGCAGCAGGTACGTCATCGTGACCGCCGCCGTCTGGCTGCTCGCGTTGGCCAGCAGGATCCACGTGTCGAAGAAGTTCGCGTCACCTTCGGCGAAGTACCAGCGCGTGCGTGGCGCCTTCACGGCCTTGCCCGTGTGCCCGCCGTAACTGAAGTCGCCCCAGCTCATCGTGCGTTCGGCGACGACACCCCCCGTGGTCGCGGTGACAACGGTGGAGAACTCCTCGCTCGCAAGCCCGGCCACGTCATTTGCCGTCACCGTGAGCCGCCCGTGACCGAGCACGGTGAAATCGCGCACGATGGGCGCCGGCAGCGGCTGGCCCGGCGGCGCCTTTCGCAGGAACGTCAGGGTCACGTCAGCCGGCGTCGGGTCGGGGTTGGCGAGGGCGATCTTCTCCCTGAAGAACCCCGTGGCGCCCTCGGGCAGCATCCACGTGTTCGGGACGAGCGGGTTGGTGGACTGTCGGAACTCGTCCACGTTCGTCACGCCGTCGCCATCCGCATCGTCCACGGGGTCGGTCAGCTCGTAGCGCGCGCGCCAGGCGTCGGGCATCCCGGTGCCGCTCGAGTCGGTGAGCGGCAGGAAGACGGTCGCGATGCGAACCGGGCCCCCGGAGTACCGGGCCTGGCTGTTGCCGGCGCTGTCGGTGATCACGGCCTGCACGAAGTAGCGTCCGGCCGCAAGACTGGCGACGTTCCAGTTGTAGGACTCTGCGGTTGCTGCGATGCCGCTCGCGATCAGCACGCGGCCATTGGTGGGAATCGTGTCCGTGTCGTAGTAGAGGGCCACGGTCGCATCGCTCCCAGGCGTGGCAGGCCCGGTGACCTCGCGCGACAACGTCGCGTCCGCGACGCGCCACCTGATCTGGAAGAACCCGTTCGCGTTCGGCTCGTCGTCGGCGGCGATGCGGACGTCGGCGAAGCGGAACCAGCGCTGCGCGTCGGATTCGAAAGGATCGAACCTGAGGGTGCTGATGAGCCCTTGCCACAGGTCCCGACCCTCGGTCGGCTCGAGCGTGCAGGTCACGCAGTTGTCGAACTGGGTGAAGGACCCCAGGTCCATCGAGTAGGTGTAGGGCCCGCCGTCGAGCACGAAGATGTCCTGCGTGTTGGTGAGCGGCGCGCCGTTCTTGCCGGCGGCTCGCCAGATCACGCGCGTGATGCCCCCGAAATCACGGAGCAGCGCGGGCAGGAACGTCAGGTCCTTGCGGTCGTACTCGATTGTGAACGTCAAGTGCCGGTACGTCGTGGCGTCGAGCGTCCGCTCCGTGCCCGGCCGTCGCGTCGAGTCATCGAGCAGGTAGAAGTGCGGGTCCGGGTTGCTGGCCGGGCTGCCGCCCAGGGTCGTCGCGGTCATGCCGCCCTCGCCGAACGCCACGCCGTTCAATTCGCCCGTCTTGCCGTCGCGCAGGATGTCCTGCGGGTTGGTCATGTCGTAGGCATCGCCCACGACCGAGCGGCCGTAGTCGCGCCCGCCCTTCGCGTCGGGGTCCACGACTTCGAGGACCGGCGCCGGGTCGACGTCGAGCGTGCTCTTCACGGACTTCGACCCGTCGGTCGCCGTCACTTCCCACGTGCCTGGGGACAGGAACCCGTAGTCCCACACGAACTGCGAGTTGTTGGCGAAGGTTGTGGAGGAGGTGCCGTTGTCCGGGAAGATCTGGATGACGTCGTTGGTCTGCACGTGTCGCGCGGTGACCGTGACCGGGCCGCCGAACCCTGTGAAGCTCAGTTGCGCGAGCGCCGTGCCGCGCTCCGTGAGCCGGATCCAGTCGATTTCCACGGTCGAGCCGACGATTGACGAGGAGTTGCCGAGCGCAAGCCGCAGCCCGCGGAGTTGCGCCTGGTCTGTCCACTTCGGCCCGCCCCCGGCGGGCTGCCAGCCATCGAGGTCCACCTTGTAGATGTGCCAGCCCGTGGACCCCTGGTCGTTGACGGGCGAGACCGGCGACTGGTTGTGATACCGGTTCGTCGAGCCGCCGCCAAATCCCCGCACCAGGAAGAACGTCAGCCCCATCGTCCCGGCATTGCGGTTCGATTGCGTGAACCACACGGCCTCCATGACCTCGGCCGAGCCAGACGTCGGCATGACGGAACGCCGCATCCGGAAGGAGAGCCGCTTGTACCTGGAGGTGTCGATCGGGAAGCGGACGCCGTTCCGGCCGACCACGTTGAGGGCGCCGTCCACGCCTTCCGAGATGAGCTGGAGCCGGGGGCCGGACACGCGAGGCGTGCCGACGAAGCGCCCGTTGGCCACCGTCGGCACTGACGCCCAGGACGACAGCATCGCGTTGGTCGGGTCCTCGGAGAACATGTAGACGTAGTCGCTGGCCTGCTCGAAGTCCCAGGGGTCGCCGAGGACGTCGGTGGCGTAGTCGGACGCCATGCGGACGGCGGCTTCCGGGGCGGCCACGTCGGTCGAGCCTGCGGCCGCCGGGGCCAGCGGCGTGAGGGTGAAGGTCTGAGCCTGCAGCAGGCCAGGCGCCAGCGCGGTGACGGCCAGGACCGTGTAGAAAATTCGACGGTGCGAGTACATTTTTGAAATCCGATCCAGCCGACAGCGGTCGCCGGGCCCCGATTTCGGGGCCGCGTGCTATCTCCTACGGAACAAAGCAATCACGGTGCCGGCAAGCGCGAGGCCGGAGGCCAGCAGCGATGGCCAGAACGCCGGGTGTGTGAACGTCAGCTCGAGCTGGCGGGTGCCAGGTGGGACGAGGGCCGCCATCAGCACCGAGTCGGCCCGGACCAGGGGAATCCTGGCGGAACCCGCACGGAGCGACCAGCCCCGGTGGAAGCGTTCCCGGACCACCAGGAGGCCGCCGGCGGGCGCCTCCACCTCGATGAGCCGCCGATCGGGGTCGGGTTGGTCCACGCGGAGCACACGTGCCGGGGTGCGGGCGGTCGAGCCGTCGACAGGCGTCTCGAGAACCGCGACACGGGCGGGGTCGAAGCCGGGTGACGCGACCGCATCGAGCGAGGCCCCCGGCTCCACCACGTGCGCGTCCGTGACGAACCAGGCGGGCGGCTGGGCGAAGGGGTTGCGGTAGACGTTGAGGTCGTGACCGTAAATCTGTGTGGCGCCCGGCACGCGGTCGGGTGCCGTGGCGAAGGCGCGAAGCCACAGCGCCCTCGAGTCCGGAGCGCCATCGACCACGAGCGACGCGCCCGGCAGGTCGCCGCGGTCTCCGTTCCCCGTGGTCATCAGCGTCGCCGAGGCACCAGGCCGACCTCCTTGCGCGTGGATCTCGAGACGGAATCGCTGCCCCTTCGAGTCCGCCCGCGGCTCGAAGTCGAGCGACACCCAGTCCAGGTCGCGCAGGGAGGCGGCGTCCACGCGCCTGGCGGCCACGCGCACGTGGGTCGCTTCGTCCACGAGCGTGAGGTCGATCGTGCCTTCGTTCCGGCGGGCGAAGGTCGCGCCGAGCACGTCAACACGGCGGAACCCGCCGGAGGCGACCTCGAAGACCTGCGTGGCGACGCGGCCGTCGGTGAGTTCGCCCAGCGTGGAGTACGCCTGTCCATTTATACTCACATCAACTGGCGCGGTGACGATCAGGCGTGCGCCGAGCAGGCCGAGGAGCCGGAGGTCCGGGGCGGACGTCCGTGGCAGCCCGACGTGGGCCCAGCGAGGTGGCCCCGCGGGCTGCCCCGTGGCACGACGCAGGAAGTCCTGGTACTGCGGGTCGCCGAAGAAGTCGAAGCCCGTGATCGCCGGGATGCCGAAGACGCCCCAGAGGTGGCCCTCCGCGAAGTCGGCGGGCCCGCCCAGGGGCGCGATCCGATCGGCGCCGACCTCGCGTTGGAGGAACTCGAGGCCTGCCGTCGCGGGATAGACGCGGTCGCGAGGCAGCGTGGGGTTGAACCCGTAGGCCGCGTGCACGAGGTCGGCGGTGACGACGGCCACGAGCCCCCAGGCGGCGGCGCTGGCAACGGCGCGACGTCGCGTGCACGTCAGCATGAGCAGAAGGAGGGCGATCCCGGCGACCAGCCCGAAGCGGGCGAGCTGGGTTCGTTCGAAGGCCTGCAGGCCCAGGCTCCTGATGACGCCCAGTTCGCTCTGCATGGCGGCCGTGGTCACGCCCGCGAGCGCGAGCAGGAGTCCTCCGGCGCCCATGAGCAGCCACAGACAGCGCCCGCGCCTCCTCGACACGGCGTTGAGGCCGATCGCGGCGAGCACGGACGTGGCGAAGGCCAGCGCCACGTTCCAGCGGTACGGGTTCATCTGCCGCAGCCCGGGCAGCGCGCTCGTCCAGGACGCCGGCGGCCATCCGTACATCTGCATGAGGGCAAAGGCCGCCACGAGCGCTGCGAGCACGCCTCGCGCATCGCGCGTGGCCAGCGCCGCGGCGATGCCGGCGCCGGCGAGGGCCATCGTGGCCACGCCCAGGTAGGTGACCAGTTCTGGGTAGTTGCCGCTGCCGGGGTACCACCAGGTGTGCGACAGGGGCGAGCCCCAGAAATCCGGGAGCGCGAAGGTGGCCAGGTTCTGCCACGGCTGGGTGAACTCCCGCATCGACCGTCCGCTGGCAGGGGAGTCCATCAGCGTCACCAGCATCGGCCCAAAGGCGATCGCGCCGAGCGCAGTGCCGAGCACGACACCACCCGCCAGCCACGGGCCTGCCCGCCCGTGAGGTGTTCGTGCCCCGACCAGCCACCACCACGCCGCCCACATCACCGTCACGGCCATGACGACCAGCGACGTGGGCAGATAGGCCCCGAGCCACTGCAGCCCGAGTCCGAGCGAGAGCAGGGCGGCATCCCGCGCGCGACCCGAGGCGACGGTGCGTTCGACGCCCAGCGCGATGAGTGGCAGCCACAGGGCGACGGTGGGCATGGGCGCGCTGAGCCAGACGAGGAACGCCCCGTTGAACGCGAACGCCACCGCCCCGACGGCGGCCGCTGCGCCCGTGACCCGCGCGTGACGCAGGTAGAGCCACATCAGGAGCGCCGCGCACAGCAGCCGCAGCGGCGCGTACAGCGTGACCGCGAGTTCCGGAGGCAGCAGGGAGAACGGCGCGCTGAGTGGTGAGAACGCGCGCCCCACGTCCAGGCCGTGATGGAAGGCCGGCGCCCCGCTCAGCGTCCACGGGTCCCACTGGGGGAACTCACCGGCCCGCAGGCGCGACCAGTGGGTGATCATCAGCGGCTGGTGGTAGAACGCCTCGTCTGAACGCGTCGGGTTCGCGGGATCCGTGCGCGGGACCTCGTACGCCCACGGGTAGGTGGTCAGCACGAGATCGGCCGGCGAGAACACCTCGCCGAAGCGCCAGGTGCGGTCGAAGAGCGTCGCGAGGGCCAGCACGACGACCGCGAGGACGGCCGCGAATGCCCACCAGCCCGGGCCGGGAGGCGTCGAGTGGCTGCGGGGCGGCCCGGTGCGCATCACCGCGCCCACACGTCGAACTGGGACGCGCGGCCGCGAAGGCCAGGGATGGCCAGCCACGCGCGGTCGAACGTGAAGACGGCCGACCACAGCGCGCGCGAGGGCGAGGCGATCAGCCACGGCAGCGGACCGCCGAGCACGTCGGTGTAGCCGGTCACGATGTCCGTGAATCCTGCGCGGCGCAGTTCGTTCTCGACCCCATCGGGTTCGAGGGCCGCCTCGTTCGGGCTGTGGAACGAGGAGTCACGGAACCACCAGCCCGCGGCGCGGCGGACCAGGCCCCGCGCGTTGGGATCGCGCGCGTAGAATCCGCCGCCGGGGGCGAGCCACCCGCGCACCCGGGCGAGCAGGGTGTGCCGATCCGCAGGCGCGAGGTGGTGAAGGACCCCGAGCGCGTAGACGACGTCGAAGGCGCACGGCTGTCGTGGAACCTCGAGCAGCGGGCCCACCTCCCACGTCATGTTCGTCAACCCGAGGACGTGCGCGCGACGCTCGGCTTCCGCGATCGCCGTGGCCGAGAGGTCGATGGCGGTGAGATGGGCCACCTGCGGGGCGAGCGCGATCTCGTACTCGCCCGTCCCGCAGCCGAGCGACAGCACCCGCGACGCGGGGGTCAGCGGGACGATCTCGCGCAGTCGCGCCAGGTTCCAGGCGATGAGTCGCCTGAAGCCCTCGCGCTCGAAGAAGTGGGAGGCCACGGCCCGCGCGTACCATTCCTCCTGGTGCGCGCGTTCGCGATCCAGCGCCCCGCTCATGGTGTCGGCATGCCCTCGAGGTATCCGCGATGCCATTCGACCAGGGCCAGGCCCGCGTACTCGAGCACGGCCGGCCAGCGGGCGAGTGGCACCTTCGACGCCAACACCGCCACGACGCCCAGTCCCACGACTCCGTCGATCGCGGCGGCCAGGGCGCGCGTCCGCCGCGGGAGCCAGAGTGCCTGTGCCAGCGCCAGCGCCGAGGCGGCGACCGGCAGGTAGTGCAGCGGCCGGAACCGTCCGTGCCGCTCCACGAGCCACCGCTGCGCCCGCCCGTAACGCCGCATCATGCCGGCAAACCAGGCCCGGGTCCCGGGCCGATGGTGCTCCACCCAGGCGTCTGGCACGTAGTACGCCCGGTAGCCGAGTCGCGCGAGGCGGAAGTCGAGATCGACGTCCTCGCCGGGATAGAGGCCCTCCGTGAAGCCGCCCGCCTCGACGAGCGTGTGCTTCACGTAGGCCACGTTGCAGCTCGCGTTGTGGTCTACCTCGCGCGGCCGGTCGTCGCCGCGCGTGTACTCGGCCAGCACCGACGCGATGGCGAAGAACAGATCGAGGTCGCGTGCCTCGCGCGGCGTCCCGCGATCGAACACGTTGCGCTGCGGGCCGCCTGCGCCCGCGGCCCGTGACGTACGAAGCCCGTCCACGAGCGACCGCAGCCAGTGAGGGGCCACCACACAATCGGCGTCCGTGAAGGCGACGATCTCGTGCGTGGCGTGCCGGATGCCGAGGTTGCGGGCCACCGACGGTCCCCGCCCGCCCGCCGACAGCACGCGGGCCCCCGCCGCTGTCGCGATCGCCACGGTCTCGTCGTCGGACCCATCGTCCACGACGATGACCTCGACCTCGGGGTAGGCGAGCGCCCGCAGCGACTCGAGGCAGCGGCGCAGCGTGGCCGCCGCGTTGCGCGCCGCCACGACCACGCTCACGCCCGGCCAGTTCGCGTCGGTGTCAATCGCGACGATGGGGAGCACGCGAGCCATGCGGGGAAGGGGGAACGGGCGCATCGCTGCTCGCCGCCCGCAGCAGGTCGAGATAGAAGGACGAGAAGAGGACCTGGGCGCCGACCACCATCAGCGTGAGGGCGAAGATGGCGAGGCGGATGGCGAACAGCGGGCCGAACCCCGTGGCGATCCAGCGCACGAGGATGACCGCGTTGCCCAGGACCCCCGCAAGCAGGGTGAGTGACCCGACGACCAGGCCCCGCTCGAGGGTGAACCACTGCGGGGTGGCCGCGGCACTTCGGGCGAAGACGCCGAGCAGCAGCACCTGCGTGCCGAGCGTCGCGAGCAGGCTGCCCACGAACATGAAGTGGAAGTCGAACATCCGGCCGGCGATCGTCACGGGGCCGGCCACGAGCAGCGCAAGGATGATCGCCCCCAGGACCAGCATGGCGGCCCCGGGGACGGTGAACAGGTGCGTCGGGCTGTAGAGCAGGAGCAGGCGCAGGTGGCGCCAGCCGTCGTGGAACGTGCGCAGCTTGGACTCGCCCGCCCGGGGCCGGTAGGCGATGGGCACCTCGCGGATGCGCCAGTGGGCACGGGCCGCGGCGATGAGCATCTCCGAGGCGAACTCCATGCCCGTGGTCCTCAGCCCGAGCCGATCGTACGCGTCGCGCCGGAAGGCCCGCAGCCCGCTGTGCGTGTCGGAGATGCGCGTGCGGTAGAAGAGGTTGAGCGTCGCGGAGAGCAGCGGGTTGCCGATGTAGCGATGCAGCCACGGCATGGCCCCCGGCTCGATCGTGCCGCGCAGGCGGGATCCCAGGACGAGGTCTGCGCCCTGGTCCAGGAGCGTGACCAGCTCGTCCAGCCGCGAGAAATCGTAGGTGTCGTCGGAATCGCCCATCACGATGACGCGGCCCCGCGCAGCCTCGAAGCCGCCCCGGTAGGCGGCGCCGTACCCGCGCTGCTCGACGTGCACCACGCGCGCGCCATGCGCGAGCGCGATCTCGACCGATCCGTCGGTGGATCCGTTGTCGGCCACGACGATCTCACCCGGTCGGCCGAGGCGCCCGAGCCCCTCCTGGGCCCTGGTGATGCAGGCGGCGAGCGTCTCGGCTTCGTTGAGACAGGGCATCACGACGGACACGTCGAGCTCGGTGACGACCGGCAGCGCGGCGCGCGCCGGAACCACGTCGGGGAGTGAAGGCATGATGACCGCGCCGACGCCGATTATACGGGGGTTTCGCGCGGTCCGTCGCCGGAACGGCCTGTGATACTTTGGACCGCGGATGCTGTCGATCATCATCGTCGGCTGGAACGCTGCCGCCGAGGTGGGCGGCTGCCTGGAATCGTTGCAGCAGCATCCACCAACGTCAGAGACCGAGATCATCTACGTCGACAACGCCTCGACCGATGACAGCGTCGCGGTCGTCCGCGCGGCCCGCCCGGACGCCAGGGTCATCGTCAACCGCCGCAACCGGGGGTTCCAGGCGGCGAACAACCAGGGCCTCGCGATTGCCCGTGGCGACGAACTGCTGTTGCTGAATCCCGACACGCGCATGCTGCCGGGCAGCCTCGACGCGCTGTTGGGGTTCCTGCGGACGCACCCCGACGCCGGGGCCGCAAGTCCCAGGTGCATCTTTCCGGACGGACGCCTGCAGTGGTCGGTCGCGCCGTTTCCGGCGCTGCCGATCGTCCGGGCGTGGTTCGCCGAGCGCCACCCGCGGCTCGGCGGCTGGCTGCGGCGTGAGCGCCGGGAGGCGGTGGTTCCCGCCCCCGAGCCAGGCACCCGGGAACAGGCGTACGCCTACGGCGCCTGTCTTGCCGTGAAGCGCGCGGTCGTGGACGCCGTGGGCCCCATGGACGAAGGGTTCTTCCTGGCGGGGGGCGAGATCGCCTGGAGCCGCGAGATGCAGCAACGCGGCTGGAAGACCTTCTACGTCGCCGAGGCGACGATCGTCCATCGCGAGAGCGTCCTCCGCGGGCGGCGGTCGGTGGTGTCCGAGGTGGACTGGGTCCTGGCCCACAGGCGCCTTCTGTACCGCTACGAGGGGATGCGGGCGGGCATGATCGGTGACGTGCTGTTCTCGGCGCACCTCGCGGTCTGGGCGCTCGAGGGCCTGGGCACGAGGGCCGCGGCGAGGCCGACGCAGCCGCGTCCTGAGGCCGGGGCGCCGGTCTGATGCCAGCCCCGCCACTCAGCATCGTGGTCCCGACACACAACCGTGCGGCGACGCTGCAGCGGTGCATCGAGGCGCTGTGGGCTCAGCGCGAACGCCCCGAGTCCTGCGAGGTCGTGATCGTGGACGACGGATCCTCGGATGAAACCCCTGAGGTCGTCGCCGCGCTGGAGCGGCATGCGCCGATCCCGCTGACGTACGTGCCCCAGGCGGCGCAGGGGCCCGCGGCCGCGCGCAACTGCGGGATTCGGGCGGCAACGGGCGACGTCGTGCTGCTGCTCGGCGACGACATCATCGCGGAGCCCACGCTCGTCGCCGAACACCTGCGGTGGCACGCGCGGTTTCCATCGCCGCTGGTGGCGGTGCTCGGGTTCGTCACCTGGTCGCGCCACATCACGATCACGCCCTACATGCGGTGGCTCGAGGAGTCAGGCAACCAGTTCGACTACGCCGCGATCGCGGGGCGCGAAGACGTCGATCCCGCGCGGTACCTCTACACGGCGAACCTCTCGCTCAAGCGGTCGGTGTTCGTCACGCTGGGCGAGTGGTTCGACGAGCGGTTCCGGCACGCGCTGCTCGAGGACATCGACCTCGGGCGGCGCCTCGCGGCACGCGGGCTGCAGTTGAAGTACAACGCGGCGGCCGTGGCGTACCACGAGCACGCGATCCGGCTGGCCACGTACGTGCGGCGGATCCGGTTGTCCTCGGAGTACTGGGTGCTGCTCGAGGGCAAGGCCCGGGCCGCGCAGCAGGATCGCGCCCCGGGCGAGGGACCCGGCGCGACACGAGCCCGTCGGGACTACCTGGCGTATGCGGGCTATCTCATACGCGTGTCCGGGGAGGTTGCTCGGCACTGGCCGTTCTGGTGGGCTGCGCGCTACTACGAGACGCGCGCGGTCGCGCCGCGGGCGTTCGAACGGGCGCACCGGCACTGGGCGCAGAAGGGACTGCTGCGGGTCGAAGCGCGACGCGGCCTGGCGAAGCTCGGAGTCCCCAGATGATCTCCGTGATCGTGGTCTACAACGACCGCGCCCTGTTCGACGAGATGCTGGGTGCGAGCGTCGCGCGCCAGCAGCCGCGACCCGAACTGATCGCACTCGACAACACAGGCGGCCGGTACGCCTCGGCGGCAGCCGCGCTCAACGCGGGCGCCAAGCGGGCGGGCGGCGAGTACCTGTGCTTCGCGCATCAGGATGTCCGGTTCGAGTCGGACGACTGGTTGATACGTGCCGAGGCCCTGCTGCAGGAACTTCCCGAGGCGGGCATCGCCGGGGTAGCAGGCTCGAGGGCGCGGCGGGGCGGCGACGGGCGCGAGATCGTGAGCCTGATGGAAGACTCGGTGCCGCCACAGCGGTGCGACCACGTGGCGCTCACCGTGCCCGAGCGCGTGGACACCGTGGACGAGTGCGCGTTCTTCGTGCCCCGAGCGGTGTGGGCCCATCACGCGTTCGACGAACGAACCTGCGACGGGTGGCACCTGTATGCCGTGGACTACAGCCTCTCGGTGCGCGCCGCGGGTCTGCAGGTCTATGCGCTGCCGCTGCCGCTCTATCACCGCTCCGGAGGCGCCGTCGTGCGCGTGCTCGGGTTCACGACCTATGAAGCCGCCTACTACCGGACGCTGCGGAAGGTCCTGCGGAAGCACGGCGCCCGGTTTTCCCCGGTCCACACCTCGTGCGGCACGTGGCGTGCCGACCGGAGCGCTCTGTATGGGGTCAGGTCTTTACTTTTAGCATGTGGAGGGCCCGCCCTGAGTGTCCCACATGCAAAAATTAAACACCTGACCCCATGAACCCCTGAACCGGCCCGCCCGCACCAGCGCGAGCCGGTTCCGCCAATGCATCGCGTACCGCACCGCAGCCAACTGCTTCAGTTGCTGGATCGTCGCCTCCGACACGCCCGCCCGCAGCGCCGTGCGTTTGAGCCACTTCGAGCCGCGGTAGCTCCGCTTCAGCTTCGCGCGGATCGCGCGCATCGCCGCCTCACGGTCCGCAGCGAACGCCGGCGCCACGCAGAAGCGTCGCAGCGGCTCCGCCACGCGCGGCCACTGGAACTCCTCCCGGAGCGCTGACAGAGCCATCCGGGCCTGTGCGCGCAGCGCCTCGTCGTCGAGCAAGCTGGCCACCGCAGCCGCCAGCGCCTGCGGGTCCCCCTCGGAGACGACCAGCCCGAGTTCCCGCGAACGCACGAGGTCGGCAAAGTGATCTCCCTCGGTGCAGACGATCGGCAGGCCGGCCCAGATGTAGTCCAGCATCCGTGTGCGGAAGGACAGGTGCGTCTCGAGGTGCTGGCGGTGCGTGCTGAGCCCGAGGTCCGCCTCCGCAAGGTAGGCGGCCCGCTGGTCGTACGGCACCCAATCGTTGAAGAAGACGCTGCGATCGAGCAACCCCAGGTCGCGTGCGGTCGCCACGCACTCGTCGACGACGCGCATGGGCGGGACCTGCGGGTTGGGGTGACGCGTTCCGACGAAGAACAGCTTCACGTCCGACCGTTGGCCCGCCAGGATCGCCATCGCGCGGATCAGGGTCAGCGGGTCCTGCCAGTCCAGCAGCGAGCCGCCCCAGAGCAGCACCCTGTCGGCGGCCTCGATGCCGGGGCGCGCGCCCTTCAGCACCGGACCGCCGGCGCGGGCGCGGGCCTGAGCGGCCGCCTCGGCGAAGTCCTGAGCGGGGAGTCCGAAAGGGACCACGTCGATGAGCGCACGCAGCGACGGGTCCGCGGCATACGTGCGGGTGTTCACGCGGCCGGCCGTGTGCAGCGTGCCCAGCCAGAAATCGCGCTGCCGCTCGCTCGCGCACAGGAAGAAGTCGCCGTGCTGCAGTTGCGCGTTCTGGACCTGCAGCACGCCAACGGCTTGCATCTGCACCTCGACGTCGGGGAAGGCGCGCCCGCGCGCGGCGGCCTCGGCGGCCTTCATCTCGAGGAACTCGATCGTGAAGGGACAGTAGAGATCCACGACGATCGGCACGTGCATGCCGGTGAGGAACGGGAACTGGGTGAGCGTGAAGCCCTGGACCAGCAGCACGTCGGCCTGCTCCGCCAGTCGCCTCAGTGACGCGGGCTGCGCCGGGTCGTAGGGCGCGAGCGCGCAGCGGTCGTCGCTGATACCCGGCTCGACTGGCGTCGCGACCGTCACGCGGCACGACCGGGCCAGCGCTCGTCCGAGCTCGAGTGCCCGCACGCCGGGGCCCGACATCCGCTCCCGCAGCGGTTCGTGCGTGATGATCAGGACCCGTGAACGTCCCCGGAACATCCGTTCGAGATCCAGGGCCTCCACGAGCGCATCCTGCGCGGCCTGGTAGGACGCAAGCGGCGCGGCGTACTCGAGGGGCCGTCCGAACTCCGGGAGCACGACCCGGTCGGGCGTCGTGCGTGCGGCCTGGATGGCGCGGCGTCTGGGGAGCACGTCCGGCAACCCGCGAAGGGCTTCGCCGACGGCCGCCAGGGACTCGAGCGGCAAGCTCAGGACGAACGCATGGCGCGGCGGGTCTTCGTGACGTTCAGGAACCGGATCGGTGGCCACCGGTGCGTAGACGACACGCGCGGGGACGGACGGCGGTGGATCCGTGGCGCGTCGGCATCGCGACGAGAACAGCCCAAGCTCGCGAAACGGTGCCGCCTGCCGGCGCAGCCGCGTCTCCTGCGCGATGCGGCGCGCGGCCAGCAGCAGCGTCGCCCCGAGCGTCCGGTCCAGGGTCTGCGCGTCGTAGCGTTTGGCGACGGTCCAGAGCGAGTTCCGCTCCATGAGGAAACGCTTCTGCGCCGTGGGGTACCGCCGCGACGTGGCTCCGTGGCGATGGTAGGCCACCGCGTCGTGCGCCACACGGATCCGCCCGCCGTTGATCCGCACCCCGAAGCCCAGATCCACATCGTCGTAGTAGGCGAAGAAGGCGGGGTCGAACCCGCCCGCCCGCTCGTAGGCGGCCCGCGTGATCGCACACGCTCCGCCGTTCGGAAAGAACGTCTCGGCGACCGCCGTGCGCTCCGGGCGCCACAGCTCACCGAAATGATCCTGGAACCCGTGCGCCTCGAAATTGAGCGACCCACGGACGAAGTCGATGTGCCGCCCGTTCCAGCTCCGAACCTGTGCGGCGACGCAGGGGGTCTCGGCGTCGAGCGCGCGCACGAGCGCGCCCAGCGTGGTCGGTTCCACGCGCATGTCGTTGTTGAAGAACGCGAGGACGTCGCCGCGGGCCGCGGCCACGCCAGCGGCATTCCCCCCCGTGAACCCAAGGTTCTCGGGCAGCGCCACCATGCGCACCTGCGGGAAGTCGTGCAGGACGAACTCCCGCGAGCCGTCGGTGGAGCCGTTGTCCACGCAGATGATCTCGAAGCGATCCTTCGGGTACTCGCTGGCCAGCAGGCTCGAGAAACAGGCCTCGAGGTGCTCGCGGCCATTCCAGTTCACGACGATGACCGACACGAAGGGATTGGTCGGGGGCGCCGGATGCACCCTCGTGGGTGCGGCTTGAGCCTGTTCCGTTTCCACGGCTGTCGTCGAGGGTGCCGCGTCGTGCCTGGCGAGGCCCGCCACACGCTGGCGCTCCACGGCGGCTTCGAGAAAGCTGTCGAGGGCCAGCACCGGGAGCACGGCCCCGACCTCGTTGGCGGGCCACAGACCGGTGTCGGCCTCGCTCCGCGGCGCGGGCGCGGGCAGGCGCGGCCAGCGCGGCGTGGCCCCCCAGCGACCGCCGAACCGCAGCGCCTCCGAAGGAATCCGCGCGTGCCACCAGGCGTCGGCGAACGCGAGGGCCGAGACGATGGCGAACACCCGGCCCATGGCGCCAGGATCGGGGCTGTCCAGCGCGGAGAGCAGCGCGTTGCGGACTGCGAGCAGTTTGCGGACCTCGCGTCGCAGCGGCCAGGCGTCGTGCGGGCTGTCGGCGGCCGCGGGACCGCTGAAGGCGCGGACGTGGAGCCCGCGCCGCGCCACGCGGTCGGCGAGGTCTTCGACCGTGCCCACGCTCCACATCCGGATGTCGAGACCGCCGAGGCCCAGCAGCGTGGCTCGTCGGACCGCCCACAGGCGGGGTCGCGACGCATACAACTGGTCCGCCCACTCGTCGAGCGAGATCGCGCAGGCCTCGTTGACGAGCTCCAGCACGTCCCGGTGCGGCGGCAACGAGTGCGGCACCCACGCATCGTTCCAGGTGCGGCCGTCTCCGCCAGGGGTCCGCGACGCGGGTCCATCCGCCCGGTGCCCTGGTCCGGCCACCGCGAGCACGTCGGCGTGCCAGGTCGCCGTGCCGAGATCCTCGAGGAGCCGCGCGTGCCAGGCGCAGCCCGCCTCGATGAAGAGCAGGGTGTCTCCGGTAGCCTTCTCGGCCGCGCGGTTGAGGACCGCGGCGGCGCCGACGGCCGCGAACGGGTCTTCGCGGGCGTCGAGCACCTCGACCACGCTGGCCGGGCCGGCTGCAGGCGGGACGGCCAGGACCGCCCGCAGCGATTCGGCCCAGGCGGCGTCCGGCCACCGGTAGCCGTGCAGGACGATGGAGATCGTGCGCGTGCTCACCGCGTGCCTGCGAGCGTCCCGTCTGCCGTTGGCGCCACGGTCCACGTGCCGTCGAGCGTAATCAGGCCGAAGCGCTCCTGTGTGCCGCCCTCGATCACGGTGAACGTCGCGACACGCTCGCGATGGTCGTAGGCCAGCGAGAGATCCTGATCGTACGCGGACACCGAGAGCACGTACCGGCCGGGCAGCAACGGAAGCCTGGGAATGCGGTAGCGCACCTCGCCGGTTCCCGAGACCGACGGGAGCGGGAACCCGTTCATCCGCGTGTTCGGGCCGGTCAGGTGTACGCCGTCCTCCCGGTAGATGGCGAGCCCGAACACCGGCGTCGCCACCGGATGCGGCGCCTCGAACCGCATGGCCACGGTCATCGAAGCCCCGGTGGTGAACACGACGGTGGGCGCGCCGGCGTCGTCACGCGTGCTCACGTGCGAGAGGGTGATCTCCCGGTTGCCCCAGCGGTACTCGCCGGCGACGCCTCCGTGCTCGGCGGCGAGCCGGTGATACTCTGCGATGGTGTCGGAGGCCGGGCCCAGGGCGTGCAGCCGGCCGCGCTGCAGCAGGCAGGCGCGTGCGGCCATGCGTTCGACGAGCAGGAGGTCGTGCGACACCAGGACGATGGTGACCCCGCGGTCCTGGAATCCCTTCAGCGTCCGCAGGCACTTGCGCTGGAACGCCTCGTCGCCGACGGCAAACGCCTCGTCCACCAGGATGATCTCGGGATCGAGGTGCACCGCGACCGCCATGCCCAGTCGCATGTACATGCCCGACGAGTAGTTGCGCACGGGCGTGTCGATGAAGCGCTCGAGCTCGGCGAATGCGACGATGTCATCGAACTTCGGGCGGACCTGATCGCGGGTCAGGCCGTGCAGCGAGGCGTTCAGGAAGATGTTCTCGCGGCCCGACAGATCCGGACTGAACCCTGCGCCGAGCTCCAGCAGGGACGTCACGCGTCCCCGGGTGCGCGATCGTCCCCCATCGGGTTCCAGGATGCCCGCGATGATCTGCAGCAGCGTGCTCTTGCCGCAGCCGTTCGGCCCAATCACGCCGAGGGTCTCGCCCGCCGCGATCTCGAGTGACACGTCGGCGAGAGCCCAGAGCTCCTCGCGCGCTTCAGGGTGTCCTCCGAGCGTCGAGACAATGCGGTCCTTCAGTCCACCCGCGCGGCGCCGGTAGATGAAGAAGCGCTTCGACACGCGGTCGAGCACGACGGCTGGCGGGGCCGACACCGGCCGAGTCTAGCGAAAGGCGCCAAGGGGTGTCAACGCGTCGACGTCGATAAATTCAACGATTTCAAGCAATTATCGACGCTCCGGGATGGCGTGCCGACGAACCGGCGCGGCCGGCGCCCCACCGGCTCCGTCGCGCGCTGGTGTAAGCTGGGCGCCGCATGCCCGGGACCTCGTCGGGAGCGACGGTGGAGCCGGCACCTGGCCGGCGGTCCC
>CAYLZN010000013.1:25418-38142 GCA_964387935.1 uncultured Vicinamibacteraceae bacterium | reverse complement strand
ACGCCGTACGCCGTACGCCGTACGCCCTGAAGTTCCCCCCCTCCCTGCCGATTGCTCGCTTGCGGTCGCTTGCATGCGTAACGTCACCTCTTCGCCGGCTTCCCTTCTCCTCGTGGACGATGACAATACCGGTCGCGAGGTCCTCGCTCGCGCCCTTCGCGCCGACGGCCACGCGATCCTCGAAGCCGAGGACGGCCGGGACGCCCTGTCCCTGGTCGGGCAGGAGGGGATCGACCTGGTCCTGCTGGACATCGAGATGCCGGGTCTCTCCGGTCTCGATGTGCTCCGGGCCATCCGAGGCCGATACCCGGCGGACGAACTGCCGGTGATCATGGTGACGGCAGACGGTGACAACGAGCGCGTGGTCGAAGCGCTCGATCTCGGAGCCAACGACTACGTCACCAAGCCGTATGCGCTGTCGGTGCTCCGCGCGCGCATCCGGACGCAGTTGACCGGACGTCAGGCTCGGGCGCTCGCCCGTGGTCGCGACGAAGGGCTCTCACTGGCCTGGCGGAACGCCAACGATGGCCTGTGGACGTGGAACCTGGCCACCAACGAGCTGGTGCTGTCGGATCGCTGGAAGGCCATCCTCGGCTTCGAACCACGCGAACTGCCCGACGAGCCCGCCTCGTGGCTGGATCGCATCCACCCCCAGGACGCGGCGCGCGTGCGCGAGGAACTCGACGCGCACCTGCGCGGCGCCACCGACCGGTTCTCGAGCGAGCACCGGTTGCGCGAAAAGGGCGGCGGCTTTCGCTGGGTGCTCGTGCGGGGGCTCGCCACCCCTCGCGGCGACGACCTGCCCTCGCGGTTCGCCGGGGCCCTGACGGATCTCAACGGCGCCCGTGTCACCGATGCGCTCACCGGCATGCCGAATCGCACGCTGCTCCTCGATCGGGTCGGACGCCTGATCGAACAGCAACGACGGGCCGGGATCGAGCACTTCGCCCTGCTGCTGGTGGACGTGGACCACTTCCGACTGGTCAACGCCGGCCTCGGGTACGAACTTGGGGATCAACTGCTCGTCGAGGCGGCGCAGCGGCTCCAGCGCTGCCTGCGCTCGAGCGACACGGTGGCGCGGATTCATACGGGTGATCACGCCCCCGGCACGCAGCCGGCGTCGCCAGGCGGCGACGAGTTCGCCGTGATCGTCACGGCGATTCGAGGCGATCAGGACGCCGCGATCGTGGCCGAGCGCATTCAGGCCGCGTTCGCACGGCCGTTCCACCTCGCCGACCACGCCCTGTCGATCACGACGAGCCTGGGCATTGCCACCAGCCGTCACGGCTACGCGACCGCCGAAGACGCCCTGCGGGATGCGGGCCTCGCGCTGGCCCGCGCCCGGAGCGGCGGGTTGGGCCGTTGGGAGCTGTTCGACCCCTCCCTGCGCACGCTGCCGCTGGCGCGGCGGCAGATCGAGGCCGATCTCCAGCGCGCTCTCGAGCGGCACGAGTTCGTGCTGCACTACCAGCCTATCGTCGCGCTGGGGACGAGCTGTCAGATCACGGGCGTCGAAGCGCTCGTCCGCTGGCAGCATCCCGAGCAGGGGCTCGTCGGCCCCGACACCTTCGTGCCCGTCGCCGAGGAGAGCGGCCTGATCGTGCCCCTCGGGTTCTGGATCCTGGCAGAGGCGTGCACGCAACTCCGCGCGTGGCGGTTCGCCTGCCCGGCGCGACACGCGCTCGTCATGTCGGTCAACCTGTCGCCCCGACAGCTCGCGCTGCCGGACCTCGTCGAACGCATCCTGACGGTCGTCCGGGCCCATGACGTGCCCACGAGCGCGATCGAACTGGAGGTCACCGAGGGCTGCGTCCTGACGGACACGACGCTGGCCCAGCGGACGCTGCGCGCGCTGAAGGAGGCGGGCTTCCGGCTGGCCATCGACGACTTCGGCACCGGGTTCGCCGCGCTGAGCTACCTCGAGCTCTTTCCCGTCGATCGCCTGAAGATCGATCGTTCGTACGTGCAGCGAGCCCAGGCGAGCCCGGAGGCGGCCCGCGCCGTCGAGGACATCCTGGCCCTGGCGCGCGAGCGGCGCCTCGATGTTGTCGCCGAGGGCATCTCCACGCCATCGGCGCTGTCGCTGCTCCGGGACCTGTCGTGTGGGTACGGCCAGGGCACTCACTTCGCCGCGCCGCTGCCCGCCGATCGCCTGGCGGCCCTGCTCGCCCCGGGTGCCACGGGTGACTGGCCCGCGCGGGCGAATCCGATTGGCGGCAACGGCCTGGTCGCTTAGACACCCGGGGGTATGGTCTTTACTTTTCGCGTTTGGGGGGGTTGCCCCAAAACGCAAAAAGTTAAGACCTGACCCCACCAGACGACTCAGGCCGGAGAGGACGCCGCCGCCGCGGGGCGGCCGTCGGGCTGGGCGCTGCCGTGACAGTGCTTGAACTTGCGCCCGCCGCCGCACGGGCACGGGTCGTTCCGGCCACGCTTGCTGTCCTGTGTCCGCACCCACTGCATGACCTCGGCCGCCGGCCGGTTGCTCCGGAGGAGCCGCGCCATGGTGTCCATGGCCGGCCGGGTGTGCTTGTAGAACAGCTCGAACCCGGCGCACATGTAGTTCTGGCCGGGCTCACCATCCCGTGAGCGTGCGAACCGATCCTTCGGGCACCCGCCGTTGCACAGGTGCAGCACCTCGCAACTGCGGCACTGCGCGGTGAGCGTGTCGCGCTTGTCGAGCCCGAACTTGCGCTGCTGCGGCGAAGTCACGAGTTCGAGCATGTGCGTTTCGTGGATGTTCCCGAGGCGATACGCCGGCTCCACGAAGTGGTCGCAGGCGTACAGGTCGCCGTTGTGCTCGAGCGCCGGCCCGTAGCCGCACGTCGGCGCGTGGATGCACAGCATGTGCTCCCCGAAATACGCGTGCAGGGTCACGTCGAACAACTGGACGTAGATCCGGCCCACGTCCCGGCGCACCCAGTCCTCGAAGATATCGACGAGGAACTGCCCGTACTGGCGTCCCCCGACCGACCGCTCGGTGACGAGCGACCCCGTCTGCGTATACAGGAGCCTCGCCTGGCCCGGCCGCTCGCTCCAGCCCAGGTTCGCGATGGGCAGCGTCTCGGGCGTGGCGCGCTCCACGATCGGGATGAACTGCATCCAGGTGGCGTGCAGTTCGTCGCGGAAGAAGCGGTAGACCTCGCGCCCGTGGTGCTCGTTGGCGGCGTTCACGGTGCAGAGGATGTTGTAGTCCACCCCGTGCTTCTGGAGGAACGACAGGCCGCGCATGACCTCGTCGAACGTGCCCTTGCCGCCGCGATTCACGCGATAGCGATCGTGGATCTCCTTCGGTCCGTCGACACTCAAACCCACCAGGAAGTTGTGCTGTTTCAGGAAGGCGCACCAGTCGTCATCGAGCAGCACCCCGTTGGTCTGGAACGTGTGCTCGATCTGCTGCATCGGGTGGCGGTACTTCTCGACGAACTCGACCGAGCGCCGGAAGAAGTCGAGCCCCATCAGCGTCGGCTCGCCCCCCTGCCAGGCCACCGTCACGCGCGGGGTCCGGTGCGACTCGAGCAGTTGACGGATGTACACCTCGAGGGTCGCCTCCGACATCCGCTGCTTCTCGCTGGGGTACAACGCTTCCTTCGACAGGAAGAAGCAGTAGGTGCAATCGAGGTTGCACGTCGATCCGCTCGGCTTGGCCAGCAGATGGAATCGCGGCGGGGCCTGTTCGAGGTGCGGAAGCTCGGGGCCGGGGGTCGCTGATGTCAAGGGTCCCTCGTTCAATCCGTGCCGGGCCACCGGGCCCGGCTGATGGCCGGAGTTCCGATTATGGCCGATCGGAGCCGAACACGTGCGCCCAATCCACCTTCATGTCCACGACCGTCCAGCCCCGCGCTGGTGCCTCGGCCAGCGCCTCGACGAGGCGCCCGCTGCTCTTCGGGTTCGCGTCGTAGGCGTACTCGCGCTCGGCATCCGTGTGACGCACGATCAGGCCGAAACTCGGGCGCGGGTTCCCGATCGTGGTGTACCGCAGCATCGCGTGGTCGCCATCGCTGTTGCCGAAGCACGCAATGGGACGCCTTCCGATGAAGTGGTGGATCCCGACCGGCTTGCCCTCCTTGTCGTCCACGAAGACGTGGTCCGCCGTCTTCACTAGGACGGCCCGACCGTCGCGGATCTCGAACGTCGTCCGAGCCGTCGAGCCCACGACCTGTTCGGGAGGGATCCCATAGACCCGCTCGGACCAGACCCGCATGAAGTCCGCACCGCCGCCCGAGACGATGTAGGTCTTGAACCCGTGGGCCCGAAGGTAGTCGAGGACCTCCTGCATGGGCTGGTAAGTGAGCCGGTCGTAGGCCCTGCCGAATCGCGGGTGGCGGGCCGTGGCGATCCAGGCCCTGACGCGTGCATCGAACTCGTCGGTGGTCATGCCCGCGTGGGTCAGGCCCAGGATCCGCAGCAGGCCATCGTGATGCGAGCCTCCGAGCAGCCGGGCCACGTCGCCGGCGAGCGCGGCCTGCACCATCGGGTCCGAGGCGAGAGCCGGCTCTGACGGCGCGCGTCGCTTCACGTCGTCGAGCGCAAAGGCCACCTGGAAGGGTATGGGGTTCTCCGGCCATAGCGTGCCGTCGTTGTCGAACACGGCGATGCGCTCCGGCGTCGGCACGAACTCGGCCGAGCCCTCCGTTGCCACCCGGGCCACGAATTCGAGGATGGCGGACCTGGCCGTTCCGCCGTTCCACGAAGGAAGCGGATTCCCTTGCATGGCGGTTCCTTTCGAAAGCATGAGCACGACCCCCGCGTCAGCGCAGCAAACTCCGAGCCGCCAGGGTGACCCGGCGGCGGCCGCCTGGTCCCGCCGGACAGCGGCAGTTTCGACCGCGGCTGATGACGTCCACCTCCGGCGGCCTCGCCTGAACCCGCCACGCGCCGCGACCGGGCCGCAACGGGCTGCGGGCCTTGGCCTTGATCGGACAATCGGCTCGAGGCCTGAGGCCGGCGGCGCGCGGCCAGCACGGCGCAGCCGATCGCCGCCCGCCGTTCTGTCCCACCAGGATTCGCGTGGCGATTGGCCGGACGCCCGCGCCCCGGGGCACCGCCGTCCCCTGGCGCGCGGCTTGCTCCGCGTCCGGGGTAGTCTCCCGGGGCGGGAGGGCGAATCTGATGCGAGGTGATCGACGGGGAGCGTGCCCAGGCCGGCGGACTGGCAGGCGGCCGCGGCTTCTGGGGCTCGCGGTGATCGCCTTGCTCACGTTGGTGGTTCTACGGGCCGCGCAGGCTCAGGACGCCGGTCCTCCGACCGGCACGCCTCCAGTCCTCGTGGAACCCGCCTCACCGGGGGAGGCCGCGGTGCTGCGCTTCTACAACCGCGACATCGTGACCTTCCGATCCCGTGTCGCAGGACGCTCTCCGGCAGAGCGCGCCGAGGCGGCGCTCAATCGTCTCCACGGCGTGCTCGATTCCGGCGTCGAGGGCCAGGTCGTGCGGAGGTCAGTGCCAGCAGGCATCGGTCTCGCCTATGCCCGGACCGGGGCCGAAGCGCCCCTCCTGCTCGTGACGCCGCTCGACGTCGACACGAGCCTGGGCGCCACGCTGGAGGACGAGGTCCAGCGGGCGGCGGAAGCCCTGGCGTTCGCGATGGCCGAGTACCGCGCACAGCACGACGTGCGAGTGCTGGTGCGGGCCGTCCTCTGGACGCTGCTGGCGTCGGGCGTCTGCGCCGCCCTGCTCCTCGGCCTGGGCGCGGTCCGCCGCGCGCTCACCGGCCGACTCGCCCGCGCCACCGACGGCCATCTCCGCGACGTCAGCGTCGCGGGCTACACCCTGCTCGACTCCCGGCGTCTCCGCGCCGTGGCGTCCCGGATCGTGGCCTTCCTTGCGGGCGCGGCCATGCTGGCCGTCACCTACGGCTGGCTCACGTTCGTGCTGCGCCAGTTTCCGTACACGCGGCCGTGGGGCGAGGCGCTCGGCGGCTACCTCGGAGCGCTCGCCCGTGCCTTCGGCCTCGCCATCGTCGGCGCCTTACCGAACCTGTTTGCGATCGCGGTGATCGTCTTCCTCACTCGCGCGGCCATCGGCGTGGCCAGCGGGTTCTTCCGTGCCGTCGAAGTCGGCCGCGTCAAACTCGCCGGGGTCTACCCGGAGACCGCGATGCCCACGCGGCGCATCGTCAGCCTGCTGCTCTGGCTGTTCGCCCTGGTGATGGCGTACCCCTTCATCCCCGGAAGCGACACCGACGCCTTCAAGGGCATTGGCGCGCTCGTGGGCCTGCTGCTGTCGTTCGGATCCGCCGGCGTCATCGGTCAGGTCATCAGCGGGCTCGTGCTCATCTATTCGCGCGCGCTGCAGCCAGGCGAGTTCGTCCAGATCGGGGAGACCGAGGGCACGGTCGAGTCCGTCGACATGCTCGCCACCCACCTGCGAACGCGCCGCAACGAGGCGATTACCATCCCCAACACGGTGGTGATCGGCACGACCACGACGAACTTCACGCGGCTCGGGCGCACGCACGGACTGATCGTCCCCGCCCGCGTCACCATCGGCTACGAGACGCCGTGGCGGCAGGTGCATGGGCTGCTCCTCGAGGCGGCGGGTCGCACGAGCGGCGTCCGCAACGACCCGCGGCCGTACGTGCAGCAGACGGCGCTCTCCGATTTCCACGTCGAGTACCAGCTCAACGTCGCGCTCGAGCGGCCGGACGAGCGCGCGGCGGTCCTGGACGCACTCCACGCGAGCATCCAGGACGTGTTCAACGAGCACGGCGTGCGGATTCTCTCACCGAATTACGAAACCGAACCGCCGGCCCTGCCGGCGAGGTCCGAGGCATGACGGCACACGGCCTCCCGTTCGCCGAGCAGATCGCCCGCAATCTCCGGGGCTCCCTGCAGCAGATCGCCGAGTCGACCGCACGCGTCCTGCCCGCACTGGCCACCGCGGCGTTCATCCTGCTCATCACGTGGGGCCTGGCCCGCATCGCCAGGCGCCTCGTGCGGGTGTCGGCGGCACACCTCGCGGACCGGACCGCCCGGTTCGTGGTCCAGCAGTTCGCCTACTACGCCGTCTGGGCGGTCGGCTTCGTGGTCATGTTCACCGCCGTCGGCCTCGACCCGCAGGCCGTCGTCACCGGGCTGGGGCTCACGGGCGTCGCGCTCGGGTTCGCCCTGAAGGACATCCTCTCGAACCTCGTGAGCGGCATGCTGGTGCTGCTCATGCGCACCTTCGAGATCGGCGATCAGATCGTGGTGGGTCCCACCGAGGGAACGGTCGAGCGGATCGAACTGCGCGCCACGCACATCCGCACCTACGACGGCCGGCTGGTGCTCGTGCCCAACGCGGAGGTCTTCACGTCGCGGGTGACCAACAACACGGAGTCGCCGATCCGCCGGGCCACCGTCGACATCCACCTCGATTACGGAGCGGACGTGCACCGCGCCATGCGCGTCGTCCTCGAGGCCATGCGCGTGGTCCCCGGCGTCGATGCGGCGCCCGCGCCGTCGATGCGGCTCCGCGACCTGACGCCGAACGACCTGCACCTCGAAGCGCGCTTCTGGACGGACTCCGGGCGCACCGACTACATGAACACCGCATCAGCGGTGCGCCTGGCCGCCGTACGCGCGCTGAAGGACGCAGGCATCTCACTGCCGGACCCGGATCGGCGGGTCGTGACGCTGGCACGCCGTACGGGAATCACCGAGGGGCAGGCCTGATCGATCCCAGCCGGCCCGATCAGGCCCCGGCGGCGTTGGCGAGACGAAGGGCGCGCTTGCCATACACCGTCGTCGCGATGGCCGCCACGATCAGGAACAGCAGGATCCCGCCCGGGACGAGGGGCTCGTCTGGAAAGTTCAGGCGCCCGATGGCCATGGCGACGCCGGGGTGCCGCATGCAGGAGGCGATGGCCAGGGCGCGCCGGTCGTCGGCCTCGGGTCCGCCAAGCAGATGCCCGGCCGCGAGGCCCACTCCCACGACCGCGAGGATGGCGACGAGCGTGCCGTTGCCGATCAGCGTCCAGATCGGAGGCGTGCTCATGACGAGGACGGGAATCAGGCCGACCGCCAGCAGGAGGGTCCCAACCCGGGAGGCCAGGGGTTCGAGGCGGTCAGCGAGGGAGGGGGCGAGATGGCGGACGGCCAGGCCGGCCACGACGGGTACCATCACGCTCAGGCCCAGGATCTTCGCGACCTCGCGGGAGTCGATGTGCGCATCGCGCGGGAAGATCCAGCCGAGGACCTCGACGATCACCGGCACGAGCACGATCGCGGCGAGCGACATCGCCACGAGCAGGCCATAGACGTAGCCCGCACGGCCGCCCAGCTTCAGTTGCTTGCCCGGGAGGATCGGCGGCACCGGAGACACGGCCATCGCGATCAGCGCCACCTCGATCGGGAACTTGAGCTGGAAGACATACACGAGCGCGACGGCCGCCAGGGGAACGACGAGGAACATCGCGGCGAGCGCGCGGAGGAGCTTGACGGGGCGCCTGAGCAGGTAGGTGGCGTCGGCCACGGTCGCGCCCAGGCCCAGGGCGAAGACCAGCAGCAGGATGCTGACCGTGATGTCGAGACCAATCAACTGCGCGGCACCCATCGCTCCGGCCCCCTTCCCTCGCGGCGCGGCGGTATTCTCCGCGCTCCGGGTGCGATTTCGCAATCCAGATGCCACGCGAGGTTCCTGCGGTCCCAGGGCCGCGAGCCTCACCGAGGCCTGCGGCCGGCCACAACGGGCTGCGGCCTGCCGGGGGCCGGTGGCGGGCGAATGCCAGCGCCATCGCGGTTCTTCAGCAAAGCCGTGGCTGCCCGACGTGCTGCATGACATGGCACCGGGCGTGCAATCCTCTCCACCAGTTCCTGCCGCGGCTCACCAATGCCCACCGGGGCACACCAGGAGGACAGTGCATGGCAGACAAGAGACCCAACATCCTCGTGATGTTCGGGGACGACATCGGGTGGTTCAACATCAGCGCCTACAACCTCGGCATCATGGGGTACAAGACGCCCAACATCGACCGCATCGCCAGGGAAGGGGCGATGTTCACCGATGCCTACGGGCAGCAGAGCTGTACGGCGGGGCGCGCGGCGTTCCTCACGGGCCAGAGCCCGTACAGGACCGGCATGACGAAGGTAGGGCTCCCGGGCTCGCCGCTGGGCCTCAAGAAGGAGGACCCCACGCTGGCCGAGTACCTCAAGCCGCACGGGTACGCCACCGGGCAATTCGGCAAGAACCACCTGGGCGACCTCGACGAGCACGTGCCCACGGCGCACGGCTTCGACGAGTTCTTCGGCAACCTCTACCACCTGAACGCCGAGGAGGAACCGGAGCACCCCGACTACCCGAAGGACCCGAACTTCAAGAAGAAGTTCGGCCCGCGCGGCGTGCTCCACGCCAGGGCCGATGGCAAGGGGGGCCAGACAATCGAGGATACCGGGCCGCTCACCAAGAAGCGCATGGAGACGATCGACGAGGAAGTGCTCGGTCACGCGGTGCGCTTCATCACCGACAACACCAAGGCCGGAAAGCCCTGGTTCTGCTGGTTCAACACGTCGCGGATGCACGTCAACACCCACCTCAAGGCCGAGTCGGCCGGTAAGACGGGCAAGGGCATCTACGCGGACGGCATGGTGGAGCACGACGGGCACATCGGCCAGCTTCTCAACAAGCTCGATGAGCTCAAGATCGCCGAGGACACCATCGTCGTCTACACGACCGACAACGGGGCCGAGATGATGTCGTGGCCTGACGGCGGCACCACGATCTTCGCGGGCGAGAAGAACACGCCCTGGGAGGGTGGCTACCGCATCCCGCTGCTCATGCGCTACCCGAAGGCGATCAAGGCCGGGACCGTGAGCAACGGCATCGTGTCGCTCGAGGACTTCGTCCCGACGCTGATGGCCGCGGCCGGGGAGCCCGACCTCAAGGAGAAGCTGAAGAAGGGGCACAAGATCGGCGACAAGACCTACAAGGTCCACCTCGACGGCTACAACTTCGTGCCCTTCATCACAGGCGCGGAGGACAAGTGGCCGCGCCGGGAATTCTTCTACTTCACCGACGACGGCGACCTCGCCGCGCTGCGGGTCGACGACTGGAAGGTGATGTTCCTGGAGCAGCGCGCCCACGGCTTCGACGTGTGGGCCGAACCGTTCGTGAAGCTGCGGCTGCCGCGGATCTTCAACCTGCGGTCCGACCCCCTGGAGCGGGCGATGCACGAGTCGTGGGGCTACCAGAAGTGGCACTTCGACCACGCCTTCATGCTCGTGCCGGCGCAGGCGATCGTGCAGAAGTTCATGGGCACGTTCGCCGAGTTCCCGCCGCGGCAGAAGGCCGCCAGCTTCAGCGTGGACAAGGCGGATGCGGCGCTGAGCGAGGCCACGACGGGCGGACACTGACGCCACGACAGGACAGTGACGGCGCCAGCCGGTCGAGAGGACCGGTTGGCGCCGTCGTGTTTTCTGGGAGGCTCCGGGGGCGCGCAGCAGTACAATTGCGCTCGTGGACGCCCTTCCCCCAGCCGTCGCGCAGGCCTTGCGCGCCCTGGTCGACGACTACCGCGAGCGCTGCCTGTGGTACCTGCGACGCGACTACTATCCCGTCACGCGGGATGAGGGGCTTCGCGTCCTCGACGCCATAGAGCGGCACGGGAGCGTCCAGGCCTTCCGTCGCGCCGCCGAGATCCGGACATGGCTCTCACCCCCTTCCAGCGCGACGTCTGTCGGGCGATAGCCGACACGCGAATCCGCCTCGGCGAAAGCTACGTGGCCGGCGGAGCCGCCTTGAACGAACTGCTCGCCGCCCCCCGCCTGTCCAGGGATGTGGATCTCTTCCATGACACCGACGAAGCGCTGGCTGCGTCGTGGCAGGCCGATCGCCAGGCGCTCGAACGGACAGGGTGCGGGCTCACCGTCATTCGGGAGCGGCCGACGTTCGTCGAGGCGGAAGTCCGTCGCGGCAACGACATCATCGTCGTGCAGTGGGCGCGTGACAGCGCCTACCGGTTCTTCCCGCTGGTCGAGCATGTCGATCTGGGGCTTGCGCTGCACCCGTTCGATCTCGCCACGAACAAGGTGCTCGCACTCGTGGGTCGCCTTGAGCCCCGCGACTTCATCGACACGCTGACCTGCGACCGTCGACTCCAGCCGCTCGGCTATCTCGCCTGGGCGGCGGCCGGCAAGGATCCCGGCTTCAGCCCGGCGTCGATCCTCGAGGAGGCTGCGCGCAGCGCCCGATACTCGCAGGCGGAACTGGCGGGCCTGGATTTCGAATCGAGCCGGCCCGACCCAGCGGCACTGTCGCGGGAGTGGCACGCGGTGCTGAACGCGTCCCGGGCCGTGGTTGGCCTCCTGCCCGCTCAGGAGGTGGGATGTGCCGTGCTCGATCGATCCGCCTGCCTCTTCCGGGGAACGCCAGACGAACTCCGCAGTGCCCTGACGACAGACGCGGTGCGATACCACCCCGGCCGGATCAAGGGTGCGATGCCCGTGTTCGTGGGGTGAGGCACGGCGAGGCAGCGACCCTGTGCAGAGTACCTGAAGAATACCATGGTATTCTTGTCTAGGTATGAAGCGGAAGACATCAATAACGCTCTCCGAGGACGTCGTCGCCGGCCTGAAGCGGGCCGCGCGGCGCGGCGAAAGCCGGTCCGGCACAGTTGAGCGGCTCCTGCGTGAGCGTTTGAGCGAGGAGGCGGCTCGGGAGCGCCACGCACACGAGGTGGCGCAGATCAACCGCCACGCCGACGCGCTCAATGCTGAAGCCGTGGATGTCCTCGCCTATCAGGGCGAACCGTGAGACGTGGGGACTTGTACCGGGTGGCCCGGCCTGGTGGACTTGACCCGAAAGCGTTCCGTGTCTTCGCCGTGGTCAGCCGCCAGGCAGTGATCGACTCGCGCTTTTCGACAGTGGTCTGCGCACCTGTGTATTCCGCGCGCCACGGCCTGGGAAGCCAGGTGACGGTTGGACCCGACGAGGGCCTGAAGCACGAGAGCGCACTCCACTGCGACGAACTCGTCAGCCTCCCGAAAGCCCGACTGACGGCCTTCGTTGGTTGCCTCTCCGCCAGCAGAATCAGCGAACTCGACCGCGCGCTTGCCACCGCGCTGGACATCGACGCCGGACGCCTGCTGGACTGACGTTTCCCTCAGAACCTGAACACGAATCCTGCAAACGGCCCGCTCGATACCACGTCGTAGGCGAACCGCTTCGTGTTGTCGTCCGCGTCGGACTCGTAGTCGAGCGAGATCCAGCGGTAGCCGAACGCCAGGCCCGTCCGGTCGGTGAGGTTCACGCGCGCGGTGGGCATGAGGTCGAACATGAAGTCGGAGCCGACGCCGAAGCCGCCGATGTCGGCGACGAGCGCGAACGCCCACTTCCCCTCACGGGGCGTGTGCAGGTTGATGCCGACGATGGGATCCACCCAGGTTTCGTCACGCGACCGCTCGCGGTTGATCGGGGCCTTGAACTCGATGCTCGGCTGCAGCGTGTTGATCAGGATTCCCGCCCGGAGCTCCATGGCCGGCGAGAGCCGCCGGAGCGCGAGGAAGGTGAAGGCTCCCTGATTCACGTCCACGTTGGCAGGCACGGGATCGTCCGTGCTGGTGCCGAGGGCCATCCAGATGATGTCAGACGCCACGCCCCAGTCGCCCTTCATGGCCTCGAAGTAGCCCATGAAGCCGAACTGCAGGTTCGAGAAGACGTCCGACGCCGACATGTTCACGTCGGCGTCGAGCCGCCCGATGCCGGCCGTGCCGCTCATGCCGGCGCCCATCAGGTACGGCGCTGTGAT
>CAYLZN010000013.1:0-25408 GCA_964387935.1 uncultured Vicinamibacteraceae bacterium | reverse complement strand
GGCGACTGGGCCTGCGACTGGGCCTGGGCCACCGGAGACTGGACCAGCAGCGCGAGGCCGGCGGCCAGGACGCTGCGCTTGATTATCGAGCTGTTCACGCGATCACTCCTCTGTAACCCTTGAGTCTACCCCACGCTCAGAAGATCCACTGCACGCGAGCCAGGGTCTGGTTCGTCCGGCCCTCGGTTCCGTCCCTCTCGAGGAACGCCTGCCCGAAGCCGGCGCTGAAGCGCCAGCGGCGCGTGGCCCACCAGTTGACGGCCGTGAACCACTTTTTCATGGAGCCGCCGTCGATCGCCTGGTCGACGGCGTCCACGATCCCGTAGCGCGCGATGAGCTCGAGCGCGCCCCAGCGGTGCGTCGGCAGGACGCGACGGGCATACCCCGACTTGCGATCGTACGGGCGATGCTCTCCGGTGACGACCCAGGAGGCCGTGGCGTACCAGCCATCGAAGTGCGGGTCGTTGGCCACATCCGATGAGACCCAGGCGCCCGCATACTCGGCCAGCACCGACACCGGGCCTTCGTTCCAGAGCGCCTCCGCGCCCCAGTGGTTCGCGTGAGAGGCGGGAATTCCTTTCGTATCGACGTCGAGCTTCGCGTCCACGTAGTAGTCAGCGACGTTCGACTCAGGCCGGCCTCGATAGCGCAGCAGCCCGTTGTCGGCCCCGGTGTAGCGCCAGGCGCCGCCGACGTGCAGGAAGCGACGTCCCTCCTCGCTCCAGAGCGGCAGCGCCGTCGCGCGACCGGTGAAGTCCCAGCCACTGTCGTCGTAGTCGACGTCCTGCGCCCACCAGTCATTGAAGGCCCCGAACGCGAGGGTGGCCCGCTGGTCGAGCACCGTCCTGTTGAGACGCAGGCCGATGTTGCGCGACGTGAAGAACGGGCTCAGGAGCCGTTCGAGGTGGGGCAGGTTCGCGGCGTCTCCCACCATCTCGTACACGAACGACTCCTTGATCTTGCCCACCGTCAGATCCCCCAGCGGACCGACGGGCATCGTCAACGACACGTCCGTCCAGCTCCAGTCGTTGTCGGGGTTCACGTCGAATCCGCGGTACTCGAAGCTGACGAGGAACTTCCAGGGCCGGGCCTGGTTGTTGAACAGCGTGCCGCGCGCCTGGACCCGCGCCGAACGCGTATCGTAGGCATCCGCCTGCACGCCCACCTGGTCGATGCTGGGCTGGTCCTGATCGAACCACGTGTAGTCGAGGATCGGGGCCGCCCCGAAGTGGATGCTGAACCAGGGCTTGCGGATCGAGGCCGCGGCGTCCACCTCGTGCGGCAGGTCGGGCACGATCGGCCTGTAGCCCGGCGGCGGCGGAGGGAGTTCTTCTGTCTGGGCGCTCGCCGCCGACGCCCCGAGCGCGAACACCGCGCACAAGAGGCCGACGTGCCATGGGATGCGCGAAACGCGAGTGCCAGAAGTTACTCTCGTGCCTTGTGCCACGTGCCTTGAGCCCTGTGCCTTGAGCCTTGAGCCTTGAGCCCTGAGCCCTGCGCCTTGAGCCTGTCAGTGGGGCCAGCCACGAGCCTCCCCCGTGGCTGGCCACACCGTCAGGCCCCCAATCAGTCCACCGCCAACGCGGCAGCGGCCAGCTTCTCGAGGTCGAGGTACTGGGCCTTCTCCACCGTCACCCCGACGAAGTGGATCGTGCCACCCTTGAACTCGCCCGGCGTCTTGTAGCCCTCGCTCACGGCATCGCCGCTGTCGTAGCCGACGCAGAGCCCGTCACCGGACAACGTGAACTTGCCCGGCTGGGTCTTCATCGGTCCCTCCGCGACGACCTTGTCGTTCACGTAGAGCCTCGCCTTGCCCAGGGACTCGCCGTGCTCGCCGGCCTTTTCGCGATTGAACTCCATGCCGAACGTGTACTTCCCTGGCGTCAGCGCCGGCGAGGCGAGCTGCTGCTCGGGCTTGATGCCGAGGAAGTTGTAGGCGTACACGAGCTTCTTCTCCCTCATGTAAAGCGCGTGGCCGCCGAACCGCGAGCCGTGCGCGAAGATCACGCCCGAACAGTTCGCGTCCGTGATCTCGACGTTCGCGAGGATCTTGTACGACCGGCCGCGCGTGTTGACAGCCACGCCCTCCGGCACCGGCGACGCGCCCGGGTAGTACATGTAGCGCTCCCGCGGCTCCTCTTCGGCCGGACGCGGGGTGCCGAGCACCTCGACGGCCGTCCGGTCATCGAGCGGCAGGACGAGGTTCTTGTCTGCCTCTTCGAACCACGTCTTGATCAGGGCCTCGAGCTTTTCCGGGTGCTGCTTGGCGAGATTCGTCGACTCGGAGCGGTCCTTGTCCACGTGGTACAGCTCCCACCGATCCTTGTCGAAGTTGCCCTTGCTCGAGAGCGGGGCGTGGATGGCCGAGGCCTTCCAGCCGTTCTCCCAGATGCCGCGCGTGCCCAGCATCGCGTAGTACTGCCGCGTCTTCGTCGTCGGGGCATCGGCCTTCGCCGCGAAGCTGTAGCGCATGGACACGCCCGACAGCGGATACTGTTCGACGCCCCGGTACACCTTCGGCATGTCCAGTCCGCACACCTCGAGGATCGTCGGGACGACGTCCACCGAGTGATGGTACTGGTGACGCACCTCGCCGCGGGCCTTGATGCCCTTCGGCCACGAGACGACCATCGGCGCGCACGTGCCGCCCGCGAATTGCGAGTACCGCTTGAACATCTGGAAGGGCGTCGAGAAGGCGACCGCCCAGCCCGTTGGATAGTGACCGTAGGTGTCCACCCCGCCAAGCTTGTCGAACAGCTTGAGGTTCTCGGCCAGGTCGTCCGGGTAGCTGTTGAAGAACTTGTTCTCGTTGACCGAGCCGTTCGGCGTGCCTTCGCCCGACGCGCCGTTGTCGGCGCAGTAGAAGACGAGCGTGTTCTCGATCTGCCCTGTTTCCTCGAGGTAGTCGATCAGCCGGCCGACCTGGACGTCCGTGTACTCGGAGAAGCCGGCGTACACCTCCGCCATGCGCGCGAAGAGCTTCTTCTCGTCGGCATTCAGCGTGTTCCAGGGACGCACGTGGTCGTCCTTGTTGGCCATGTCCTCGGGCATCGGGTTGATCGGCGTGAGCTTGGTGTCCGCCGGGAGGATGCCCTTCTCGACCATCTTCTTGAGCACCCATTCCCGATACGCCTCGTACCCGTCGTCGAACTTGCCCTTGTACTTGTCGATGTACTCCTGCGGCGCGTGGTGCGGCGCGTGGTTGGCGCCAGGACAGAGCCACATGTACCAGGGCTTCGACGGGTTGCTCGCCTTCTGGTCCTTGATCATCCCGATGGCCTTGTCGACCAGGTCCTTCGACAGGTGATAGCCCTCCTCGGGACCGTACTCCTGCTCGACGAACGTGCTGTCCTGGACCAGGTCGGGATACCACTGGTTCGTTTCACCGCCGAGGAAGCCGTAGTAGCGATCGAACCCCTTCGAGAGCGGCCATTCCTTGCGGCTCGCGCCGGGGGCGACGTCCTGCTCGGGCACGTTGTGGTTCTTGCCCAGCCAGAACGTGCTCCAGCCCGAGTCCTGCAGGACCTGGCCGATCGTCGCGCACTGCTCGGGAATGCGGCCGTTCCCACCGGGGAAGCCCGTGGCCGCCTCGGTGATGGCGGCGCAGCCGTTCAGGTGATGGTTGCGGCCCGTCAGAAACGTGGAGCGCGTTGGCGAGCACAGCGCCACCGTATGCCACTGCGAATAGACCAGCCCGTTGTCGGCCAGCTTTTGGAGCGTCGGCATGTTGATCCGGCCGCCGTACGGCGACCACGCGGCCATGCCCGTGTCGTCGTACATCACGATGAGGATGTTCGGCGAGCCCTTCGGCGCCTTGGCCGGGACATAGGGCTCCCAGTCCGGCGTCGAATCACGGACGTCCAGCTTCAGGACGCCCTTGAATTCCTTCTTCTTGCTTTCAGCCATTCCCTGACTCCTTTTCGGCTCCGTGTTGCGGTGGGTGGTGCGCGGCGTGCAGGTGCTCGAAGTGCGCGGCCTTGTTCTTCTCGACCCGCGCAAACGCCAGGATGGCTGTCGAGATGGAGACCACGACGAGGGCGATCCCGATCCCGAGATCGAGCACGCTGGCCTCCTCGCCCCGGTGACCGGCCACCGCGCCCAGGAAGAGGATGGCCAGCATGACAATGACGACGGCGACGAGATTGGCCTTCAGCTGTTCGAGGTTGCTGACCGACAGCCACTCGGGCAGCTCGATGTGGGGATCGAGAAAGAGCTGGTAGAGCCCGATGGCCGTGATCAGGATCACGGTGGCGAGCAGGAACACATCGATGAGCTCGATCAGTTCGAGGCTGAGGGTGCGGGCGCCTTCGGTGTTGAACGCGCCCTCGGCGAAGACCTCGACGAGGACGTGCGCCGTCGTGATGCCCGCAAAGACCATCGCGGCTGCACCGGCGACGAGCAGGCCGAGCACCGCAATCAGCACGAGGTACCGGGACACGCCGAAGAAGGCTTTCATGAGCACACGTGTGGCAAGCCCCGTACCGTCCCGCGGCCGCGTCGCACCTCAGCGATGCGGCTGGGAACACGGCCGCATCTCGCCAGAAGCGCCCGCCGCCCACCGTACCCCGCGACGGGTCCCGCAGCCGGCTGCGGCTGTCCCCGGGCCTGAAAGGCCCGGGGCTCCGAAAAGCGCAACAGGCCCGGAGTTGGCGCAGGCATTGCTGGGACTCTTGCCGTGTTGCGCATCGACGTCGTTCGCAATGGGCGGGGACGCGTGATCAAGCTGGCGGGCCGGCTGGATGCCGCGGGCCTGCACCATCTCCTGGCAATCTGCGTCCCCAGGGCGACCGGTCTCACACTGGACCTGTCGGAGCTGCGCTCGGTGGACGAGGAGGGCTGCCGCAGCCTGCAGGCCCTGGAACACGCCGGGGCCGAGATCGTCGGAGAAGCCACCTTCATCCGCGCACGACTGAACGACGCCGCGGCCTCCGACGAACCACCGGATACCATCGAACGTCCGAACTGAAGCCCGAAGCACAACCCGTCGAGACCAAAGGAACCTCAGATGAAGACACCCGTTCACACCATGTGGCGTGCCACGCTGGCGACCGGTCTGGTCGCCGCGGCGCTGGCATCGCCGGCCCTCGCCCAGACGACCGTCCGCTGCGAATCGAAGGATGGCGCCCGCGTCTCGTGTCCCGCCGACACCTCTCAGGGGGTGATGCTGTCGAAGCAGCTGAGCTCCGAGGGCTGCTGGCAGAACGAGACCTGGGGAACCGATGCCAAGGGCATCTGGGTCAGCGATCGCTGCCGCGCGGAGTTCCTCGTGGCGGCCGGCAAGGGCACGACGGCGGCCGCCACCACTGGCTCGACACCCGCCACGCAGGAGAAGAAAGAAGAGAAGAAAGGCGGCGGCAAGAAGAAGGCGCTCATCGGCGGCGTCGCCACTGCCGCCGTGGTCGGTGCGATCGCCGCCTCGGGCGACGATGACGACGATGACGACAACGACCGCGGATACGCCTACGGCGGCGACGGGGACATCGTGAAGTGCGAGTCCAGCAAGGACCGGCGGACGACCTGCCCCGTCGGGGCGAACACGAACGTGGAGCTCGTGCGCCAGTTGAGCGAGGCCGACTGCCGACGGGGTTCGACGTGGGGCACCAACAGCGATTCGATCTGGGTGGACAACGGGTGCCGGGGTGAGTTCCGCGTGCGTTCGAACGACCGGAGCGAGCGGGTGTCGCGCAACCAGCAGGTCGATCGGGAACAGGCCAAGGCGAGGGCCAGCGGGATCGACAGGAACAAGGCGAAGGAAAAGCTCAACAAGGGAGGTGTGCAGTGAGCCGGTACCACGCACTCGTCATGGGCGCGGCGTGCGGGCTGAGCCTTGCGCTCGCGAGCGCAGCCGGAGCGGTGGCAGCACAGGGCACGGCGGCGCCTGCCGCGTCCAAGGCCCAGCGGCTCACGTTCGACGTGATCGACCGCAACGCGGATCGGAAGATCAGCGCCGAGGAGTTCCGCAACGCGATGGCGGCGGCGTTCGAGGGCCAGGATCGGAACCTGGACGGCACGGTGACGCGCCGGGAGGTGGAGCTGTCCGGTCCGAAGGCCCTGGCGGCGTTCAATGAGGCCGGAGGACGCGCGACGGGCAAGTTGACGCTTCCGGCGTTCCTCGAATTCGCCATGAGCGTCTTCGACGGCATCGACACGAACGCGGATGGCCTCGTGACGCCTGATGAAAGCCAGGCCGCCGTGGCCAAGGTGAAGGCGGCCCAGGCCGCCAAGTAGCCTTGCGGAGCCCGGGCCTGCCTTGCGGAGCCCGGGCCTGCCTTGCGGAGCCCGGGCCTGCCTTGCGGAGCCCGGGCCTGCCTTGCGGAGCCCCGGGCCTTTTAGGCCCGGGGTCAGGCCCCGGGCCTCTCAATCCCGAGCTTCTTCATCCGGAACCGCAGCGTGCTGGGGTTGAGGCCGAGGCGGTCGGCCGCATTGCCCGTCCCCTCGATGCGCCACAGGCACTCGGCGAGGATGGACTCGATGTGCTGGCGCTGGACGGCATCGAGCTCCGAGGCCGGCGGTGCAGCGGGCGGGGGCAGCGTCACACCCACGCTCTCATCGACGATCAACGTGCCGCCCGGCGACAGAATCATCGCTCGCTCGACCACGTTCTCGAGTTCGCGGATGTTTCCCGGCCAGTGGTACGCCTGGAGCGCCCGCATGGTCGAATCCGGAACCACGTCGATCGGCCGTCGCAGCTTGGCGTGCCGCTTGCCGATGCAGTGCCACACCAGGGCCGGGATGTCCTCGCGTCGCTCCCGGAGTGGGGGCACGACCACAGGAAACACGTGGAGCCGGTAGAACAGGTCCGCCCGGAATCGGCCGGCGGCCACCTCCGCGTACAGGTCGCGGTTGGTGGCGGCAATCACACGGACATCGACCTTGCGGGTGCGCGTCGAGCCGAGTCGCTCGAACTCGCCTTCCTGCAGCACGCGCAGCAGTTTCGGTTGCGTCTCGAGCGGGAGTTCTCCGACCTCGTCGAGCAGGATGGTGCCGCCGTCGGCGACTTCGAATCGCCCCTGGCGCGGCAGGGCGGCCCCGGTGAACGCGCCCTTCTCATGGCCGAACAGCTCGCTTTCCACGAGGCCTGCCGGCAACGCGGCGCAGTTGACCTTGACCATGGTGCGGTGCCGCCGCGGGCTGCGCTCGTGGATGGCGCGTGCAATCAGTTCCTTGCCCGTACCGGTTTCGCCGACGATCAGCACGGTGCTGTCGGTGGACGCCACCGACTCCACCTTCGCCAGTACGCGCCGCAGGATCGCGCTCGAGCCGACGACGTCGGCCCATCCGTGTTCGCCCTGGATCTCCTCGCGCAGGTACGTGTTCTCGGCCTTCAGCCGCCGGTTGAGCCGTGCGACCTCCTCCAGGCTTCGTGCCAGCGCCTGCTCGTGCTGGCAGCGCAGGAAGGCCGACGCGGTCAACTCGCCGAAGAACCGGATGCGCTCGAGCAGCGGCGCGGGCCAGCGGCGCGGGTGCCGGAAGGCGCCCAGCGACAGCCAGCAGTGCCAGCCCGTGCCGACCCGCAGCGGGATGGTCACGTGCGACAGCATCCCCCATTGCCGCATGTAGTCCCGCTCCCGGTGGGCCTCGCCGGGAAGGTCTTCGACCGACTCCAGCACGATCGGCACGCCCGACGCGACCTGGTGCATGTACCAGGCAAGGGCCTGAGTCGACGCCACGTCGGTCTGCGGGACGATGCCGGAGGTCCAGGAGTGGAGCGCGTGAATCGCCGAGCGGTCTGGCGCCAGTTCGCCGAACGTCGAGCGGTCGATGTCGAGGCACGCCACCAGGTGCCGCAACGCCTCTTCAATGGCACACCCGATGCGGTCGGCCGTGGCTTCGACCAGCGCGGAGGACACCTGCTGGATCAACGCGTCGAGGCGCCGGAGCTCGTCGAGCATCGCCGTGTGAGGGCGTGCCGGGTCCGTGGACTGGGACATGGTGATGGGCGCCCCCCAAAAGGGGCGGGGCGCAATGGTCCAGTGTATCGGAAACCCTCCGGACCCAGAGTCCGCCCGGCGCGGATGATCCAAAGGGAACATCGCCCCGTCAGGCCGTACGTGGCCCGAGCCTTGCTAGTGCCAGAACGAACCCGGAGGAGTTCGCCCCACGATGCCCCCCAGACCTGATTCGATGCCAAGCGTTCTCGCCCTCGCCATGGGACTGGCAATCGCCGCTGGGCCAGCCCGCGCGCAGGTGCCACCCCCATCGCATCCGGCCCCCACGGGCCACAGCTCGCCAGCGGGCCACGAGGCGGCGCACGACGAGCACTTCCACCGCAACGAGCTGGCGGTGATCGTCGCGGCCACCTACGAAGAAGGTCTCCACGGCGCGGAGGGTCGACACTACTTCACGGTCGGCGGGGAGTACGAGCGCCGGCTCACGCACGCCATTGGCGTGGGAGCCGAGGTCGAGTACCTCGCCGACGCGGACGCCTGGCTCTTCCTCGCGCCGGTCACGTTCCACCCGGTTGGCGGGCTCAAAGTGTTCGGAGGACTGGGCCTTGAACGGAAGGCCGTCCATGAGGGCGAACACGGCGGGCATCACGAGGGTGTCAGCGCGGAGGGCGGCCGGGAAAGTTTCTTCCTGTGGCGAATCGGCGCCGCCTACGCCGTGGAATTTGCCGGACGGTACTCGATTGGCCCGACGGTGAGCCTCGATTTCGTCCGCGAGTCGGGCGCCTGGGTGAATGCCGTGGTCTACGGCGTCGCGTTCGGCGTGGCGTTCTGACCCGGTCTCACGCCTGCCCCCCCGAGCTGAGGTATCTTGCCGGCATGGCACACCGCTGGATTCCAGTCCTGGTGATGAGTGGCGCGCTGCTCGTGGTCCGCGGGCCGGCGCCGGCCGCGGCCCAGGAGTCGCCGGCCACCACCCCGACGCTCGCGGAGCTCGCGCGCCTGGTCGAAGAGCAGCGCTCGCTGATCACCCAGCAGGCGGCGCAAATCGAGGCGCTGCGGAAGACGCTCGAGGAGACGAGCGCGCTCGCACTCGACGCGCACAACCGCCTCGAGGCCCAGGCCGCGCAACCCCCGGCCCCGTCGGTGCCCAGTGCCATCGAGGCACGCCTGGCCGAGCTCGAAAAGTCGGTCACACGAACACCCGACCGTTCGGAGGATGCCGTGACGGCAGGCGATTTCCCCGGCTCGATCCGCGTGCCCGGGACCGACGCCGCCTTTGCAATCGGCGGCCAGGTGCGCATGACCACGGTCAGGAGCTTCGATGCGCTCGGCACCGACGATCGCTTCGTCACGTCGTCGATTCCCATTGCCGGCACCGAGGCCGCCGGCAAGGGCGAACGCACGACCTACTCGGCGCGACCGAGCCGCTTCAACATCGACGTGCGCGAACCGACCAATGTCGGCGCGATGCGGGCGTTCATCGAAGCGGACTTCGCAGGCTCCGGCAATGCCGTGCGATTCCGGCACGCCTACGGGCAGTGGCGGGGTTTCACGGTGGGCCAGACGTGGTCCACCTTCTCCGACCGCTTCGCCGAACCGGACGGCATCGACTTCGAGGGCTTGAACGCGATCTCGCTCTTCCGCCAGGCTCAGATTCGTGTGACCAAGCGGTTCGGCACCGGCCTGGCGTGGTCGGCTGCAGTCGAGAACCCTGCGCCGGACAGCAGCGCAGCGGACGGGACCCTGCTGGGCAGCGTCAACCAGGTGCCCGATTTCGTGACCCGCTTGCGGTGGGAAGCCTCCGACACGACGAGCCGCCGGCTGCTCCGGTCCGGCAGTCACGTGCAGGCCGCCCTGCTGCTGCGCCAGGTCCGTGCCGAGTACGAGCCCAACGAAACGCTCTCCACCAGTGGCGTCGGCTATCACATCAGCGGCCGCGTCACCACGCCCTGGCTCGCACGCCAGGACCAGGTGACGTTTGCCGCCGCCGGGGGCAAGGGCATCGGGCGCTACATCACGGACCTCGGCAGCGAAGGCGGCCAGGACGCGGTCTACGACCCCTCCGACACCAGCCTCCACGCGCTGCCGGTCTTCTCCGGCTACCTCGGCTACGAGCACTGGTGGAACGAACGGGTGCGCTCCGTGGCCACCTGGGGCACGGTCTGGGTGGACAACTTCGACTTCCAGTTCGACGGCGCGCTCCGCCAGACGGATCGCGCGTCGATCAACACCATGTGGTCGCCCATCGCGCGGGTGGACCTCGTGGCCGAATTCCTGTGGGGCCAGCGCCGGAACAAGGACGGCCAGCGCGGCACCGCGCGGCAGTTGCAGCTCGGAACGACGTTCAGGTTCTGAGCGACGGGAAGCGCACCGGGTCCTCGACGGCCGCGCGGAGCGACTGGAGTTCGGCCTCGCTCAGGTCCCGCCACTGCCCAGGCCGGAGGCGGCTGTCGGCCACTGGGCCGATCCGCACGCGCGCGAGGTGCTCGACGGGGTGCCCGACGGCCTCGCACATGCGACGCACCTGGCGGTTGCGTCCTTCGCGCAGGGTGATCTCGAGCACCGCGCGCTGGCGCCCGCCTCCGGGCCGCCGCCCGCCGGTGGGCGTCCGGCGCAGCCGAACCTCGGCCGGCGCCGTGCAGCGACCATCGAGGGTCACCCCGTGTCGAAGGCGTCCGATCGCCTCGGGCGTCGGCCGCCCCCGTACGACCACCTCGTAGACCTTGGCGACGCCATGGCGCGGATGCGTCAGCGCGGCGGCGAGGTCGCCGTCATTGGTCAGAATCAGCAGGCCCTCGGAGTCGTAGTCGAGCCGCCCAACGGGATACAGGTACGTCGCCACACCGGCCACGAGGTCGAGCACGGTGGGACGGCCCTGGGGATCGGACCGGGTAGTGACCACGCCGGCCGGCTTGTTGATGAGGAGGTAGCGCAGGCGCTCTGGAGCCCTGACGCGGCGACCGTCCACGCGCACGTCGTCCCGTGAGAGATCGGCCTTCGTGCCGAGCGTGCGCACGGGCTCGCCGTTCACCGTGACGCGGCCCGCGAGAATGAGGGCTTCCGAGGCCCGCCTGGACGCGACCCCGGCTGCGGAGAGCAGCTTTTGGAGTCTGACGAGGGCCATCGCGGCTCCCGGGATCAGGCGCCGGGTCGCTCGTCGGACGCGGCGGGCCGGGGCTGATCGCCCTCGGCCGCGGTAGCGGGTTCGAACGGCAGCGCGACCTCGGCGGGCATGTCCTGCAGTGTCGGAGGCTCGAAGCCCAGCGCGTCAGCCAGATCTTCGATCTTCGGCAGTTCCTGCAGGTCACGCAGGCCGAATCGGTCGAGGAACTCCCGCGTCGTCGCATACATGAATGGCCGACCGACCACCTGTTTGCGTCCGGCGATCTTGATCAGCTTGCGATCGACGAGCGTTCCCAGCACGCCGGACGTGTTGACGCCCCGGATCTCGGTGATCTCGGCCGCCGTCACCGGCTGCCTGTAGGCGATGACGGCGAGGGTCTCGAGCGCCTGCACCGACAGCTTCTGGGTGGTGCGCTCGTGGAACATGCGCCGCACCCACTCGTGCAGCTCGGGCCTGGTAACGATCTGGTACCCGCCGGCGACCTCGACCCACTGGAGCCCGCGCGACCCCTCGTTGTACTCGGCCTGCACCGCCGCCAGGGCCGCGTCGACCTGCTCCGGCGGTTCGTTCTCGAGCAGCTTGCGAATGGCCTTGACGCTCAGCGGTTCCGGCGAAGCGAACACGAGGGCCTCGACGATGGCGCGCAGCTCGGCGGAAGCCACGGGTGCAGCCTCCGCAACGGCCGCACCAGCGCTGGCGTCGGCAACGGGATCGGACACGACGGGGGTTTCCTTCTCAGCCATGAGTCTTGCCTGCGGACGCCATCGTCGCGACGTCGCCGATCGGATGCGGCGCGTCGGCCGGCCGGGCCCGCTTGTAGACGCGAATCTCGCCAAGGGCCCCTGCCTGGAACGCGCGCACGAGGCGGAGCCGGATCATCTCGAGCAGGGCGAGGAACGTGACGATGAGGTCGGCGCGCGTCTGGGCATCCACGAAGAGCTCCTCGAACCCGCACGCCTCCGTTTCGGACAGGCGGCTCAGGAGCTGCTCGATGCGCGTCTCGATCGATACCTGCTCGCCTGGCACGAGCACGCCGGTGCGTTTCCTGGCGCGCTCGACCACGGCGCGGAACGCCGTGAGGAGGCTGAACAGGTCCACCTCGAGCTCGGGTTCGTACTCGTCGCCGGCGATCGCGGCGACCCGCTCGTCGGGCCGCAGCCACTGGGCGCTCCGGACGGTTTCCTTTTCGTGCAGGAGCTCGGCGGCCATCTTGAACTTCTGGTGCTCGATGAGCCGCTGCACGAGCGCGTCGCGCGGGTCTTCGTCGGCCTCCTCCTGCTCGGGCGCCGGGCGAGGCAGCAGCATCCGCGACTTGATGTGAATCAACGTGGCGGCCATGACGAGGAACTCGCCGGCGACCTCGAGATCCAGCTCGCGCATCAGCTCCAGGTAGTCGAGGTACTGGCGGGTGATGAGCGCGATCGGGATGTCGTAGATGCTGACCTCATTCTTCTTGATGAGGTGCAGCAGCAGGTCGAGCGGGCCCTCGAAGTTCGACAGCCGGACCGGGTACTGCTCGAGTGCCGATTCGGTCTCGGGAGCGGGCGGAGGAGGCACCATCGCGGTCAGTACGTGATCTTCATCGCCTCGCGCACGCGGCCCATGGTTTCGGCGGCGACCGTGCGGGCCCGCGCCGAGCTCTCCGCCAGGCGCTCGCGAAGCTCCCCCGGACGGGCCAGCACCTGCGCGCGGCGCTCCCGCATGGGGTCGAGCGTGGCGTTGATGGCCGCGGCGAGCTTGCGCTTGACCTCGACGTCGCCCACCTTGCCCAGCTCGTAACGCACCTTGAGGTCCTTCACCTCGTCGAGGTTCGGGTTGAAGGCGTCGTGGTACATGAACACCGGGTTGCCTTCGACGGTCCCCGGGATGTCGGCGCGGACCCGCTTGGGATCCGTGTACATCTGCATCACCTTCTGCCGCACGGTCTCGGCGTCGTCGGAGATGTTGATCGCGTTGTTGTAGCTCTTGCTCATCTTGCGGTTGTCGAGGCCCGGGAGCCGGGCGAACGACGTGAGCAGGGGCTGCGGCTCGACGAACACCTCGCCGTAGAAATTGTGAAAGCGCCGTACGATTTCGCGCGACAGTTCCAGGTGCGGCACCTGGTCCTCGCCGACCGGCACGTAGTGCGCGTTGTAGATGATGATGTCGGCGGTCTGCAGGAGCGGATAGCCGAGGAAGCCGTAGTTGGACAGGTCCTTGCTGGTGACCTGCTCCTGCTGTTCCTTGTAGGTCGGCACGCGTTCCAGCCAGGAGACGGGCACGATCATCGACAGCAGCAGGTGCAGTTCGGCGTGCTCCGGCACCATCGACTGGATGAAGACGGTGGACCGGTCCATGTCGATGCCGGCGGCGATCCAGTCCGCCACGTTGTCGAGGGCGTAGTCTCGAAGCCCGGTGGTGTCGGCATAGTCGCTGGTGAGCGCATGCCAGTCCGCCACGAAGTAGAAGCTGTCGTACTGCTCCTGCAGCTTCACCCAGTTCTGCAGCGCCCCGACCAGGTGGCCAAGGTGCACCTTGCCCGTCGGGCGGAGGCCAGAAACGACTCGTAGCTTCACAGTGTGAGCAACCTCGCGAGGAGCAGGAACGGCGGGCCGACCAGGTAGTTCATGGCCCCCGAGAACATCAACGCATAGAGAATGAAGACGCCGTAGGGTCGCAGGGCCGCGTAGCCCTCGGCCAGCCGGCCCCGGAGCAGGCCCCCGAGCACGTTGCCGCCGTCGAGCGGGGGCACCGGGATCATGTTGAAGACGGCGAGCAGCAGGTTGACCTGGAACAGGCTCCACGCGAGCGCCTGGACCGGCTCGCCCAGTGACAGCCCCGCAGCGGCCGACGGCAGGCCACTGCTGAACCGGAGGACCAGGGAGGCCAGGAACGCGAGCAGGATATTGCTCGCCGGCCCGGCGGCCGCAATGGCGACGAAGTCTCTGGGCATCCGCCCGAGGCGGCGCGTGTCGACCGGGACCGGCTTCGCCCAGCCGATGAGGGGCGCGCCGGTCGCCATCGCGACCATCGGCAGCACGACGGTGCCAATCAGGTCGATGTGGACCAGCGGGTTCAGGGAGATCCGTCCCAGCAGGCGGGCGGTCGGGTCCCCGAGCCGATTGGCGGTCCAGGCATGCGCGGCCTCGTGCACCGTCAGCGAGAGCAGCAGTGCGATGGCCGACATCACGATGGCGGCGGGTGCGGCGTCGGACAAGACGGACTAGAGTATCACTGCCCGCGAATCGCTGCGAAATAGGTGAGGATCGCGTCGGCCGCCCGCGCGCCCACGGCCCCGACGAGGTCCTCGCGGGTGGCCCGCCGGACGCCTGCGACGCTCCCGAACCGCGTCAGCAGGGCCTTGCGGCGCCGGGCCCCGATGCCGGGCACCGCGTCCAGTTCGGACCGGAGGTCACGCATCGCGCGCGACCGGCGGTGGAACGTCACGGCGAACCGGTGGGCCTCGTCTCTGATCCGCTGAAGCAGCAGCAGCGCCGGGCTGCTGGGCGGCAGGACGACTGGCTCCTCCCGGTCGCGCGTGAACACCAGTTCCTCTTTCTTGGCGAGCGCCACCGCGACGACCTGATCGAGCCCGAGTTCCCGCAGGGCGGCGTACGCCATCGACAACTGTCCCTTGCCCCCGTCGATCAGCACCAGGTCCGGCAAGGCGAGCCCCTCCTCGAGCGCCCGGCGATACCGGCGGCCCACGACCTCGTACATCGCCGCGAAGTCGTCCGGAGCCACGCTCCCGTCGGCCCGCCGCCCGAGCGCCGTGCGGATGCGGAACTTCCGGTACTCCCCGCGGCGCATGCGGCCGACTTCGCAGACGACCATGGAGGCCACCGTCTCGCTGCCCTGGATCGTCGAGATGTCGAAGCACTCCACCCGGCGCGGGACGGCAGGCAGCTCCAGCACGGCGCGCAGGGTGTCGAGCGCGTCGTAGTGCGGCGTGCCGGCCGCGTTGAACCGGGTGTCGTAGGCCAGCGCGGCGTTGCGTGCGACGAGATCGACGAGCGCCCGCTTGTCGCCGCGCCTGGGCGCCACCAGCCGCACCTGCCGCCCGGCCCGGTCCGACAGCCAGTCCTGCAGCCAGGCCGGGTCTGGCAGGTCCACGGCCACGAGCACCTCCGGTGGCGCATCCTGCTCCTGATAGACCTGCTGCAGCGCGGCCTCGAGCAACTCCGGCTCGCGGGCGCCCCCCGTGTCGCTCGCCAGATCCAGGCGGTCGATCACCCGTCCGCCGCGCACGAGGAAGGCCTGCACGACGGCCCCCTGAGGTCCTGCCTTGACCGCCCAGGCATCCCGATCCCCCAACCGTGGTGTGGCCATCTTCTGCTGGCGATCGCGCAGGGTCACCAGCGTCCTGACGGCATCGCGCAATTGCGCGGCCTGCTCGAAGCGCTCGTCGGCTGCCGCCGCCGTCATCCGGTCACTCAGGTCGGAGACGAGCTCGTCGGTGCGCCCCTCGAGCAGCAGCCGCGCGTCCTCGACGGCCCGCCCGTACTGGTCGCGCGAACAGAGGTCCTCCACGCAGGGGGCCAGACAGCGCTTGATGTCGTATTCCAGGCACGGGCGCCCGCGCTTCCCCGTGATCACCTCGTTGCAGGACCGGATGCCGAACAGGCGATGCGAGAGGCTCATCGTCCGCCGGGCCAGGGACGCGGGCAGGAACGGCCCGGCGTACACATTGCCGTCGCGTTCGACGCGCCGCGCCACCTGCAGCCGCGGGAACTCCTCCGTCGTGCTGAGCTTGAGGTACGGGTAGTTCTTGTCGTCGCGCAGCAGGATGTTGAACCGCGGCGACCGCTGCTTGATGAGGTGATTCTCGAGCGCCAGCGCCTCGACCACCGAGTCGGTGACGATCACCTCGAGGCGATCGGCTTCGTCGAGCAGGGCGTCCGTCTTGGGGTTCGCCCCGTAGGCGCCGAGGTAGCTCCTGACCCGGTCGCGCAGGGAGCGCGCCTTGCCGACGTAGATCGTGTCCCCCGCCTCGTTGAAGTAGAGGTACACCCCGGGCTGCTCGGGCAGGCGCGCGATCCGATCCTTGAGATCACGAAGGGGCATGGACTAGACTGAGCCGTTTTCGGCGGGAAACGACGCCATTCGATTATAGTGGCCTCGGATCCTGCCCGGAGGCACGGCCCAGTCCCATGACCTTCACCGGCCTGATCGGCACAGTGTTCATGTTTCCACTGCGCCTGATCATCGACACCTGCGTCCGACTGCGGATCCACCCCAACGTCCTGACGCTCATCGGCGTGCTCATCAACGTGGCCGCGGCCTGGGCCCTGGCCCTGGACCGCTTCATCCCGGCCGGCGTCATCATGCTGGTCGCCAACATCTTCGACTTCATCGACGGCAAGGTGGCCCGCGAGCTGCACTGGGAGAGTGCCTTCGGCGGCTTCTGGGACTCCGTGCTCGATCGCTTCTCCGACATCTCGCTCTTCGTCGGCCTCACCTATCTCTATTCGACGCTCGGCCGCACCGACTACGTCATGATCACGGCGCTGGCCATGATGTTCTCCGTGCTGACGAGCTACACACGGGCGCGGGCCGAGTCGCTGGTCGCCAGGTGCAAGGTCGGCTTCATGGAGCGGCCCGAACGCATCGTGCTGTTCATGATCGGGGCGTTCACGAACCGCATGGCCGCCGTGCTCTGGGTGATCCTCGTGTTCTCGGTGGCCACCGTGTTCGCGCGCATCTACTACACGTGGCGGGCGCTGCCCGGCCCGGGCCGCACGGACGCCACGCTGGATCTGGAGCGCAACCTGCCGCTCCCCCTTCGTCCGATCTGGCACGCCATCTACTGGAATTTCGACCGCGCCACCTGGCAGTACGACGTCATGGTCCTGGCCATCCTGGCGTTCGTGTGGCTGACACCCCCGTCCTGGCTGGGAGACCCGACGGCGTCGGGACCGGGGCTCCTGGGGTGGTTCGGCCGGGCGTGAAAAGCGATTGGCCGGGCCTGAAAGGCGATTGGCCGGGCCTGAAAGGCCCGGCCCTCCGAAGGCGCGGCCCTCCGAAAGGCCCGGCCCTCCGTCTAGACGTCGTCCCGCTGATCGTGCGCGCCGAGGTCGAGCGTCTTCTCGGTGAGCGTGATGCGGTGGTCCTTGATGCGGTCACGCAGCAGCCGGCGCGCCTCGCCGTAGTGCCGCTGCGGCACCTCCAGCCTGCGCGCAATGGCCTTCTCCCGGGGCGTGACCAGCAAGGTGAGCGGGGCCTCCTCCCGCCAGGCGATGCGGCCGATCTGCGCGTAGGGCACGAAGCCGTCGTCGAGCCACAGACCGTCCTCGTAGAAGCCGCGGCCGATGCGCTGCCCCAGCGGGAGCGCGTAGCCGTAGTAGAGGAGCATCATGAACTCGCCGAAGGTGTTGATGGGCGCCATGCGCCACACGAGCAGCTTGACGGCGATGATGATGCCGAACACCACCGGGAACGCCAACTGCATGGCATAGAAGCGCGGCCGCGGCGGCGGCCACGTGAGGACGGCCGCCGGTCGTCTCCGGAGATACTGCGCGAAGCGCCAGGCAAACCGGAGGTTGACCACGAGGAAGCCGGCACCCAGGCCGAGCAGGACGATGACGAGGAGACTCTGGAACCCGGCCGACACGGTCGGAGCCCGTCAGGCGGGGCCGGCCAGCCGGGGATCGAAGCACACCCGACAGCGCGCCTCGTACGCCCCCGAGGCCCCGACGAGCACGCGCTCGCTGCTGACGACGAGCCGCTGCGTGTGGTTCGCCGGACGGCCGCAGACGACGCAGATGGCCAGCGTCTTGGTGATGTACTCGGCGATGGCGAGCAGTTGCGGCATGGGCTCGAAGGGCTTGCCCAGGTAGTCCTGGTCGAGCCCGGCGACGATGACGCGGACTCCTCGATCCGCGAGCGTGTTGCACACGGCCGGCAACTCGGCGTCGAAGAACTGCCCTTCGTCGATGCCGACGACCTCGGTGTCCGCGTGCACGCGCGCCAGCAGATCGGCCGACGTGCGCACGTTCTCCGACGGGATCCGGATCTCGCTGTGCGACGTGATGTGATCGTCGCTGTAGCGGTTGTCGAGGGTCGGCTTGAAGATCTGGACGTGCTGGCGGGCGATCTGGGCCCGCCGCAGGCGTCGGATCAGCTCCTCGGTCTTGCCCGAGAACATGCTGCCCGTGATGACCTCGATCCAGCCGTGATCGGCCTTGTGAGGCGTGACGTCCATCTCGGCCCCCACCGCGCGGCGTCGGTGACCCTCAGGCGCGCGACACGTACTCGCCGGAGTCCGTGTTGACGCGGATCACGTCCCCGGTGTTGATGAACGACGGCACGTTCACGACGAGCCCGGTCTCGAGCGTCGCCGGCTTCAGCTGCGCGCTGGCGGTCGCGCCCTTGATGCCGGGCGCGGTGTCGGTCACCTTGAGGTCCACCGTCGCCGGCAGTTCGATGCCCACGGGCTGCCCGTCGTAGAACTCGACATCGATGGTGCACTCCGGCAGCAGGTAGCTCACCGATTCGCCGAGCACCTCCGCCGACAGGTGGATCTGCTCGTAGGACCCGGTGTCCATGAAGTAGTAGTCCGCGCCGTCGCTGTAGAGGTACTGCATCTCGCGCTCGTCGAGCGTCGCCCGATCCACCATGTCCTCCGACCGGAACCGGTGGTCCAGGAGCGACTGGCTGCGGAGGCTCCGCATCTTCGCCCGCACGAACCCCCGGAGGTTGCCGGGGGTGACATGCTGGACCTCGAGGAGGCGGCACAACTGCCCCTCGAACACGATCAGGTGCCCCTTCCGGAGCCGGGTTGCGGGAATGGATGCCATGGTCGTCTGTTGTGTCCTGGCAGCCCACGCACGACGTGGGCAGCCCCCGACCATAGCACACCCGCGTCGGCCTTCGCGCCGCGTGCTACCATCGCTCGAAGCATGAACTGGGATCCCCTTCACGATCTCGTCGCCCTGCACGAGCGCGGCGAACGGCGTCCTCCCAGCACCGACGGCGGGTGGATGCCGCTCGTCGATCTCCTCGAAACCGACACCGCCTTCGTGATCGTCGCCGAGTTGCCGGGTCTGGGCGCCGACGACTTCAGCATCACCGCGACCGCCGACCGCCTGGTGCTCTCGGGGGCACGCCGGGCCGGATCCGCGGCGCCGCGCTTCCTCCGGCTCGAGCGGGGCCACGGTCGGTTCAGCCGGTCGTTCGCCTTCGCCTCGCCGATCGACGTGGGCGGCATCGCGGCACACTTCGAGTCTGGCCTCCTGCAGGTCACCGTCCCCAAGGCCCGCGCAGGAACCGACCGGCGTGTCGAGGTCCAGTAGAGGCTCATCATGGTCCGCAGACTGCTCGTCGTCATCCTGCTGCTCGCCGGTGGGTTCCTGACCGGCGTGGCCTTCACCGGTCGGAGCCGGCCCGCAGACGACCCGGGCGCCGCCCGTGGAGAGGCCGGCGTCGAGCCCGCGGCTGCCGAGGCCAGGGCCCCGACGCTCTCGATTCCGGAGTCTCTGCAAGCCGGGGGCCCGCAGCCCGCCGGCGCTCCCGATTTTACGGAGGTGGCTGCGCGCACCGTGCCGGCCGTCACCAACATCTCCTCCATCCAGGTCGTCCGGGCACCCGCCTCGCCATTCGGCGACGACCCGTTCTTCCGGTTCTTCTTCGGCGACGAGCCGGACAGCTTCGGATACCGCGAGCGCCGGGGATCGAGCGCGGGGTCCGGGGTGGTCGTGACGCCGGATGGCTACATCCTGACGAACAACCACGTGCTCGGACAGAACGTGCGGCAGGTCACCGTCGTCCTGGCCGACCGCCGGGAACGGGAAGCCCGGGTCGTGGGCGTCGATCCGCTCACGGACCTGGCGGTCCTCAAGATCGACGGCAGGAACCTGCCGACCATGCCGTGGGGGGATTCCTCGAGGCTCAAGGTCGCCGAATGGGTGCTGGCGGTGGGCAATCCGTATCAACTCAGTCAGACCGTCACCCTTGGCATCGTCAGTGCCCTGGGCCGGAACTCCGCGGACACGCCGCTCGTGGACTTCATCCAGACCGATGCCGCGATCAACCCGGGCAATTCCGGGGGCGCGCTCATCAACCGCCGCGGCGAACTCGTGGGGATCAACACCGCGATCGTCAGCCAGAGCGGCGGCTACCAGGGCATCGGGCTCGCCGTGCCCAGCAACCTCGCCCGCCGCGTGCTGGACGACATCGTCCGCTTCGGCAGCGTGCGCCGCGGCTCGATCGGCTCCCTGCGCACGGTCAACCTCACCGAGAGCCTTGCCGAGGAACTGGGCCTGCGCTCCACGCGCGGTGCGCTCGTCTGGCAGATGGCGCGGTCGTCGCCCGCCTACGAGTCCGGCGTCCGGCCCGGTGATGTGATCGTGGCGTTCAACGGGCAGGCGGTGGAGGATGCGTCCCAGTTCCTGCGGCTGCTGTCGGAGGCCGACATCGGCAGCGTGGTCGCGCTCACGTTCGTGCGCGGCGGCCAGCAGTCGACGGTCAAGGTGCGGGTGTCCGCGGCAGGCGGCAGCCGACGGCCCGTCTGACGGCGGTCCCGTCAGGGCACCCGGGCGATCAGCACCGGACCGGGTGGTGACCCTGCCAGGCTCAAGGCCTGGAACAGCGCCCGCTGGCGGTAGTCGAAGATCCGGCGCAGGTCGCCCTCGACGAACCACCGATGGATGAGCGCCCCTCCGGGCACCCGGTAGTGCACGACGTCGTCCACGCGGACGCCCTCGCCCTCCTCGTTGAACTGGTGCTCGTGGATCCACTCGAGGTACGGCCCGCGCCGCTGCGTATCGACGAACCGCACGGGCGGCTCCCACGCGGTAATCTCGGTGAGCCACCGGATCGGCACGCCATGCAGGCGCAGGCGATAGGCGATCAGCGCGCCCTCCTGCATCGCGATCGGCAGCGGCGTCAGGATGCGGAAGCGGAGCCACGGCGGCGTCAGGGCATCGAGGTTGCCGGCGTCGGCGAAGAAGTCGAAGACCTCCTGCCGTCGACGAGGCAGCCAGAGCGACGTGGTCAGCCGATATCGGGTCATGATCTTTCGCGCGGCCAGGGCACCGTCCTGGGGTGCTCCAGGGCCGAGTCGTGCAGGGAGGCGGGGCCCGAGACGGCCGGGTGCCTGGCCACGAACGCGCGCCACCACTGCTCCGTGCCGACGCGGATGCCGATGCGCGGGCTCCAGACCGTGGGCCCGATGTCCAGACCGCGGTCCTCGATCCGCAGCGCGGATCCGCACAGATCGAGTCGATTCTGCGCCGCGCCGATGCCCAGGGCCTGCGTCAGGTTGCCCGGCCCCCGGCACAACTCGTGATCCTGCAGGGCTCCCTTCGAGCGCCTGGCCTTCCGGCGTCGGTGCATGAGCGCCAGGCCGCTCAGGGGAGCCAGTGCGCGGATGAGCACGGCGGCGGGCCGTCCCTCAGCCTCGGTGACCGCGTTCACGAGATAGTGCATCCCGTAGTTGAAGTAGACGTAGGCGTGACCCGGGGGGCCGTAGAGCGGCGCATTGCGCGGCGTGGGCCCCGGCGCCGCGTGGCAGGCGGGATCCTCTTCCCCGATGTACGCCTCCGCTTCGACGATGACACCGGCGGCCTCCCCATCGCGCGCCGCGTGCACGAGGACCTTCCCGAGCAGGTCGCGGGTGACCTCCAGCGTGGGGCGACCGTAGAACGACCGGTCCAGCACGACGTCACTGCCCCTCACTTCGAGGGGCGGGTCGAGGATTCGGGCACGGCCGTCGGAGGGGCTGCCGTCGGCGCGGGCGGACCCAGCGCGCGCGGGCGGAGCGGCAGGGGGCAGATCGCCCGACCGCCGCTGAGCAGTCCGCCCAGGAGCAACAGGCCAAGAATCGCGAGCCACCCCGCGCGTTTCATGAGGAGCCTTCACCGTGGGCCGCCGTGCGCCCTCCGGTCAGTGACCGCCGAAGGTGCTGACCCGTGTAGGACGCTTCGCATTGTGCCACGGTCTCCGGCGTGCCCGCGACCACCACGCGCCCGCCTTCGTCACCGCCCTCCGGCCCCAGATCGATGACCCAGTCGGCCGTCTTGATGACGTCGAGGTTGTGCTCGATGACCAGGAGGGTGTGGCCGGCCTGCTGCAGTTTCCGGAACGCCGTCAGCAGTTTCGCGATGTCGTCGAAGTGCAGCCCCGTCGTGGGCTCGTCCAGGATGTAGAGCAGCCGTTCGCCCGCGTGACTGGCGAGATGGGCGGCGATCTTGATTCGCTGGGCCTCGCCCCCGGAGAGCGTGGTGGCAGCCTGGCCGAGGCGCAGATACCCGAGCCCGATCTCGTCCAGGACGGCGAGCCGCCGAAGGATCTTCGGCACGCCCGCGAAGAAGGCCAGCGCCTCGCGCACCGTGAGATCGAGGATGTCGTCGACGTTCTTGCCCTTGTAGCGCACCTCGAGGACCTGGGGCTTGAAGCGCTTCCCGCCGCACTCCTCGCAGGGCACGAACACGTCGGCGAGGAACTGCATCTCGACGCGGACCTGCCCCTCCCCTTCGCAGCCCTCGCACCGCCCGCCGGGCACGTTGAACGAGAAGTGGCTCGGCGTCAGCCCGCGCGCGTGGGCGTCCTTGCTGGAGGCCAGCAACTCGCGGATCGGATCGAAGGCCTTGAGGTAGGTCACCGGATTCGACCGTGGCGTGCGCCCAATGGGCTGCTGGTCCACCAGCACGACGTCGGTGATGAGGTCCGCCCCCTCGAGCCGCCGGAAGGCACCCTGGCGCCGTTCGAAGTCCCCCTTGGCGCGGCGCAACGCCGCGTAGATCACATCGTGCACGAGCGTGGACTTGCCCGATCCGCTGACGCCGGTCACGCACGTCACCAGGCCGAGCGGGATCTCGACGTCGATGCTCTTGAGGTTGTGCTCGTGCGCACCGAGCACGCGCAGCCGTTGTGAGTTCGGGCGACGCCTGACGTGCGGGACCGGGATGGCCAGTTCGTCGCGGAGGTACTTGGCGGTCAGCGACCGTGGCTCGCGCGTCAGGCCCTCGAGGGGGCCGCTGTAGACCACGCGCCCGCCCTGCTCGCCCGCGCCCACGCCGAGATCGACGATGTGGTCGGCGACCGCAATCATCTCGGCATCGTGCTCGACGACGAGGACGGTGTTGCCCTGGTCGCGCAGCTGGCGGAGGATGGCGATCAGCCGCTGGTTGTCGCGCGGATGGAGGCCGACCGACGGCTCGTCGAGGACGTAGAGCGTGCCGACGAGCGCGGATCCGAGCGAGGTGGCCAGGTTGATCCGCTGCGCCTCGCCGCCGGACAGGGTGGAGGACAGGCGGTCGAGCGTGAGGTAGTCGAGGCCCACGTCCTGCAGGAACGACAGGCGCCGCTTGATTTCGCGCAGCACCTTCTCGGCGACGGCAGATTCCCGCTCGGACAGGTCGAGGCGATCGAAGAAGTGCGCGGCGTCCTTCACCGTGAGCGCGCAGAGCGCATCGATGGTGAGCCCGCCGACGCGGACGTCTCGCGCCTCCTGCCGCAGCCGGGCGCCCCGGCAGTCCGGGCAGGGCTGGTAGCCCCGGTACCGGCTGAGGAAGACGCGCACGTGGACCTTGTACTTCTTGCGCTCGAGCCAGTCGAAGAAGCCCCGGATCCCCTCGTAGTCGCCTTCGCCCTCGATGACGAACCGCCGTTCGGCGTCCGTCAGGTCGACCCAGGGAACATCGAGGCGAATCCCGCGGGGCCGCGCGGCCCGCTTCAGGTCCGCGAGGCTCGACCGGTAGTGGGGCTTCGTCCAGGGTTCGATGGCGCCCTGCGCGATCGATTTGGTCGGGTCGGGCACGACGAGATCGAGATCCAGTTCGATCGTGTTCCCGAAGCCGTGACAGGTCGGGCACGCGCCAAACGGGTTGTTGAACGAGAAGAGCCGCGGCTGGGGGCGCTCGTACTGGAGGCCGCACGGACGGCATTCGAACCGCTCGGAGACCAGGAGCTGCACCGGCGCGCCCTCGTCGCGCAGTTCCAGCGCGAAGGCGGCGCCGCCTCCCTCCTGGTAGGCGGTCTCGACGGCTTCGGTGAGGCGAGCCTGGACGTCGGGCCCGACGGCGATGCGATCGACGACGACGTCGAGCTCGGTCTGCCCGTCCAGGTCGCGCGCGTTCACCTCGTCGAGCGCCACGGCGCGGCCGCGGACCAGAAGGCGACCGAACCCCTTGCGGCGAAGCGCATCGAGGGTCGCCGTGATCACGTCGGCTCCCTGGTCGGCCGCTCCAGCCTGGCCGTTCCCGTTCTTCGGGCGCCCTGAGGGCTCGAGGGGCAGGCCCGGCCCGCCGGCGTCGATCGCGGGACCTTCCTCCTCCGCCACCAGGGTCTCCGAGGCCTCGATGGCCTCGAACGCGCTCTCGGTCAGCACGGGCATCGTGAACCCGATCAGAAGCCGCGTCCCGGCGGGCAGGGCGGCGAGCTGGGTGGCCACGAGTTCCGCCGTCTCGCGCGTGACGTCGCGGCCGCACTGCCGGCAGATCGTACGGCCGACCCGCGCGTAGAGGAGGCGCAGGTAGTCGTGGATCTCCGTGGTCGTCCCGACCGTCGAGCGGGGGTTCCGGATGCTGTTCTTCTGCCGGATCGCGATGGCCGGACAGATGCCGTCGATCGTGTCGACGTCCGGCTTCTCCATCCGTTCGAGGAACTGCCGGGCGTAGGCCGACAGCGACTCCACGTACCGGCGCTGGCCCTCCGCGTAGATCGTGTCGAAGGCGAGCGACGACTTACCCGACCCGCTGACGCCGGTCACCACGACGAGGCGCCGGGCCGGCAAGGTGAGATCGACGTTCTTCAGGTTGTGCGTCCGAGCCCCGCGGACCACGAGGTCGCACGAGGCGGGCTGCGAGGCTTCGGTCATGGTGTTGCGATCGCCCGGATCGGCGCCCTGGAGGGTGCCGAATCACCCATCGTAGCCCAGGGTCGTCTACCGCCTCAACCGCGGGTCGGTCCCCGGCTCAGCCGAGGGTGTCGCGGAGGAGGACGGCCAGGCCCGAGAAAACGTGGCTGTACGGGTTCCGGGCTGCGGTCAGCGCGGCTTCGACGCGCTCCACCAGGTCGCACAACTCCGCCGTGGCCTCGCCACGGCCGGCGGGTGCACTGGCCGACGCGGACAGAAGCTCGGCCACGCGCGTTCCCGCTCCGCGAAGCGGCGTGGCCGAGACGTTCACCTGGCCGAAGGTCTCGTCGTAGAGTTCCTGGAGTTCGTCGGCGGAGAGGTCCGCGACCCGCTCATGGAACGGCGCGATGCGCTTGGCGACGGCCAGCGGCAGCACCCCGTCTTCCATGGCCCGGGCGAGGGCTTGGCTGAAGGCAGGACCCGGGCGCGTCAGGAGGGCACGAAACACGGTTGCGTGGGCGAGGCGGTTCGACATCGACCCCCGGCCAGGTAATTGGGTCGCAGACACCCCGCAGCCTAGCCCTCGCCCCGCGGAATCGGTATGACGGCGGTCATAAGCTC
>CAYLZN010000012.1:0-38393 GCA_964387935.1 uncultured Vicinamibacteraceae bacterium | reverse complement strand
TCGCCCTGGCGTAGTCCAGGGCCGCGGCGGACGGCTCGCTGAAGTCCGTGGCGAGCAGGATGTTCTCGAAGGTCGGCACGGCAGCACCTCCCATGCGCGATCTTACTCCCCAAACCAGGCGACCGCGTGCGCCAGATCCACGTTGCCGCCGCTGACGAGCACGCCCACGCGGCGGCCGCGGGCCTCGACCCTGCCGTCGAGCAGCGCGGTGGCCGCCAGCGCCCCGGTGGGCTCGACGACGATTTTCAGCCGCTCCCACAGGAACCGCATCGTCCTCAGCAGCGCTGCGTCACTCACCGTGACCATGTCGTGGACGTAACGGCGGACCAGCGGAAAAGTCAGCGTGCCGAGGGAAGGGGTGCGGGCGCCGTCGGCAATCGTCGGCGGATTGTGGACCGTATGGAGCGTCCCGGTCCGGAATGACCGGGTCGCGTCGTCAGCGAGCTCCGGCTCGACGCCGATGACGCGGCAGGGCGAGTTCAGGGCGCGAACGGCCAGGGCGCACCCGGAGAGCAGCCCCCCGCCCCCGCAACAGACCAGGAGGACGTCCAGCGGACCGGCCTCGGTGAGCAATTCCAGTGCCGAGGTGCCCTGGCCGGCGATCACGTCCGCGTGGTCGTACGGCGGAATGACGGTCAGGCCCTGCTCGGCCGCCAGGCGCCGGCCGAGCTCCTCGCGATTCCCTTTCTCGCGGTCGTAGGTCACGACGGTGCCGCCGTAGTTCCGGGTGGCTTCGAGCTTGACGCGGGGAGCGTCGGCCGGCATCACGATGGTGGCCTGGATGCCGAGGAGCCGGCCGGCGAGGGCCGTGGCCTGAGCGTGATTGCCGGAGGAAAAGGCCAGCACGCCACGAGCGCGCTCGTCGGCTCCCAGGCGGGAGAGCGCATGGTAGGCGCCGCGGAACTTGAACGCGCCTCCGCGCTGGAAGTTCTCGCACTTGAAGAACACGGTGGCACCGGTGAGGGCGTCGACCGTGCGCGACGTCATCACCGGGGTGTGGTTGACGATGCCGGCGAGGCGTTCGGCGGCGGCGGGGACGTCGGCGGGCTGGGGCAGCATGCACACCTCGGGGTCAGGTCTTTACTTTTAGCACTCGACGGGGCGGGCGCGCCGTCGAATGCTAAAAGTAAAGACCTGACCCCGAGGTGTGCGCCGAAAAGACCAGGATGTGCTGCCACGGCAGCACGTCGATCACCTCCGCCAGCCGGTAGCCATCCGCAGCCAGCTCCGCCCTCGCCTCCGCCACGGACATCTTGTGCTCCTCGCGGATCGGCACCCAGGCGCTCTCCTTGCGGAATTCGACGAGCACCAGCCGCCCGTCCGGCTTCAACGCCTCCCGCAGCCGACGCATCATGGCCTGCGGCCGGGCCAGTTCGTGGTAGACGTCCACCATCAGGATGACGTCGCAGCACCCTGGCGGGAGCCGCGGGTCGTCCTCGGTGCCGAGAATCAGCTCCACGTTGGACAACCGCTCCCGGGCCAGCCGTGCACGGAGCCGATCCAGCATCTCAGACTGGATGTCGGTGGCGAGCACGCGGCCTCCCGGCGCGACCTTCCTGGCCAGCAGCGAGGTGTAGTAGCCGGTGCCAGCGCCCACATCGGCCACGACCTGTCCGGGCCGGATCCCAAGCGCGTGCACCGCGCGCCGGGGGTTCTCGTCATCGTCACGCTCCGGACGATCCAGCCAGTCCGCTCCGACGTGACTCATGACGGGCGCGATGCGCCGGCCCGTGACGGGATGGGTGCCCTGGGCGCGGGCGACCAGCTCCGGCAGGAAGACGAACGCGAGCGCCCCGAGCACGAGCCCCGTGCCGACGGCACGACCCCATCGGACACGACGGCGGGCAGACTGAGCCATGGGTTTTGGGACGCCCGCCGAGTGCGTCCGGGTACAGGCCGCGGTCACGGCCGCGGCGCGCCGCCGACCAGCCGACGGGCCAGGCCTACTTCGCCTGCATCGTCTCGATGTACTTCACGAGGTTGGTCACGCGCAGGGTGCGGGCGGCCTCGTCTGGCGTGAGAGAACGGAAGACCGGGCCCCAGATCGGCATGTCGGGTGAGCCGTGGGCCGGCGTCATCTTGCCCTTGCCCAGGATGGCCGCCTCGACGTCGGCCGCCGAGTACTTCCCGGCGTTCCTGCTGGCCATCGTGGTCAGGTCCGGCATCGGCGTCCTGATCGCGACGGCGGCCGGCCCCTTGCCCTTGCCGTCCTTGCCGTGGCACACCGCGCAGTATGCGTTGTAGAGGTCCACCCCTTCCACCGAGGGGATGGCGTGCGCCGTTTCCCGCTTGATTTGCTGGGCGGCCACCTGCGGCGCCACGAGGGCGACGGCAAGCATCAGAGTCGTTGCAACCAACCACGTGGTGCGGGTCATGGGACCTCCTGAAGGCGGGAGTGGGCCGCAGGGACGGCGGAGCGCTCCCGTGGCTCCGGCGTCCTGTGGGCGGGGCACTGCGACCGGGATTATATCTTGCGTGCCAAATCGAGAGCAGGGATGACATTCCTGATCCGCTCGAACGGCCTCGGATCTGCCGGGGTCCCGTCACCTGGTGAGCAGTGCCGTCAATCCGTCGGCGAGGCGCTGCACGCCTTCGGCCGCCGTGTCAGCCGCCAGGGCCCCATAAGACACCCGGAGCACGCAGCCCCCGAGCCCGAACGTCGTCCCAGGGATGGCCGCGACACGATGTCGGCGCACGAGTTGTTCCACGAGGTCCAGCGGCGACCGCGACGTCGCGACGTCGAGCAGGACGTAGAACGCCCCCTCCGCCGGCCCCGGCGCATACAGGTCCGGCCTGGCCGACAGCGTCTCGAGGACGACCCGTCGCGCCGCCTCGAGCTGCGGGCGTCGGGCGTCGCAATAGCCCCGCCCTACGCGCAGCGCGGCGCCCGCCGCCACCTGGGACACGCGCGGCGGGCAAATCAGGTTCGTGTCCTGGATCTTCTGCACGGCCTCCGCCAGGCGCACGGGCACGACCATGTATCCAATGCGCCATCCTGCGAAGCCGTACGCTTTCGACAACGAGAAGAGGGAAATCGTGTGCGCCGCGGCGCCGGCCAGGGCCCCCGGCGAGAAGTGCCGGTGTCCGTCGTAGGTGAAGTACTCGTACACCTCGTCATGCACGTGAAAAACGCCGCGCGCCTCGCAGACCGCGTTGATGGCCCGCAGCGTGGTCTCCGGGTACACAGCGCCTGACGGGTTGTTCGGCGAAATGGTGACGACGGCGCGCGTGCGCGGGGTGATGGCAGCGGCGATCCGGTCCGGGTCGGGCTGGTAGCCGGGGCCGGTCGGCACGATCACGGGCTGCACGCCCGCCATGACGAGCGCCATCTCGTGATTGAAGTAGTACGGCGCCAGCAGGATCACCTCGTCGCCGACGTCGCACACGGCGAGCAGGGCGTTCAGGAAGGCCATGTTGCCGCCCGCCGTCACGAACACGACGCGCTCGGGCCTCGTGCGGATGCCGTTCTCGGCGGCGAGTTTGCGTTCGATGACCTCGATGAGGTCTGCGTCGCCCTCGACAGCGCCATACCGATGGAGCTCGGGATCCTGCGCGAGCCTCGCCAGTGCCGTGAGGGCTTCCGGCGGCGGCCCCCAGGACACCATGCCCTGGCCGAGCGAGATCGTTCCCGGAGTCTCCGCGATGAACTGCCCGACGTTGGGAATGATGGGCGCCTGCACGGCGGCAAGCCGTGCGGACTGCCCAAGCCGATGGTGTGCGGTCACGATGGTCCTCTCCGGCCTGTCGCGCGCCGGCGGCGCCGCAGGATCTCGTAGGCGACCACGGCGCCAGCGGTGGCCACGTTGAGGGAGTGCTTGAGGCCGAGCATGGGAATCCGCACCCGCGTGTCGGCGCTTTCGAGTGTCTCCGGGCTGACGCCGTCGACCTCGTGGCCGAACACCACGCACGTGGGGAAGCGGGGCTGCCAGTCGAACAGGTCGATTGCGGGCGTGACGGTGTCGAGCACGGCGATTTCGAAACCGCGGGCGCGCAGCGCGTCGATGGCGGGTGCCGCGCGCGTCCAGCGGGTCCAGGGCACGGTCGCTTCGGCGCCGAGGGCGGTCTTGGCGATCCGCGGGTTGTCGGGCGTGGCGGTGATGCCGATCAGGTGCAGGCTCTCGAGGCGCACCGCGTCGGCCGTCCGGAAGAAGGCGCCGACGTTGTAGAGGCTGCGCAGGTTCTCGAGCACGAAGACGGCCGGCAGCCGGTCGATGTCGTCGTAGCTGTCGGAGATTGCGCTCACCCGGCACGGCACGCGGGCACGATCGGATGTCACGCGGGGATTATCCGGGATAATGCGCAGCAGGAGGAGATGGTGATGCGCCTGGTCGTGGCGGGAGGGACGGGGTTCCTGGGCCGGCCCCTGTGCGAACGGTTCGTCGCGGCCGGCCATGAAGTGGCTGTGCTGTCGCGCGGGGCGTCGGGCGGTGCCGGCACCCCCGCGGGATGGACCGGCCGCCCGGCCCTCACGGCCTGGCCCTGGACCGGAGACGCCTCGAGCACCGGCTGGGGCACCCTGCTCGATGGTGCCGATGTGGTGATCAACCTCTCGGGCGAGTCGATTGCGGGGAAGCGCTGGAGCGATGCGCAGAAAGCCCGGCTCGAGCGCAGCCGGCTCGAGACGACGCGCGCGCTCGTTGCGGCGATGGGCGCCGCGGCCCGGCCGCCGCGCCTGCTGGTGAACGCGTCGGCGGTCGGCTACTACGGGTCGCGCGGCGACGAGACCCTGACGGAGGCGTCAGCGCCCGGCGGTGATTTCCTCGCACGCCTGTCGGTGACGTGGGAGGGAGAAGCGTTGCGCGCGCGGGAACATGGCGTGCGCGTGGCCCTGCTGCGCACGGGGATCGTGCTGGCGCGCGACGGGGGTGCGCTGGCGAAGATGCTGACGCCGTTTCGTCTCGGCGTGGGCGGCCCGCTGGGGAGCGGCGATCAGTTCATGTCGTGGATCCACGTGGACGACTGGCTGGCGCTGGTCGAGTGGATCGTGGCGGAGGAACGGGAAGGCCCCTTCAACCTCACGGCGCCGACGCCCGAGAGGAATGCGGCCTTCGCGCGGGCCCTTGGCGCGGCGCTCGGGCGCCCGGCCGTGCTGCGCGCCCCGGCGGTGGCGCTGAGGCTGGCGATGGGCGAGATGGCGGATGCGCTGCTGTTGTCGAGCCAGCGGGCGATTCCGGAGCGGGCGATGGCGGACGGGTTCGAGTTCCGCTATCGCGACCTGGCGGGCGCGTTGGGGTCAGGTCTTTACTTTTAGCGTTTTCGGGCGAACCCCCGAAAACGCTAAAAGTAAAGACCTGACCCCAGGGTCTTACGCGCTGCGATACAGCTTCGTCAGCACGAACTCGTGGTGCCGCAGCACCTCGGCAGCCGTCAACCGCCCGTTGATCGTCCGCTCCAGCATCTGCAGCGCCGCATCCGCCGCCTGGTCGAGGTTCATCTCGATCCGCAGCATCGCGCTCAGATCCACGTCGATGTGCTCCGACATGGTCGCGACCGTCAGCGGGTTGGCCGACAGCTTGATGACCGGGATCACAGGGTTGCCAATCACGTTGCCCTGCCCCGTCGGGAAGTAGTGCACGACCGACCCCGCCGCCGCACACAAGGTGACCATTTCAGCGGCCGCCGAGGACGAGTCCATGAAGTTGAGCCCCGGCTTGGTCGGCTCGTGCGCGGGCTCCAGGAAGTCGACAATGGTGCACCGACCGGCCTTCTGGATGTTCCCCAGCGCCTTCTCCTCGATCGTCGAGAGACCGCCGCGGATGTTGCCCTCGGTCGGCTGCGACCCGACCAGGCTGACACCCTGCGATTTCACCAGCGCCTGGTAGTCGTCGAACGCCGCCCTGAACCGTGTCGCGATGTCGGGCGTCGCGCACTTCTCGATGATGAGGTCTTCGCCGCCCGTGAGCTCGGTCGTCTCGCCGAAGATGAGCGTCGCGCCCGCCTCGGCCAGCCGTTCGAACGTGCGGCCCACGGTGGGGTTCGACGCAAGGCCGGAGGTCGTATCCGACTCCCCGCACTTGGTGCTCATCGTCAACTGGCTGACCGGGAACCGCTCGCGGCGGAGTTCGGAGGCGACGTGCACGAACTCCTTCGCCTGCCGTGACGCCGCCTCGATCGTCTTCAGGTCCCCGGATCGTTCGATGCTGAACCCGGCGCACGGCTTCCCGGTCTTCGCGATCTCCTGGACGATGCGGTCGGTCCACTTCGGCTCGATGCCGATGACGACAGCAGCCGCGCAGTTGGGATTGCGGCCCTGGCCCGCAAGGGTCCGGAAGGTCAGCTCCAGGTCGGCACCGAACTGCAGGCGGCCGTAGGGATGCGTCAGGGCCAGCGTGCCCTTGATGTTGTGCTGGACGGCCTCGGCCGCCGCGTTCGACAGGTCGTCGACGGGAATGATGAGGACGTGATTGCGCACCCCGAACCGTCCGTCGGGGCGCTTGTATCCCCACAGCGTGAGATCGCGCGGATTGATCATGCCCACCTCTTCGTCTTGATGCAGTGCGTGTGAACGTGAGACCCCTCGGGCGCGTCCTGCACGGCAACGCCGATCACGCGGCCGTACTCGATGACGTCCTTCCCCTTCGCGATGTGGCGCATCGCCACCTTGTGGCCGAGCGGCACGTCGCCAGCGAGCCTCACGGCGCGCACCGGCACGCCCTCGAGCGTGACCGCCCCGATCTCGGCGCCGGTCGCGAGGTCCCGCACGGCCACGCCGACGTCATCATCCGCCTTGTGCATCAGGATCCCGTGCTTCATCGTCTGCTCCTGGTGAGAGTGAGTGGTTTAACGGTCAACCAGACGGAAAATCATACTCCAACCCGACGGACCGCGCAGATCAGCCGCGCGGGGCCGCCAGAACGGGGATCGTGGCGTTCGCCCTGGGCATGACGCCGATCCGCGCGCCCGGCCCCAGCCGCCCGATCGCCTCGTCCACCGCGGCCTGAACATCCGCAGCCGGCGTGAGCAGCAGGCGCGTCACGAACGCAGGCGCCATGCCCGAGTGGAACAGCACACGGAACCGGGAGGCGTCGCGCGAGATCTGGAACGCCTTGTGCGGACCGATCCGGTAGCCCTCGTCCGAGAACCGCCGGATGACGGCCTCGTGCGACGTCAGGCCAGGCTGGCCCATCCAGTCCTCGTACGCCTGGCTGCCGGTGCCCTCGGGACAGGCGGCGGCCAGCAGGATCGTGCCGCCCGGCCGCGTGACCAGTGCCGCATGTGCCAGCGCCTTCTGCGCCTGGTACAGGTTGATGTCCTTCGGGTGCCCACCGGGCGACACGATCATCAGGTCGAAGGGACGGCTGACCTCCACCTGGTTGAGGCTGCGCACCAGCGGGATGCCCTGCCGCATGACCTCGACGGGCGGGCCCGCGAGCGCGCGGACGATGCGCTTGCCCTCACCGAGGATGACGTTGAGCGCGAGGTGCACGCCGATCCGCGCGCCCATCTCCTCCATGTCCTGGCGCACCGGGTTGTCGTCGTACCGCCCGATCTGCGCGAGCGGATGGGTCATCATCGAGTGGTTGCGTACCACCGTCGCGTAGCCGCCGAGGCCGACGACCGCACTCTTCACGCCGCCGGAGAACCCCACGAACTGGTGCGGCTCGATCCCACCCACGACCACCCGGATCGCCGCGTCCCGGTACTCCCGATTGATCCAGATCGGCGTGCCCCGCGAGGTGTCGCCCAGGCACACGAGCCGCGTCTCGTCGCGGGCATCGTGACTCGCGACGCGGTAGCGCTCGAGGATCGGCGTCGGGACGATCTCGCCGAACCGGGACGCAGGCACCGGCGCGTGCGTGCCGGTGGCGACGAGGAACAGGAGGTCACGCGGCGCCACGCCCGCCCGCTCGAGCCGCCGCACGAGCGGCGGCAGCAGGAGGTCGTGCGGGATCGGCCGCGTGGCGTCGTTGATGGCGATCGCACACCCGCCGCCGCGGTACTCAGGCAGCGGCGCCGCCCCGAGCGCGGACTCGACCTCGGCGACGGGATCGGCCGCCGGCGCCGCCACGCGCGGGGCGATGGTCTCGATCTCGTGTCCCGCCCCGCGGGACAGGTCGATGTCGAGAGACCCGCGGCCGTACGGCAGGCGATACGTCGTCATGAGCGCTGCCTCCAGGGGTGGAGTTGAGAATAGCAGAGTCGCAATGTGCTAGAAGTATGTCGGCTGGAAGCAATGGCAGCTGGTCGGGCGAGGCCCATGGCACGTCAGATGACACTGCGAGACATCGGCAGGCAGCTCGGGCTGTCGGCGATGACCGTGTCGCTCGTGCTCCGGGACAGCCCTCGCATCTCCACCGCGACCAAGAAGCGCGTGCGCGCCGCGCTCCGCGGCATGGACTTCGAGCCGAACCAGCTGGCGCGCGCGCTCGCCACCGGGCACTCCAATCTGATCGGCGTCATCGTCCCCAACAGTTCGGACCCGTATTACGCGGAGGTGATCCGCGCGATCGAGGACGCGGCGAGCGCCGTGCACTACCACGTGCTGCTGGGCAACGGGTCCTACCGGATGGAGACCTACACGGCACGCGTGCGCGACATGCAGCGCCTGCACATGAAGGGCATCATCGCGGCACCACCGTTCACGTCGGAGCGACCGCGGCTGCCGAAGTTCTGGAAGGACCTGCAGCAGAGCGACTTCCAGGTGGTGTTGATCAACCGGCAGCTCGATCCGCCCATCTTCCACCAGGTGGCGCCGGACTACATGGCAGGCGTGGTGATGCTGGCGCGGGCGCTGGCCGAGCGGGGACATCGAAGGGTCGCCTACATCTCGGGGCACCAGTCGGCCCTGCCGTTCAGACAGCGCCTGGCGACGTTCCAGCGCTGCGTGCGGGAGTATGGATTCGACAGTGAGGACTCCCTGATCGAGGTGGGCGAACTGTCGGGCGCCGGCGGCTACGCCGCGTGCCAGCGGCTGTGGGAATCCACCCCGCGCAAGCCCACGGCCATCGTGGCGTCCCACGAGATCGCCGCGCTCGGCGTGCTGCGCTATCTCGACGAAACCGGGATCGACGTGCCCGGTCAGGTGTCGGTCGGGAGCTTCGACGGCACGCCGTTCGCAGACTTCACGCATCGCAGCCTGACGACGGTGGCGACCCCGCGGTACGAGATCGGGAAGCAGGCGTTCCGGACGTTGCTCGACGCGATGAAGGGAAACCTCTCGGCGCCGCGCAGCCTGATCCTTCCGGTCGAGCTGAAGCTGCGGGAGTCGCTGGGCCCGGCGCCGGCCTGATCGGGCGCGATCCGGTCGCCCGCGCCCACCCACCGGCGCCCCAAGCGGCGCCCCCTTGACAGCCCCCCCGTGCCTGTGTTCCAGTTTACCGCTAAAGCAGGGACCTGCCCGGCCCCTGCCCGCGTGTCCGTGCAGGAATCCGCCATGGTGCGGCCGGGGAGGCCAGGTCATGGAGATGTCCCGACGCGAGTTCCTCCGCAGCGTGCCCGCCGGCGCGGCGCTCTCCGCTGCGCTGCCGCTGTCGTTCCCTGTCGCTGCGGCCGCCGCCGGCCCGCGCATCGGGTGCCAGACCAACGCCTGGGCCCTCAAGCCGGGCGACTTCGACCAGTTCCTGTCCGTCCTCGGCACGATCAGGTCCCTCGGGTTCGAGGGGTTCGAGACGAGCTTCCGCAACCTGCAGGGTCAGTACGCCACCGCACCCGCGGCGCGCGCCCGGATCGAGCAGACGGGGCTCGTCTGCCTGGGCGTGCACATCTTCCTGAACGAGTACGACCCGCAGACGCGCATCGCGCCGATGGATCTCGTGAAGACCACCGCCGACGGCGCGGCCGCCCTGGGCGCCGAGCGGGTGATCGTGAGCGGCGCCGGCCTCGAGAAGGGCGGCGTCGTCGGCGCGCAGGACCTCGCCGCCAAGGTGGCCGGCCTCCATGCCGCCGCCCGCTACTGCAAGGACAAGGGCCTGAGGCTCGCGTATCACAATCACGGCCCCGAGTTCGCCGCGGGCGGTGCCGAGATGAACGGCCTGATCAAGGGCACCGACCCCGGGCTCGTCGAGTTCATCGTCGATTGCGGCTGGGCGTGGCGGGCAGGCGTCAACCTGGCGGCGTTCTTCAGCGAACACCGTGGGCGCATGGCGGGGATGCACCTTCGCGACTTCAAGGGAGAGGTGCAGGTCCCGCTCGGACAGGGGCAGGTGGACTGGAAGCCGCTCGCCGCGGCCGTTCGCAGCACCGGCTGGAGCGGCTGGACGATCGCGGAGGAAGAACGGGCCGACGGGTCGAAGCCAGGAGAGAGCGCCGTGGCCCCGGCGCGTGAGACGCTTCGCACGCTCTTCGGGAGGTAGCATGCAACGCCGGGAATTCCTCGCCGCCTCCGGAGGGCTCGCGCTCTCCGCGCTCTCGTCCAGCCGGGTGTTCGGCGCGAACGATCGCGTCGGCGTCGCGCTCATCGGCAGCGGCCGCCGTGGCCGCGAGGTGATGAAGGCGATGCTCGGCACGGGCCGCGCCGAACTGGTGTGCGTGGCCGACGTATTCGATGTCCAGCGCCGGCGCGCGGCCGAGATGCTCGGCGTGAAGGCGCCCGAACTGGTCTCCCACAAGGAGGCCCTTGCGCGGCCGGACGTCGACGCGGTGCTCATCGGCACGCCGGATCACCTCCACGAGCAGCAGACGCTCGATGCGCTCGCGGCCGGCAAGCACGTGTTCCTCGAGAAGCCCACCACCCACAGGCTCGAGGAAGGCGCGCGCCTGGTCGCGGCCGTGAAGAAGTCTGGCAAGGTCTGCCAGACGGGCACGCAGCAGCGCAGCGGCGCCCACTACAAGCAGGCCAAGGTCGAATACTTCGACCAGGGGAAGCTCGGGAAGGTGATCTTCGTCCGGGCGATCTGGAGCGACTTCCCCTGGCAGCGTCGCAAGATCGCTCCACAGCCCAGGCCTGCCGGCCTCGACTGGGAGGCGTTCCTCGGGCCCGCGAAGAAGGTCCCCTTCGACTGGATTCGCTACGACTCGTGGCGCTACTTCCCGGACTACGGCGGCGGGCTGCTCGCCGACATCCTCACGCACTGGGTGGATGTGGCGCAGTGGTTCATGAACGAACCACGCCCGTCGAGCGCCGTGGCCAGCGGCGGCATCTACCAGTTGAACGACGGCCGCGAGAACCCGGACACCGTGAGCGCCATCCTGCAATACAAGAGCGGATGGAACCTGCACTTCGAATCGTCCGTGCTCACGGTGGCCACCCCGCGGCCGTCGGTCTTCTTCCAGGGCACCGAGGGCTCCCTGGAAATCGCCCGCGACGGCTACGTGTTCCGCCCGAACAAGGGCCAGCCCCTCGAACAGAAATCCACGGAGAACCTGGAAGTCGCTCACGTCACGGAGTTCCTCGACGCCGGGCGGGACGGCCGCACGCCGAGCGCCGACATCGAGATCGGCATCCAGGCCTGCGACCCCGTCCATCTCGCGAAGTCCGCGTACTGGCAGAAGAAGCGGATGCGCTTCGATGCCACGGGCACCCGCATCGAGGAAGACGTTTAGGCCAGCCGGCTGTCGATCCGGGGACGACCGTCCCCGGTCAGGAGGCTCTCTCATGTCAGGACGTCCGAAGCGTTCCTTCATGGCGTTGTTCGTCTACGTGCCGTGCCTCATCCTGCTGCTGGCACTGGCCTTTCCGGCCACCGCGCGCGCGCAGGGCGCCATCGGCAGCATCAGCGGGACGATGGTGGACTCGACCGGCGCCGTGCTGCCTGGCGTCACGGTCACCTGCAAGAACGTGCGCACGGGGCTGACGGTGGAGGGCACCACCAACGAGGTGGGCATCTTCCGCTGCCCCGAGTTGCCGATCGGTCAGTACGAGGTCACGGGCACGCTGGACGGGTTCCAGAAGATCGTGCGCTCCGATCTCACGCTGGTCACGGGGCAGGCGATCGACATCAAGTTGACGATGGAGCCCGGCGGCCTCGAGACGACCATCGAGGTGACCGGTGCGACGCCCCTCGTGCAGACCACGTCGTCCACGGTGCAGACGGCGATGACGTCCCGGCAGGTCGAGGAGTTGCCGCTCAACGGCAGGAACCCGCTGCAGCTCGTCATCCTGACGCCGGGGGCGTCGATCACCAACGCAGGGACCGTCACGGGGCAGCAGGACAATCAGGGCCTGACCGTCAACGGCCTCCGCGCGACGCAGAACAACTTCCGGCTGGACGGGTCGAACTACAACAACCGGTTCTTCGGCTCGGCGCCGACGATGCCGAACCCGGACACGCTGGAGGAGTTCACGGTGCAGTCGGCGAACTACAGCGCCCGCACGGCGGGGGCGGGCGCCCTCGTCGAGCTGGCGACCAAGTCCGGAACGAACCAGTTGCGCGGCAGCGCGTTCGAGTTCCTGCGCGATCGGGCCTTCAACTCGAACGACTACTTCGCCGAAAAGGCGGGGCGCGACAAGCCGCCCTACAAGCAGAACCAGTTCGGCGCGACGCTGGGCGGACCGATCATCCAGAACAGGACGTTCTACTTCGGGGCGTACCAGGGCACGAGGCGGCGTTCCTCGCCGGGCTCGAGCAGCATTCGTTCGCTGACACAGGCCGAGCGCGATGGCAACTTCTCGAGCGTCACGACCCCGATCATCGACCCGACGACCGGGCAGGCGTTCCCGGGTAACATCATCCCCTCGAACAGGCTCGATCCGATCGTGCGGCAGGTCCTCACCGATCTGCTGCCGTTGCCGAACAGCGGGCTGAACCTGGTTTCGCCCACGAGTCAGGACGTCGACGACGACCAGGTCACGGTGCGGGTAGACCACGAGCTGACGTCCAGCGACCGGCTGACGGCGCGCTATTTCTACGATGCCAACCGGTTCCAGCGCCCCTTCAACGCGCCGCCCGGGTTCTTCGCTGACAACGACTTCCGCAACCAGAGCTTCATGGTGCGCAACAATCACGTGTTCTCCAACAACTTCCTGCTGAGCGTCACGGGGGCCTATTCCAAGTTCCGGCGGGTCCAGGAGCCGCTGACGCCCAACGTCAAGACGCTCCAGGAATATGGCGTGAACGCCCCGCAGAGCATCGAGACGGACTTCTTCCCCGGCGTGCGGTTCTTCGGTGCGCCGCTGTTCAACCTGTTCTCTGGCGGCGGTCTCGAGCAGACGCCGTCCACCTGGGACTTCAAGGGCACGGCCATCTGGAGCAAGGGGCGGCACAACCTGCAGTTCGGCATCGACACGCAGTTCGACCGGCTCTACGTACTCGACGCGTCTTTCACGGTCGGCACCTGGACGTTCAACGGGTCGCGGACCGGCTACCTGCCGGCCGATATCGTCCTCGGTCTACCGTCGCGTTTCGTGCAGGACTCCGGCCGCGCCCTCGAACTGTCCGAGTCGAAGTACCACTTCTGGGTGCAAGACGACTGGAAGGTCACGAGCAACCTCACACTCAACGCGGGCCTGCGCTGGGAACCCTGGCTGCCGCCGACCGACTCGCTGAACAACCTCGTCGGCTTCGTCGAGGGCCAGCGGTCCACGATGGCTCCTGATGCGCCGGTCGGGATGGTGTATCCCGGTGACGCGGACATCCCCGAAACGCTGTTCTCGAAGGACTGGGGCGCGTGGGCGCCGCGCGTCGGGTTCGCCTGGGACATGTTGGGCACGGGCCGTACCGTGCTGCGCGGCGGCTACGGGATCTTCTACATCGACCCTGCGCTGACGATCTACACGCGCACGGTGAGCACCCAGCCCAGCGTGCTCACTGTCGATACCGTCAACCCCTACAGCTTCCAGGATCCCTTCCGCAACGTTCCAGGCGGCAATCCCTACCCATTCCCCCGCGTGCAGCCGGAAGACTTCGACACGTTCAAGTACGTGAGGCCGGTCGGCGGCGGCGTGCTCGATCCCGATGCGCCGAAGGGCTACTCGCAGAACTGGAACATCACCTTCGAGCAGCAGATCTGGTGGGACGTGGCCCTCTCGCTCGCGTACGTGGGCAACAAGGGCACGGACATCATGGGCGCGATCGAGCTGAACCCCGCGGTGTACGGTCCCGGCGCCACGACGGGCAATACCCAGGCGCGACGCATCTACTCCGTCAACGGCATGGGCGCGATGGAGATCGCGACGCCGTTCCAGCGGTCCGAGTACAACGGCTTCCAGATGACGGCCACCAAGCGCGCGTCACGCGGCCTCACGCTGCTCGGCACCTACGTGATTGGAAAGACCGAGGACAACAACTCGTCCACCATCGAGGGCACGGGGTCGTACCCGAGGAGTTCGTGGGATCCCGATATCGACTGGGGCCCGGCGGACTTCGACGTCCGGCACCGTGTGAACCTGTCGTTCGTATACGACCTGCCACGGTCCGAATCGTTCACGGGCCTGACGAACGTGCTGCTCAACGACTGGCAGGTCAACGGCATCTTCACCGCGCGCAGCGGCCTGCCGTACACGGTCAAGAGCGGCACGGACCGCTCGCTGACGGCCATCGGGCAGGACAACGCGGACCAGGTGGGCGACCCGGCGCCGCCCGCAGGCGCGGACGAGACCCAGTGGTTCAACCCGGCGGCCTTCACGGCGGCGGCCGTCGGCACGTTCGGCAACGTGTCGCGCAATGAGTTCCGCGGACCGGGCTACGCCTCGTTCGACTTCGCCCTGGCCAAGAACTTCCGGATCACGGACCGCTCGCGGCTCCAGTTCCGCTGGGAGACGTTCAACCTGTTCAACCGCACGAACTTCAACAACCCGAACGCGACAGTGACCGCCGGGGCGAACTTCGGCAAGCTCCTGAGCGCCGCCGACCCGCGGGTGATGCAGTTCGGGCTGAGGTTCGTGTTCTGACAGTCGGAGTGTTGACCCATGGGAGACTCCAGTACGCACGCCAGTCCTGCGCCGGCGGCCGACGTGAAGCCCGCGATCCTGTCGCGGGCTTCACAGGCGGAGGTCCAGTTCCGGCAACGCTTCGTACCTGATTCCGCCAACCTCCAGTTCCTGAGCTGCGGCGAGTTCAGCGTCCCGGCCGGCAACCGGTCCGTGTCCTTCTGCCGGCCCGACGAGGAGAGCCTGCTATTCATGTGGAAGGGCTCGGTGACGGTGGAGCTCGGCGACACGCCGTACGTGCTCGCGCCGTACGACACGCTGTACGTGCCACGTGGCGCCTCCTTCCGTCTCCACAACCACGGCAAGGAGCCGGCGGCGCTCTTCCAGTGCAGCGCGCCCGCCGAGACGGCGCACCCGGTCTTCCATTCGAAGTTCGCCGAGTTCTCGAAGCGCGAAGACCGGATCCGCCACCTCGCCGGCAAGGACGTGTACCTGATGTTCGACGTCGGAGAGGCCGCCGACAAGCTGGTGGCCGGCTACACGTTCTTCCAGCCGATGCAGCGCTCCTGGCCGCCGCACAACCACACGGACCAGGAGGAGACCTATATCTTCATCAAGGGTCACGGATCGATGGAGGTGTACGCGTCGCCGGAGAAGCTCTCGTTCGTCCACAACGTGAACGAGGGCGACCTGGTGACGATTCCGATGCTCAACTACCACCCGGTGTTCTCGCAGGAGGACCCGCTGGAGTTCATCTGGTGCATCGCCGGCGCCCGCTACTGGGTCGGCGACAAGAACAAGACCTTCATGACGGGCAAGGGTGACGCGATCACGACCTGACGATTGACCACCACCGCGCGGGGCCGCCAGGCGACCCCGCGCGGCGAAGGGACCCCGATGCCGACCCCGTCCAGCCCCGAGATGCCACCGGTGCACCGGCAGGTGCGCTGGTGGATCCTGGGCATGCTCTTCTTCGTCACGGTCATCAACTTCATCGATCGCCAGACGCTGTCGGTAACGGCCCCGAAGCTGCGCGAGATCTTCACGCTCTCGAACACGCAGTACGGGATCATCGTCTCGGCGTTCCAGTTCGGCATGGTCGCGGGCGAGTTCCCGATGGGCTGGCTGATGGACCGCAAGGGCGCCCGGTTCGGGCTCACCTTCGCGGTCATCTGGTGGTCCATCGCCAACGCCATGCACGCGGTGGCCAACTCGCTGCTGCACTTCAGCATCTTCCGCTTCTGGCTCGGCACCGGCGAGTGCGGCAACTTCTCGGGCGGCAACAAGGTCGTTGCGCAGTGGTTCCCGGTCCGCGAACGGGCGTTCGCGGTCGGCATCTTCAATAGCGCGTCGATGCTCGGCAGCGCGGTCGCCCCGTTCCTGATCGTGCCGATCATGCACTACTGGGGCTGGAAGGCGGCGTTCCTCGTCCCCAGCCTGCTCGGCATGGTCTGGGCGCTCGTGTGGCACTACTTCTACCGGACCCCTGAAGAGCACAAGGCACTGACGGCAACCGAAGCGGCATACATCCGCGAAGGCGAGCCGCCCAAGGAAGAACCGGCCCCGCCAAACGCGGTTCTGCTCCGCCTGCCCCAGACGTGGGGCCTCATGCTGTGCCGGTTCCTCGTCGGGCCGGTCGTGCAGTTCTACATCTACTGGCTGCCCGAGTATCTCTATCGCCAGCGCGGCTTCTCGCTCACCGACATCGCGTTCTTCGCGTGGGTCCCGTTCCTCTTCGGCGACCTCGGGAGCATCGGCGGCGGCTGGCTCGCCGGGCACCTCATCAAACGCGGCTACACCGTGCGCCAGGCGCGCATCATCACGATGGGTGGTGGCGCCATCCTGTGCTTCCTGAGCCTCGCCGTCGTCCTGGTCAAGACGGTCCCGGTGGCGCTGGTCGCCATCTGTCTCGTGCTGCTCGGCCACACGGCGCTCTCGGCTAACATGTTCGCCGCCGTGTCGGACACGTTCCCCAACTCCGCGGTCGCGCGCGTCACCGGGCTGACCGGCGTGGCGGGCGGTATCAGTGGCATGCTCTTTCCGTTGCTCACCGGCGTCCTGGTGGACCGCATCTCCTACGTGCCCGTGTTCGCCCTGGCCTCGCTGATGCCCGCGGCGGGGCTCCTGGCTCTCATCCTGCTGGCAGGCCGCTTCGAGCGGGTTCCGCTCCCGGAGACGCGATGACACCCTCCGCGCCATCCAGGCCCGCCCCTCCCCGCCGGCATTCCCGTTGGCCCGCCGTCGCCGCGCTCGCCGTGGCGATGTCGACGGCCGGCATGGGCGCGACCGTGACCATCGAGAAGATCGCCTTCAAGGGCTGGCCGAACAGCTACCGCGTGTCCAACGGAATCGTCGAATTCATCGCGACGACCGACATCGGGCCGCGCATCATGTCGTTCGGCTTCGTCGGCGGCACGAACCTGTTCTTCGTGCGCGAGGACTTCGCCGGCCAGACCGGCGGCAGCGAGTGGAAGAACTACGGCGGCCATCGCCTCTGGCACGCGCCGGAGGACAAGGTCCGCAGCTACGAGCCGGACAACAGCCCGATCGAGGTGAAGCCGCTGGGCAGTGGACTCCTGCTGGTATCGCCGACCGAGAAGGCGAGCGGCCTCCAGAAGGAGATGGAGATCACGCTCGACCCGGTGACGTCGGTGGTGCGGGTCGTGCACCGGCTGCGCAACATGGGCCCCTGGCCCGTGGAGTGCGCGCCGTGGGCCATCTCCGTGATGGCGCCAGGCGGCTTCGCCATCGCACCGATGCCGACGACGTTCCACCCGGACCGCCTGCTCCCGAACCGGGCGCTGACGCTGTGGCCCTATACGGACATGCGCGACGACCGCTGGATCTGGGGCACGGACTACATCCTGCTCCACCAGAAGGTCGTCAGCGGGCAGGAACGGACGAAGGTTGGCATCAACAGCAACGTCGGCTGGGCGGCGTATTACCTGAAGGGCAATCTCTTCATCAAGCGATTCGACCACGTCGAGGGCGCACGGTACCCGGACTTCAACTCCTCGCTCGAGGTGTTCTCGAACAACCGGATGCTCGAGCTCGAAACGCTCGCGCCCCTCATCACCCTGCAGCCCGGCGCCGTGGTCACGCACGAGGAGCGCTGGGAACTCCACAGGAACATCGAGCTCGCATTCTCCGAAGAGGATGTGCGGGCCAAGGTTGAGCCGTTGGGACGCGCGAGGCGGTGAACTGACCGCGTTGGCGTCACGCCGGCTCGTTCAGGAGGCGTGAGCATGAAACTCTTTCTCGATACCGCGAACCCCGAGCAGGTCCGGGAGGCCTGGAGCTGGGGGATCATCGACGGCGTCACGACGAACCCGTCGCACGTCGCGAAGACCGGCCGGACGGCGCGGGAGGTCTATGCGGAGATCCTGGCCACCGTGGACGGCCCGGTAAGCCTCGAGACGATCGCCCTCACCGCGCCCGAGATCATCGAGGAGGCCCGCACCCTCGCCGCGCTGCACAAGAACGTCGTCGTCAAGGTGCCAATCCTGAAGGAAGGCCTCAAGGCGGTGAAGGTCCTCAGCCGGGAGGGGATCAAGACCAACGTGACGGTCACGTTCTCGCCGCTGCAGGCGCTGCTGGCCGCCAAGTGCGGCGCGACCTACATCAGCCCGTTCGTCGGGCGGCTCGACGCCGCGGGGCATTTCGGGATGGAGCTGGTCCGGCAGATCCGGACGATCTACGACAACTACGGGTTCACGACCGAGATCATCGTCGCGGCCGTCCGTCATCCCACGCACGTGCTGGAAGCCGCGCTCGCCGGCGCCGACATCTGCACGATGGCCATGGAGGTGATGACCCAGCTCTACGATCACCCGCTCACCGACGTGGCCGTCGATCTGTTCCTGAAGGACTGGGCAAAGGTGCCGAAGTGAAGACGTATCCCCTCTATCTGAACGGGCAGTTCGTCACGTCCGAACCGGTCAAGGCCATCGTCAGTCCCGCCACCGAGGAGCCCTTCGCGCGGGTCTGCACGACCGACCGCGCGCGGCTGAAGGCCGCCATCGACGTTGCCCATCGGGCGTTCCGGCAGTGGCGGCGGCAGACGGGGAAGGCGCGCGGCGCCTTCCTGCACGCGATTGCGGACCGTGTGGAGGCCCGCCGCGACGAGATCGCGAAGGTCATCACGCTGGAGAACGGCAAGCCGCTCGCGCAGAGCCTGGGCGAGGTGGCCATGACCGTGGATCACCTCCGGTGGTTCGCGGAGGAAGCCCGCCGCGCATACGGCCGCATCGTGCCGAACCAGGTGGAGGGCAAGCGGCACCTCGTCGTGAAGACGCCCATGGGGGTGGTGGGTGCGATCAGCCCCTGGAACTTCCCCCTCGTGCTCGCGGTGCGCAAGGTCGCGCCGGCTCTGGCGGCGGGCTGCACGGTGGTGCTGAAGCCGGCCTCACAGACACCCGTGTGCGCCCTGCTGCTGGCCGAGTGCGTGCACGACGCCGGCCTGCCGGCCGGCGTCTTCCAGGTCGTCGTAGGGCCATCATCGGCCTTCGGCGAGGAGTTCCTGTCGAACCCGCTCTGCCGCAAGATCACGTTCACCGGCTCCACGGAGGTCGGGCGCGTGCTGATCGAGGGTGCCGCGGCCGGCATCAAGCCGCTGTCCCTGGAACTGGGCGGACACGCGCCGGTGCTGGTGTTCGCCGACGCCGACCTGAACGTCGCCATCGAGGGCACGCTGATGGCGAAGTTTCGCAACACGGGGCAGTCGTGCATCGCGGCCAACCGGGTCCTGGTCGAGAAGCCGATCTACGAGGAGTTCCTCGCGGCGTTCGTCGAGCGGGTGAAGGCGCTCAAGGTCGATGACGGCCTGCAGCCAGGCGTGGACATCGGCCCACTCGTGGACCAGGCCGGTGTGGACAAGGCCGTGGCGCACGTTCAGGACGCCGTCGCCAACGGCGCACGCCTGCTCTGTGGCGGAAGGCGGGCGCCCGGCCGCAAGGGCTTCTTCTTCGAGCCCACGGTACTGGCCGACGTGCCTCTGTCCTGCGCGTGCATGCACGAGGAGACGTTCGCCCCGCTCGCGCCCGTGTGCGCGTTCGAACGCGAGGAGGAGGCGATCGATCTCGCCAACTCGTCGATCTACGGGCTGAGCGCCTACGCGTTCACGCAGAACCTCGACCGCACGTTCCGGCTGATGGAGACGCTCGAGGCGGGCACGATCGGCATCAACGACGGGGTGCCCTCGACGAGCCAGTGCCCGTTCGGCGGCGTCAAGCAGAGCGGCTGGGGTCGCGAATTGGGGATCGAGGGTCTCGACGCGTTCCTCGAGACCAAGCACGTGTCGATCGGGGTGAAGGTGTAGGTTGCCCGATCAGCAGCCTCACGGCCTGCCCTTCCACATGCGCGGGTCGAAGCTGAACGGCTCGGACGGCGAAATCGTGATCCTCTCGAAATCGGCGTGACCGGGGTTGAAGACGAAGTTGCGCTCGTGAGGGATGACCGCCGACGGAACGGAGAGCACCGCGCTCCGCTCGTCTTCCAGCCACCGCGCCCCGATGGCTGCGAGGGCGGCCGGAGGGGGGTAGGCCCGCCACTGCGCGGGCAGATCGGGGAGGGTCACCGACTCGATGGAGAGATCCTCCTCGATGTCCAGGGCGATCGCCACGAGCGGGACGGCACGCAGATCGGGGTCGGTGTGGACGAACCGTTCCAGCGCGGCGAGCGACAGCGTGGCGGAGGCAAAGACGGAGGCGCGGCCTCGTGGCGTCCAGCGACTCCCGTAGCGGCGCGCACCCTCGCCATCGCACGCGGCGTGCACGGCGGCGGCAACCCGCCAGACGCGCATCAGCCGATCACGCCGTGCTCGATGCGGCCGAGCACGTCCTCGACCTGCCGTGCGCCGACGTCGGTGTCGAGCAGGTGAATCGGGCGCTCGCCGTTGAGGGCGCGGTTCGGTCGCCGCAGCCAGACGGCTGCGTCTTCCTCGCTGCCGAACACCGCGAACGCGTGGGCGGCCACGCGCGCGAGGCGGTACAGGCGATCCGACTCATCAGCCGCGAGCTTGCGGGCCTGCCGCCTCCGGGCCAGCGTCCGCTGCGGGACGTTGAGCACGCCGGCGGCCTCCGGCATCGTCAGGCGGAGCCGTTCCCGGACGGACTCGAGCGATCGATACGGAAGTCCCTGGCGAATGCGCTCGCGTAGTTCCATCGAGGTTGGCGCGGATCTCCCCTTGAACACGCTCGCCCCGCCGAGGACCTCGACCACCACATTCGACGTCGCCATGTCATCACCTGCCAAAAGGCATTTTACGCTGTGCCAGATGGCTGCGCAAGGATCAGGCCTGGCGCCGGCGCTCGACGTCGGCTACTTGAGCAACCGACGCCGCTGCACGGCTTTCTGGCCGTCCGTGGGCGGCGTCCAGAAGTCCTCCGGCCGCAGGTCGCACACGCGAACCATCTCGGCGCAGTACTCGTTGCGGCCAAGATCCGCCGCGCCCGCGTTGTTCGTGCCGCAGGCGAGCTTCACGCCCGACGCCTTCGCGAGCCGGATGAACGCGGCGCTCGGAATCCGTCGCCGGTTGTTGATCTCCATCGCGATCCCGTTCGCGGCCAGGCCGTTCACGATTCGCTTCATGCGCGCCGGCGTCCACAGCGCCTCGTACTTCGGCGCGAGCTGGTCCGGGATGTAGGTCGCGTTCGCGTAGAGGTCGATCGGCTCCTCGGCGAAGATGCGCGTGGCCCGATCGACGAGCATGTCCATGAACGCCTCGGCGTCTTCGATCGTCCCCACTTCCTCGGGCATCCACAGCCGCATGCGCTTGCCGCGGTCGTCGCTCCAGGTCATCGCGTCGGTGAAGACGTAGTCGAAGCGCTCCAGCATCTTCCTCGTGAACAACCTCACCCACTCGCGGCCCTCGGCCTGAAAGGCGACGTAGGCGGGCTTGCCTGTCATCTCGCGCAGGAATGGTTCGAGGCCTGCGTCGCTGTCGATGGGAAAGCCGAGGCCGCCGTTGATGGCGAGGCCGTAGAAGATTCCCGTCTCGCGCGAGCGGCGGAGGGCGTCTTCCACCGTGAGGTCGCCCTTGGGGTGCACGTGGTAGTCCACGCTCGCGCCCGTGGGCGTGGTCTCAGGGCGCTCCTGTGCAAGCGGCGGCGCGATCGCGGCCGCTACCGCCATCGCGGTGGCGGCGACGGACCTGGGGAGCCTACGCATGGATCTTCACCAGCACGTCACGGACGTACCGCATGCTCGTCTCGGCTGACTCCCTGGGCGTCGAGGACGTGAAGTCCTGCTCCACGTTGATCCAGCCCGTGTACCGGAGTCTCTCGAGCGCGCGCACGACGCCGGGGAAGTCCACCTCGCCCCGCCCCAGCTCCCGCAGGTTGGGAAAGAAATCGGGCCTCGTGAACGGACGCACCGCATCCTTGAAATGCAGGTAGTTGAGGCGCGCGCCGTGCTTCTCCAGCACCTGCAGCACGTCGCCGCCCGCGAGGTGATAGTGCCCGGTGTCGAGCGCGAGACCCACGAACGCGGGGTCCGTCGCCTGCATGATCGCGTCGGTCTCGGCCGGCGTTTCGATCACGGTGTTCAGGTGCGGGTGGATGCCGACGACGAGACCCTGGTCGCCTGCGCGGCGGCCGATCTCGGTCAGGACCGGTGCGATCTGCTGGATGGCCTCGAGGCGGTTTCCGCCCCCCGGCGGCGCGGGTGGCCCGATGACCATGTGGCGGGCCCCGAGGGCCCGGAGGCTGTTGAACTTCTCCTGTGCCAGCCGGAGGATCTCCTCCTTCTTTGCAGGGTCGTGGAGCGGTGTGGAGAGATAGTGCGCGGACACCGACAGCCCGGCCTGCTGCACCAGCGTCCTCACGCGGTCGAGGGTCAGGCCGCGCGCCTCCAGTTCACCCGGCCGTGGGGTGAACTCGATGCCGTCCGCGCCGACGCGCTTCAAGTCCTGCAGCGCCTCCTCGAACTCGATCGCGCGCCCCTTGAAATCGCGCCAGAGCAGCCAGCCCATGGCCCAGCGGAGGCGCGGCGATGACGCCGGCGGGGACCGCTGGAAGGCATCAACGCGCGTCCGGCCCGCCAGTGCCAGACCGGCAGCGCCCAGGACCTTCAACACGTCGCGACGCGAGGCCTCGTGTCCGTTCATGATCCCGCCGTACGCCGTGTCTCAACCGTACGCCGCCGTACGCCGTACGCCCTACGCCGTGCGCCTAGATGAAGTCGAGCCCCGGCTTCCTGAAGTCGCCTCCGAGCAGCGTCACGGAGTTCGCGCCGAGCCACCGGTCGACGACATTGGCGTACACCGACCTGAAGTCGTTCTCCATCGTCACGTCGCCGGCGTTGTTCTCGAGCGTCGGGTTGTCCGGCGTCTGCTGCAGCCGCGGGGCGGTGCCGTACAGCCCGCCGCGGACCGTGCCGCCGATGGCCATCATCACGCTCGCCGCGCCGTGGTCGGTGCCCTGGCTGCCGTTCTCGGTGATGCGCCGTCCGAACTCCGAGTACTGCAGCACCAGCGTCGTGCTCAGCAGCCCCTGGTTCTGCAGGTCCTGGTAGAAGGCCAGCACCGCGTCGTTCATCGTCGCCATCAGCGTGTAGTAGGCGCCGTTGGTGGCGTTGGGGTTCTGCGACGCATGGGTGTCGAACCCGCCGGTCGTCACGTAGAACACCTTCGTGCCGACCCCGATGACGATGGCGCCGGCGACGGCGCGCAGCGCCTGACCGAGCCCCGTGTTGGGATAGGTCGCAGTCGGGGTGTAGCGCGACACGGCGGCGACGCGATCGAGCGTCGCGAAGGCATCGCGGGCGACGCCGTTCACGAAAGCCAGGTGCGGACGGTCGATCGCGACATGTGAGGCGATGGACTGTGCGGCGGACCTCGAGTAGGTCGCCTCGGCCCCGCCGCTGGGGCTCGCAAACGCGTAGCCCGTCACGCTCGGGATGGCTGGAACACCCACGACCCTGGACTGGATGATCCGAGGCGTCTCACGAGTCGTGTTCCAGCCCGTGAGCGGATCGACCGGAGACGGGAGGCTGTCCAGGTAGCGGCCGAGCCATCCCGGGCCCTGCGAGTTGCCGGGGTTGGCGGTCCCCCAGATGTCGTTGCCGAGGAAGTGCGAGCGGCTCTGATTCGGATAGCCCGTGCGCTGGACGATCGCGAGGCGGCCCTGATCGAAGATCGATCGCAGGCCGGTGAGCCTGGGGTGCAGGCCGAGGTTGATCCCGCCGCTGTCGCTCCCGATCTGCAGCACGTTACCCGCCGGCACCGCAATCGTCGGCCGTCGGCTGTAGTACGACGAGTCCGAGTACGGAATCACCATGCTCAGCGAATCGTTGCCGCCTCCCAGGTAGAGGATGACGAGGCTCCGCGAGCGGGAGCCCTGCGCCAGCGCGAGGTCCGACAGGAACTCAGGGGCCGCAACGCCAACCGTGAAGGCGGCCACGCCGCCGCGGACGAAGTGTCGCCGTGTGACCTTCATGTGTCGCCCCGTCTCCTAGACGAGCTGGTACTCCGAGGACGCCGCGATCAGGTGCACGAGCCCTGGCGCCTTGAGGAGCAGTTGCGCGTCGGACCCCGTCCAGTTCGAGATGCCCGCGTTGGCGTAGGCTTCCAGGTTCGCCACCGGCCCGCGCTCCATGGTTGCGGGCGTGAGGCGCAGCAGCGACCACGAGACCACCGACTCCGGCGTCTTGTTCGCCACTCGGGCTGCGTCGCGCAGCGCGAAGCGCTGGTTGGTCGCGAGGGTCGAGGCGAAGTTCATGCGCGCCAGCGACCCCCCCGTGGAGAACCAGCCCTTGCCGACCTCCCAGCCGTTGACGTCCGGGGGTTCGTACAACTGCTGCCCCATGTTGCTCAGTGGCGTGAGGGTGTCGTTGACCGAAAAGCCCACCCAGCCCACTTCCTTGATTGCGCGGACGACGAATTCGACTGGCCACGAGTAGCGGGCGTAGTAGCTCGACGAGGCCTCGAACTCGGGCGACGTCAGCACGGCGCGCACGACGGCGCCCATGTCGTAGCGCGAGCCGTAGTAGACGCCGGAGATGCGCTGCAGGAAGTTCTCGCTGGGTTCCTCGAGCTCCGAGACGAAGAACGCGAAGAGCTTGCGCGCCAGGCGTCGCGGGGTCGCGAAGTGCCGGGCCACGGCGTCGATCAGGTCCAGCCCGTCCTGCTGGCCATCGGCAGCCGAGCGCGCGGGAATCGTCTTGCCGCCGTCCGCGTAGATGGGAAACGAAAAGGTCTTCGCCGCGGTGTCGTGCTGGTTGGCGTCGTAGTAGAAGTCGTATTTCGCCACGCCGTCTGGGCCGGTGTTCCGACGGAGATTCCACCCCGTGAACACGCGCGCGGCTGCATAGACGTCGGGTTCGGTGTAGTACTCGACGCCCACGCTGAACAGTTCCATCAGCTCCCGGCCGAAGTTCTCCTGCGGCCGGGTGCGCGTGTTGAGGCGTCCGTCGAGCCAGACGAGCATCGCCGGATCCTTGGCGATGGCCACCAGCATGTCGCGAAAGTTGCCCAGCGCGTGCTCGCGCAGCAGTTCGAGCTGGCCCTGGACCCGCCCCCCGTCCTCGGACGCCTTGGCCGCCATCATGCGCGCCCCGATCTCGGAGCCGTAGACACCGGCGATCTTGCTGTAGGCAGTGGCGAAGTGGTGATGCCAGAACAGGGTCATCTTCTCCTGCAGCGGCCGCTGGCTGTGCACCATCCGGAACAGCCAGCGCTGGCGGGAGTCGGCAATGACCGTGTTGGGGAGGAACTGGCCACGCGCGGTCACACCGACGTAGCCCGGCTGGCCGATGTGCGAATCGACGACGTCGGCCACCGACTCGTAGTTCAGCAGGCGGTCGAGCGCGGCCGCATACCCCAGGTGCGAGTACGCCTGCAGCTCCTCGTCGGTCGCGCCAAACGCCGCTCTCCGCAACAGGTGTTCGATGCGAGCGTCCCCTCGTGCCACCTCATGCCTCCAGGAAGGCGCGGGGTCGCCAGAGCGACCCCTACCGTCGAGCTAACAGAATAGATCGGAAAGTGCCTGGCGGCCGACGACCTATGGATTTCCGGCCGCCCCACCGCCCGACGCGCCGCCGAGGCTGACCAGGTTCGCCATGAGCCGATACGCGCCTTCCGTGCCCGCGGGCAACTGGCGCCACAGGTTCAGGCCGATGTAGATCCAGCGCCCCTTGCCCACTCGCGCTTCGACGAGCGCGCCGCGCTTGACCCCGGCGTTGTACTCGAAGGTGTCGGCGGCCTCGACGAGATCGACGTACTGCGGGTCGCGATCGCCGAGGAAATACAGCCCGCGTTCCTGCACCCATCCGGTCCAGGCGCTGGCGTCGATCCGGTTCGGCGTCGAGAACACCGGGTGTGCCGGCACCAGCACGGTCACGGGCGCGGCTTCGTCGGTCACACGATTGCTGCTCACCTTGATCGGGTACGGTCCGAACTGCGCGTCGTTGAACTCGAACTTGTTGTACTGCACGAGCACCGTGCCACCGCGCCGGGCGTACTCCAGCAGGCGGTTGTTGCTGGCGCGCAGGTCCATGCGGCGCTCGTAGGCGCGCACGCCGGTCACGATCACGTCGTACCGGGACAGGTCCCCCCACGCAAGGTCGTCGGACGACAGCAGCTCCACGCGCGCCCCGAGCTGTTCGATGGCAGGCGGCACCTGGTCCCCCACACCCATCACGTAGCCCACGGTCAGGCCCGGGGCGATCTTCACGTCGAGCACTTTCACGTGCGCGTGCGCCGGCTCGACGACGTGGCGACGTTGCGTGTGGGGGTACTCGATGACCTGATAGCCGAGGTCGTAGTCGGTCTGCCCGGAGCGGGCCTTCGCGGCAATCTGGTACTCGCCCGGTTGCTTCACCTGCGGCATCATCCGGAACCGCACGGTGATCGCCTCGTCTTCGCGGGAGAACGCGACGGGCGCGGTCGCCGGCGTCGCCGTCCAGCCCGCGGGCAGCTCCAGCCTGACCTCACCAGTGGCCGCGCCCTTCGCGTGATTGATCACCGACACGCGCACCTCGCGCCCAGGGGCCTCGCGCGTCGCCTGGGTCCGCTGGGGCGCCACGCCGGTCGGGACAATGGCGATCTCCGGCGTGAGACGGAGGGCCATGGCCGGAACCACGGTGAGCTCCATGCGCTTCTCGCCGCTGAAGATATTGCCTTCGTAGCGATACTCGATCGGCAGTTCCCACGGGAAGCTGACGCCGGCCACGGAAAGCTGGACGGTGGCCCGGAACGGCGTGGGCCGGGCCGGCAGGCCGAACGGCACGTCGGCGTCGAACTCGTAGCGCGCGAAGTCGGGCAGGCGACGGAAGTACTGTGCGGTGACCTTCGCCGTGGCGGGCACGACCGCCTCGACGCGGCACTCGAACACGCGGCCACCGACGGTGGTCCCGTCGGCGCACGCCGGCGACGTGATGTCGAGGCCGGCGATCGTCGTCCCCGTCACCGAGACGCTCGTCGAGCCCCGGGCCACGGCTCGCAGCGACACGTTCACCTTCTGTCCCGGCACGACGAGGCCATCGTCGGCCAGCGCGTCGAGGCGAAGGCCGTTGGCAAGCACCAGCGCGTGACGGAACTGGCGCTCCTTCTGCTGCAGGCGGAAGTCGATGTCGTAGGCCGCCTCGCCGGAGAGCCCCATGGCGCCGAGGGCCTTGCGCAGCACGACGAGTCGCGTGAAGCCGGCCGCCAGCGGCGTCACGGCCGCGTCGGGCCCCCTGGCGGCCAGCGCGTTCGATGCCGCGGCAATCTGTGCGGCGATGTCGTCGAGGGCGGACGTCAGCGCGGCTGGTGGCGTCGGGCCGGCGAACTGCGCGAGGCCGGCGAGCGAGCTGTCGATGCCGTCGATCACGGAGGCATCCGGCCGACCGGGTCCTCCGTCGAGCGTCGTGTCGTGCAACGTGTAGCGTCGCGGCTCCCCTGCCCCGGGCAGCGGCAGCACCTGCGCCATGCCCTGGCACTTGTGCATGCTGCGCGCCTCGGCGCCGATCTCGGTGTACGTGCGGCCCAGGAGCGGATCGTAGACGTTCGAGTTGACCGCCAGGGTCTTCGGACCCGCGGCGGGCGCCTCCTGGCGCCCGAAGAACCCCTGCGAGTAGTAGAACTTCTTCGCCTGCCAGGGTCGCAGGCCCTCCCTGATCTGCTCCGGGAAGCGATTCGGATCGGCCGCGGCCCGGAAGGCCTCGGCCGTCAGCCGTGCGGAGGTCTGATGGTGCTGGCCGCCGCCACGCCCTTCCCAGATGAACCCGACGATCACGTCTGGGCGAGTCGTGCGAATGAGGCGGACGAAGTCACCGAGAATCTCCTCGCGTCCCCACTTCTGATACGTCTCGTCGATGCTGAACGAGTAGCCGAAGTCGACCGCGCGCGTGAAGAACTGCTCGGCCCCGTCGAAGCGATGCGCCGCGGCCAGCTCCTCGGTGCGCAGGACGGCGAGCGCGTCGAAGAGCTCGGGGCCGATCTCGTTCTGGCCGCCGTCCCCGCGCGTCGCGCTCACGAGCGTCGTCCGCCACCCCTCGCCGAGGCCCACCTGCGCCAGCAGCGCGTTGTTCTCGTCGTCGGGATGCGCGGTGGTCATCATCAGCGTGCCCACCGAGTTCAGCCGGCGCAAGGCGAGCCCGAGGCCCACCTTGCCCTGCTGGTCCACGACGGGCTGCAGGCGGAGTTGCGCGACCGGCTCGGAGTGGACGGCCGTGAGCATGGCGAGCGCGGCGAGGACGATGGCGGGTTTTTTCATGGTGGATAGGGACGGGCGTACGGCGTACGGCGTACGACGTACGGCGGCGTACGGCAGGAGAGCTGGCGTACGGCGGCGCACGGCGGCGCATGGCTGGAGCGGTGGCGTACGCGAAAAAGAGGGCCGCCCATCTGACGATGAGCGGCCCTGGTGTTCAGTGGTCGGCACGTCTGGCCCTGGCGGTCATGGCCGCATGTCGATCAGAACAGCACCTTGAATCCAATCTGCATCGCGCGCTGATCGTAGCCACCCGTTGGCGGGAAGGCGTCCACCGCGGGCAACGGCGACGTGGGGTTGCCCAGGGCATCCACCGCGACCACGCGATTCACCGCGGAGACATTCTCGGTGTTGAACAGGTTCTTCACCTCGAAGAAGAACTCGCCCCGGAACGTCCCGGAGACCGGGATGAACCGTGAGTACCGGAGGTCGAAGTTGTTCACGGTCCCGAGCCGCCCGGTGTTGCGATCGATGTCGAGCGGGCGGTCGTTGGTGGTGACGCCGTCCAGATTCAGGTCACGATTCGCGCGGATGTTGAACGGCAGACCGCTGTTCAGCGTCCAGATGAGACCGAGCTGATTGTTGTTGGCCAGCGCCACGCCCAGGCCGTCGCCCGAGAACGTCGGGGCGATGACCGTGCTGAACGAGAACGTGTGCGCCTGATTGAACGGGGTCACACCCTTCTCGCGGTCGAGGTTCGACGGATCGGACACGCGGTCGTCACCGCTGCCCACGACGTAGGTGCCCGTGAGCGGCGCGTTGTCTTCGCCCTTGGCGAACGTGTACGTCGCCTGCGCCTGGAACCCCTGGCTCATGCGCTTGTTCCACGTCAGGGTGAACGCGTTGTAGTCCGACTCGGCAATCGACTGGAACGTGTCGATGTGGTTGAACGTCGGGTTCACGCGCGTCGCGGCGTTGACCGCCGTCGAGTAGATCGGGCGTCCGTCCGCCAGGGTCAGACCCGTCGGGATCAGGTTGGTATCGATGAGCACCGGGAGGTTGCGGCCCATCGAGTTCACGTAACCCACCGCGACCGACATCGTGTTGGTGATGGCGCGCTCGAGCTGGATGTTGGTCATCCAGGCCCACTGCGTATTGAAATCGCCGTCGATCGCGACGATGCTCTGCTGTGGCGGCGAGGCCGTCGAGATACCGTTCGGGAAGGCGGGCGCACCGGCACTCGTGGGGTTCAGGGACACCGTAAAACTCTTCGGATCCCCGGTGCGGAGAATCGCGTCCTCGTAGAAGTTGAGGAGTGGCGGCTCGTACATCATCCCCGTCGAGGCGCGCAACACCGTGCGCGCCTCCGCGTCGAGCGACCACGACAGCCCGGCCCGCGGCGCGAAGTTGTTCATGTCCGTCTTGAACTCGTTCGACAGCGGGTTGCCGGCAAACGGCCGCGAGTCCGGCACGGAGAAGATGTCGTAGCGCAGACCGACCAGCAGCTTGATCTGCGGTGAGAGCTGGAAGTCGTCCTGCACGAAAAAGCCGTAGAAGCCCGAGTCGTAGCTGACTGTCGGGTCGCCAACGTCCTGCTGGTAGCCGGCGTAGCTGAAGCGATTGGCGCCGCTCTTCGCCAGGTTGTAGGCGTCCACCGTCGGGAACGTGTAGATCTGGCGCACGGTGTTGATGCGGTCGTCGGCGACGAACTGCATGTCGAAGCCTGCCTTCAGGCTGTGGCGACCCATGATCCACGTGAAGTTGTCGAGCACCTGCCAGATGCCCTGCTTGAACTGGAAGCCCGCGCTCTGGGCCCCGTCGAGCGGCGCGCCGAAGTTGGCCGCCCCGGACACGACGATCGCGGGGGCCGCCCCGGCCGTGTCGCTTGCCACCCGCGACTGCTTCCGCTGCGCGAACTGAATTCGGAGTTCGTTCAACTTCGTCGCCCCCAGCGTGGACACGAGCTGGGCGGATACCGAGTTCATCCGGTCGCCGAAGTCCGTGGCGCGCTCCGGCGTGTTCAGGCCGCCGCCGATGTTGTACGGCGAATTGTTGTCGAAGAAGAGGTAGCGGAACGACAGCCGGTTCGCCGGGTTCGCCTGCACGTCCACCTTGCCGAGGTAGAAGTTCACACCCTGGCTGGCGGGGATGACGCCGGGCAGGGTGCCGAGGCCGAGCGCCGTGGCGTTGGCCGGCGTCACGCTGATCACACGGTCGGCCGAAAGGTCGCGATCGACGTATTCCCAGCCAGTGTAGAAATGCACTTTGTCGCGCACGATCGGCCCGCCGAGCGTCGCGGTGAAGTTGTCCACGTGGGTGTCCGGTTTCTTCGCCGTGGGCGCGAGGAAGAATGGCCGTTCCGACATGGCCTTGCGGCGGAAGCGGTAGCTGCCGGACCCCCGGAAGTTGTTGGTCCCCGACGGCGTGATGGCGTTGTAGACCATGCCCGTGGTCTGGCCGAACTCCGGCGCGAAGCCGTTGGTGATGACCTTGACCTCCTGCACCATGATCTCGGACGCCGGCAGCAACCGCAGGCCCGCGCGGTCCTTCTGCGTGTTCGTGTTGCCGTCGATCTGGTAGTTGGTGCGCATCTGCGTGCCGTTGGCGTTGATGCGCGGCACGCCGAACTCGTTGTTCTCGTACCCGGTCACGTTCGCCTGCAGGAAGGCGAAGTTGTAGGGGTTGCGCGACACGAGCGGCAGGTTCCTGACCTCGGTGGAGCTGATCGTGCGCCCGAGGTCGATCTTGCCGGGCTGCGCGATTGCCGACTCCCCGACCACGGACACGACCTCGGCGAGGGCGCCGACGCTGAGCGTCACGTTGACGACCGCGGTCTGCCCGCCGCTCAACGTGATGCCCGTCTGCTCGTACTTCTTGAACCCCTCGAGTTCGGCCGTCACCTTGTAGGTCCCCAGGGGCAGCAGCGGCGCACGGTAGATGCCCTGCTCGTTGGTGACGACGGTGCGCTCGGTCCCCGTGTCCAGATTGACGATGAGCACCGTGACGCCGGGGAGTACCGCCCCAGACGAGTCGAGAATGGTGCCTTCGATGGTGCCGTTGATGGCGGTGGACTGCCCGGCGGCGGGAGTCGCGGCCACGACGGCCAGCAGCAGCGCCGCGGCAGCAGCCATCAGGCGCGAAAAACGGCCGATCCTGCGCGCCGACGAGGCGCGAGAGGCGGAATTGAGAAATGACATCGGAGCGCATCCTCCTTGCCCGACGGGCGGCAAGACATTTACGGAACAGGGTGCCGGCTGGCCGGCGTCAGGCTGGTGCAGGCGCAGTGCCCGCAACATCGATCGGTAGACGTCCAAGTCCTGCGCCAGGTTCGGGAACCCTGGGCGGGAGTATAAACCGGCGTACGGCGTACGGCGTACGACGTACGGCTGGGCGTAAGGCACGGCGTACGGTTGGGCGTACGGCCAAGCAGGCGGCTGGGGGCAGGGCCCGCACGGCAAGCGCGGCGCTCACCGCCCAAACCCGAACAGTTCGTCGCCTTTCTCCGCGGCGCCAAGGTAATGCCTGAGGTTCAGCCGGGCCGCGAGCCAGGCGCCCTGCAGGCCGTCCACGCCCAGTCCCGTGACGAAGAGGTGCCTGGGGAAGTTGCGATGGGGGCCCGTGATGACCATGCCGTCCGCGGAGCGGAAGCTGGCGGCCGTCCAGCCCAGGGCCGGCACGATTCCCGACACGGCGGGCTGAAGCACTGAGAACTCGTACATGAGCTGCCCGGTCCGCTGCACGGTGGCCCGGTCACGTTGGCGGGCCGGCACGGCGGGTTGACCGGCCTGCCACAACATCAGCGACCCGTCCCCCGCCAGCCGCCAGACGTGCGGCGGCCGCTGCCAGTCCCGGACCACACTCGCCGTGGGTCCCACCGCCCGTCGCAGGGACGCCGGCAGCGGCGGGGTCACCGCGACGGTCGCGTCAGTAGCCGCCAGGTGCCGGTGAAGCGCTACGAGCCCGGGTCCAGGCAACGCCGACGCGATCACAACCGCCTCGGCACGGACACGGCCGCCATCCAAACGAAGCTCAACCGCCTTCGACCCGACATCGATGCGCTGAACGTCAGACCGCTCGAAGATCACCGCACCTCGGCGCTCGGCGTGAGTCGCCAGACCGAGCGCCAGCTTGACCGGATTCGCCCAGCCCCCGTCACACTGCTTCAGCGCAGCCTCGGCCTCGAGCCCGGTTGCGGCCCTGGTCCGGACGCGGGTGAGCCAGGCCCCGCCGAACCCCGCCTCGGTGAGCGCGCGGTACTCCCGCTCGAGCGCCACGAGCGCCGCCTCCGTCCCGGCGACGTCGATGACGCCGAGCCGCGCCAGGTCGCACCGAATCCGCAGCCGCCTGGCCAGCGCCAGCAGGTCGAGGCCCGCGTGCCGGCCTGCATCCCACATGTGCCTCGCCGCCCGCAGACCGTGCCGCTCGCGGAGATCGAGGAACCGGGCCCCCGCACCGGGATCGATGAGGCCCGTCGCCAGCGACGTGGCGCCTCCCGCGACGCGATCAGCTTCGACCAGCAACGTCCGGACGCCCGCCTGGGCGAATGCGTATGCGGACGCGCAGCCCGCCAGTCCTCCGCCGACCACGACCACCTGGCACTCCTGATCGCCGCGCAATCGCGGCCAGGCTGGCCGCCGGGCCCTGGGCACACTTTGAGCCCAGCAGGACACGCCGTAACGGGTCATTGGGGGGATTGTAAACCGGCGTACGGCGTACGGCGTACGACGTACGGCGGCGTACGGACGGGAGGGCGTACGGCGGCGTACGGCCAGGGCGGCGTACGGACAGGGCGGCGTACGGGCGGGAGGGCAAGGTGCAGGCGCAAGGCTCGGGGCTCGGGGCTCGAGGCCACGGCTCCGGGCTCAGGCTGGACTTGTCCCCGGATCCCGACTTGACGAAAACTGGGTCGCAGTCATGGCTACCCTGCGCAATCGACACCCGCAGCCCGCCTCGTCGCAACTTTCGCGCGCGTCATCGCTCGTCGCCGTCGCGCTCGCCCTCGCCGCAGGCGGGGCCTCCGCGCAGGCAAGCCGCTCACACGCCCAGAGCCCTCCACCTCCGGCAGCCGGGACGCTCGCCCCCAGGCTGGAAGCGCTCATCAGGCCGAGCGGCGCGGAGGTCGCCGTCGCGTTCCGGACGCTCGATGGCCGCGACGAGATCCTCATCAGGCCAGACGAGTTGTTCCACGCCGCGAGCACGATGAAGGTGCCGGTGATGATCGAGCTGTTCCGGCAGGCCCACGCCGGCCGCCTCTCGCTGGACGACTCGGTGCCCGTCACCAACCGCTTCGCCAGCATGGTCGACGGCAGCCCATACGAACTTGCAGCAGCAGACGACTCGGATCCGGAGGTCTACAAGGCCGTCGGCCAGTCGATGACCTACCGTCGTCTGTGCGAGGCGATGATCACGGTGAGCAGCAACCTCGCAACGAACATCCTCATCGACCGACTGGGCGTGGACGCGATCCGCTCGACCGTGCACGAACTCGGCGCCGACGGCATGCAGGTGCGGCGCGGCGTGGAGGACGGCAAGGCGTTCCGCGCCGGCCTGAACAACACGACGACCGCGCGGGGACTGCTGACGCTGTTCACGGCGATCGCGGAGCAGCGCACCGTCTCCAGGGCGGCCAGCGAAGAGATGATCGAAATCCTGAAACGACAGCAATTCAGGGACGCCATCCCGGCCGGCCTGCCACCGGGGACGCCCGTGGCCCACAAAACGGGCCAGATCACGCGCATTCACCACGACGCGGGCATCGTCTACGGGAAGCGGCCATACGTCCTGGTGGTGCTCGTGCGCGGGATCGAGGACGAGAAGAAGAGCGCCGCGCTCATCGCGGACATCGCGCGGGAAGTGCACGACAGTTCTTGGTGATCAGTTTTCAATTTTCAGTTTTCGGTTTTCGGTTCTCGCGGCACGCCGCCCGGTGCCGACGGCAAGCACCGACGACCGATGACCGACAACCGACCACCTACGCGGAGTCGTCCGGCGGAAACAGCTCGTCCACGCTGAAGCGCCAGCCGGGCAGCGCGGGCTCCGCCTCGGCGGTCTCGCCGCGACCGTACGTCGCGGGTTGCTCGGGGGCACTCGCCCGAAACACCCGGACCCACCCCTCGCGCAGGACGTCCACGTCCCAGACCACGAGCGTCCCCGCCGCGAAGTAGTCCGCGCGCTTGGCCGCCATCGCGCGCTCCGCCGCCGGCCCATAGCCGTCTTTGCTGCGCACCTCGACCGCGAACACGGGCGCCCCCTCCACGAAGTCGGGTCCCAGCCGCCCCCGGTGATAGGCCGCATCGGGGCAGAACGAGCGGCGATTGGGGAGATCCACGATGAACCCGACGTTGTCCGGGATCGCGTAGCCGGTTCGGGTGTCGCAAGGGTAGTGGTCGAGGCTGCGAAAAATGCGACCGACCGCGTACCCGTGAAGTCCGCCTGCCGGCGACATCAGCACGAGCTCCCCGTTGACGAGTTCCGCCTTGCCTCGCACACGCCGCAGGTCGTCGACGGTCGCTTCGCGCTTCGCTTCCATGATCTCAGGTTCTTTGCACATCCTACCATCGTCCCCGCCGGGTCGGAGTGCAGGGACTGCGTACATCGCAGCGCGCACGCCCGAATGTGGGATCCCAAAGCAAGAACAGCGCCGCGGCCAGCCTCCCCCGGCGCGATCGCAAGCCGTACGCCCTGTAGGCCGGCCCTCAAAGGGCCGGCCCTCCGAACCGTACGCCGCCGTACGTCGTACGCCGTACGCCCGTCCCTATCGCAGTAACGCCGCCCTTGCGGCCAGCACCCGTTCCGCGGCCTCGGCCGTCGTGCCGGCCGTCGCGGTCATGTGCCCCATCTTCCGCCCGGGTCGTGCGCTGGTCTTTCCGTAGAGGTGGATCTTCACGTCCGGGAACGCCGCAGCCGCGGCCCAGTCGGGCTCGGCGTCGGCCCAGAGGTCGCCCAGGAGGTTGGCCATCGCGGCCGGGGCGAACTGCTGCGTCGACCCCAGCGGAAGCCCGCAGACCGCCCGCAGCTGCTGTTCGAACTGACACGTGACGCAGGCGTCGATGGTGAAGTGCCCCGAGTTGTGGGGACGTGGCGCCAGTTCGTTGATGAGCACCCTCCCCTCGTGGGTCACGAAGAACTCCACGCAGAGGACCCCGACGACGTCGAAGGCCTCGAGCACGGCGCGCGCGATCGCCGTCGCGTCCGCCTGGACGCGAGGGTCGAGCGGCGCGGGCGCGAGCGTGAGATCGAGGATGTGCCGGCTGTGCCGGTTCTGCACGGCGCCGTAGTGGACGATACTGCCGTCGACGCCGCGGGCGGCGACCACCGAGACCTCGCAGGCGAAATCGATGAACGCCTCGAGCACGGCAGGCTGACGCCCGAGCTGTTCCCAGGCCGCGCCGGCGTCCGATGCGCGGGCGATCCGCTGCTGACCCTTGCCGTCGTACCCGAATCGCGCGGTCTTCAGCACGGCGGGGCAACCCAGGGTGGCGAGGGCCGCCGCGAGCTGTTCCTCGGTGTCGATCACGGCAAACGGGGTCACGGGCAGCCCCCGCGACGCCAGGAACTGCTTCTCGCGGGCGCGGTTCTGGGTGGTGTGCAGGACCGGGCCCGCCGGGCGGACGAGGGTGTGCTCGGCCGCCGCGGCGGCGGTGGCCGCAGGGACGTTCTCGAACTCGAAGGTCACCACGCGGACCTGCTGCGCGAACGCCCGCACTGCATCGAGATCGTCGTAGGGCGCGTCGATCTCGAGGTCGGCCACCTGGCCGGTCGGCGTGTCCGACTCGGGCGACAGGACGTGCACGCGGTAGCCGAGTCGTCGCGCCGCAATGGCGAACATGCGGCCGAGTTGCCCGCTGCCGAGCACGCCCACGGCCGAGCCGGGCAGGATGGCGCTCACAGCACGGCCTGGCGCACGGCGGCCGCCTGCTCCTCCCGGTAGGCGCGCAGCCGTTCGCGGAGTTCGGGGCGCCGCACGCCGAGCATGGCGACGGCGAGCAGGCCCGCGTTGGTCGCGCCGGCCTGGCCGATGGCCATGGTCGCCACCGGCACGCCGCCGGGCATCTGGACGATCGACAGCAGCGAGTCGAGACCGTTGAGCGCCTTGCTCTGCACCGGGACGCCGATCACCGGCACCAGCGTCTGCGAGGCGACCATCCCGGGCAGGTGTGCGGCGCCGCCGGCGCCCGCGATGATCACCTCGAGCCCGCGCGCCTCTGCCGTGCCCGCGTACTCCGCCATCCACGCCGGGGTCCGGTGGGCGGACACCACCAGGCACTCGTGTGGCACGCCGAACCGCTCCAGGACGGCCGCCGCGTGTTTCATCGTGTCCCAGTCCGACGTGCTGCCCATGATGACGCCGACGGTGGGCGTGTCGCTCATGGAGCCCGATTGTATCTCCCGAAGGCGTGCGTCGGCGTCTCAGGCGCCGCTGCCGGATTCCAGCGGCCGCGGGCCCTTCGGCCTCAGGAGCGATGCCATCACGGAGACCGCGATGATGCCCACGATGATGCCCAGCGACCACGTGATCGGGAACTTGCCGCCGAACCACTCGTTGAGCCACACCATCTTGAGGCCGACGAACACGAGCACCACGGCGAGGCCGTACTTGAGCAGGTAGAACCTGTCCACCGCGCCGGCGAGCATGAAGTACATCGCGCGAAGACCGAGGATCGCGAAGATGTTCGACGTGAAGACGATGAGCGGCTCGCGTGTGAGCGCGAAGATGGCCGGCACGGAGTCGACCGCGAAGATGATGTCCGAGAGCTCCAGGAAGAGCAGGGCCAGCAGGAGCGGCGTCGCGTGGAGACGCCCGTCGACTCGCGCGAAGAACTGCTGGCCGTGCAGCCGGGGGGTGACCGGCATCACCCGCTTGAACGCCCTGATCAGCGGGTTCCTGTCCGGATCGATCGGCTTCTCGGGGGCGAAGAGCATCTTGATGCCGGTGAGGATCAGGAACGCCCCGAAGAGGATGACGATCCACTTGTACTGCATGAGCACCGAGCCCAGCGCGATGAAGGTCGCGCGGAACACGAGGGCGCCGAGGATGCCGTAGAACAGGACGCGGTGCTGGTACTTCGCGGGGATGCCGAAGAAGCTGAACACCACGACGAACACGAAGATGTTGTCAACGGCCAGCGACTTCTCGACGATGTAGCCAGTGAGGAACTCGAGCCCGGCTCGCTTCGCCGCGGCGTCGGGGTCGAACCCCGGGACGGCGAGCAGCCGCTCGTTGCCGGAGAAGCTGTGCGCCGCGTAAAGGTAGAAGAGGTAGTTGAAGATCAGGGCCAGGCTGACCCAGACGACGCTCCACGTCGTCGCCTCCTTGAACGAGACGACGTGGGCCTCGCGATGGAACACGCCGAGGTCCAGCGCGAGCATGAGGAGGACGAAGGCGGTGAAGGCGGCGTAGACCGTCCAGTACTCAGCGAAGGGAAACAGCAGGACGTCCATCGAGGTGTCGAGTCGGGAACTGGGCGTGCCGTCCTGCCCTACGCGGCGAGCGCGCCGCGCTCGCGCAGGGTGCGCAATCTCTCGATCCGCCGCGCCATCGGCGGGTGCGTCGAGAAGAGGTTCACGAGGGAGCCAGCGCCGGCCAGCGGGTTGACGATGAACAGGCTGGCAGTTGCCGGCGCGGGCTGCGTCATCGAGGGCACGCCGGCGGCGCGCTCCAGTCGCTCCAGGGCCAGCGCGAGGGCCTCGGGGTCACCCGTGAGCCGGGCGGCCGTCTCGTCGGCCGGCAGCACCACGTCGGGGTGGCGGGCATGGCGGGATTGGCTGGCGTCGAGCTCGGCGCGCAGGCGGGCCTGCTCGCTGCCGATGGCGCTGCGGGTGGCGACGAGCTGCTGCTCGGCGGCGGTGTAGTCGGCCTCGCTCCTGGCGATGTCGCCGCGGTAGTCGTAGCCGAGGAACAGCGGCACCGAGACGCTGAGCCCGTAGGAGGTGGTCGAGTAGGCGTTGTTGGCGGTGGCCCCCGCGTGCTCGTACTGCACGCCCACCGAGACGTCGCGGGTGCGCTGGGCGCGGGCCAG